>JAMDEN010000119.1 GCA_023487035.1 Actinomycetota bacterium
ATCTTAGAGCATTAAGTGATAATAATATAGCACGAAATGATGATTTTATAAAAATAAGAGATTTTAAAAAAAGAAGCGGAATTGTGCTTGCAAAAGAGTTACTTGAAAATAAAAATAAACCGCAGGCCATTTTTGTGGCAAATCTTGACCTGACTCTTGGGGTTCTTTTAACAATTAAAAATCTTGGGCTTAAAATTCCGGATGATATTGCCGTTATCGGCTTTGATGATTCAGATTGGGCTCAAATTGTTGAACCTCCACTGACAACTATAAGTCAACCTGTATATGATTTAGGTTCTACAGCAGCAGAAATGCTGATTAAAAATATTGAAAATAATAATTATGAAAAAGAAAAATTAATAATCACATTAAACACAAGATTAATTGAAAGAGATTCTATAAAAAAAGTAAGTGAATAGTATTGACAAAAATAATTTTTTTTATTATAAATGTAATCGTATACATTTGAATACGTTAACAAATAAAATTTTAAAGTATTTTTTATAATAATTAAGTTATAAAAAACTATGAAAATAAACTCTCCAAGAATATTAAACAGGTCATTACCGAAAATAGGAATAAGGCCAACCATAGACGGCAGAAGAAAAGGTGTAAGGGAATCTTTAGAAGGTCAGACCATGAGTATGGCCAAATCTGTTGCAGCATTTTTATCAAAGAATATAAAGCATTCAAACGGTATGCCTGTGGAATGTGTGATAGCTGATACTACTATTGGTGGTGTAGCAGAAGCTGCTATGGCTGAAGAAAAATTTGAAAGGGAAGGGGTAGGACTTACTATTACCGTTACACCTTGCTGGTGCTATGGGTCAGAAACTATGGATATGAACTCTATTATCCCTAAAGCAATATGGGGATTTAATGGAACAGAGCGTCCGGGAGCAGTTTACCTTGCTGCAGTTTTAGCTGCTCACAGTCAAAAAGGTATTCCGGCGTTTAGAATATATGGAAGAGATGTACAGGATGCGGATGATACAAATATACCTTTAGATGTAAAAGAAAAATTATTGCAGTTTGCCAAAGCCGGACTTTCAGTAGCTACTATGCGTGGCAAATCCTATCTTTCTATGGGAAATGTTGCCATGGGTATAGCCGGTTCAATTGTAAATCCTGACTTTTTTGAAGACTACCTAGATATGAGATGCGAATATGTTGATATGAGCGAATTTATAAGAAGAATTGATGAAGAGATATATGACAGGGAAGAATATAAAAAAGCTATTGAATGGGTTAAAAAATATTGCAAAGAAGGAAAAGATAATAACCCGGCCAAAATCCAGAGATCAAGAGAACAAAAGGATAATGATTGGGAATTTGCAGTTAAAATGACTTTAGTTGCCAGAGATCTTATGGTTGGAAATACAAATCTGGATAAAATCGGTTACGGAGAAGAGGTTTCAGGGCGTAATGCTATTGCCGCCGGTTTCCAGGGACAAAGACAATGGACCGACCATTTTCCAAATGGAGATTTTATGGAAACCATATTAAACAGCTCCTTTGACTGGAATGGCATAAGAGAGCCGTATATTGTGGCTACAGAAAATGATGCTCTTAATGCTGTTTCTATGCTTTTTGGACATCTTTTAACCGATACAGCTCAAATATTTGCTGATATCAGGACTTTCTGGAGTCCGGAGGCAGTTAAAAGATTAACTGATTATAAGCTGGGGGGCAAAGCAGAAAGTGGAATTATACACCTTGCAAATTCAGGTTCAGCAAGTTTAGATGGAACAGGACTGCAGGAAATAAACGGTAATCCGGCATTAAAGCCTTATTGGGAAATTACAGATGAAGAAGTAAAAAAATGTCTGGAAAATTCACAATTCAGACCGGCTTCAGTTGAATACTTTAGAGGAGGAGGCTTTTCGGTTAATTTTTTAACCAGGGGTGGAATACCTTTAACAATGTTTAGATTAAACCTGATAAAAGGGTTGGGACCTGTATTGCAAATAGCTGAAGGTTATTCCATTCAGTTACCTGATTATGTGCATAAAACTTTAAATAATAGAACTGATCCCACATGGCCTACAACCTGGTTTGTACCAAGAGTAACTGGCAAAGGTACATTTAAAAATACCTATAATGTTATGGAGAACTGGGGAGCAAATCATGCTGCGGTTTGCTATGGTCACATAGGAGCAGAACTTATTACACTGGCATCAATGTTAAGAATTCCTGTTGGACTGCATAACGTGGCAGAAGAAAAAATATACAAGCCGAGTACCTGGAGCGCATTTGGCACAAAAGATCTGGAAGGTGCTGATTTTAGAGCCTGTAAAAATTTTGGGCCATTGTATTTAAAAATATAATAAAGGTTCAAGATGATACCGAGAGAAAGAGTTATAAAAACTTACAATTTTCAAATTCCAGACAGGATCCCTATTGATTTTTGTGCGGATGAACCAGTATATGATGCATGTTTGTTTTGAAATTAGTAAATAGAAGGAGGTGTTATATAAGTATTAAAAGATTAGATTTGTTTGTCTTCATATTATGAATCAGCAGATTGTGATAGAAGTTAATTTTAACAAACAAATCTAAAAATGTACTTTATTAAATTATTATTAGAAGGAGTAAGAAATGAAAAAAATATTATTATGGTTGTTAGTAATGCTGGTAGGTATATCTATGTTGGCAACCTTCTCACTAGTCGGCTGCAAAACAACTACTACAACAACCGCTGCAGCTGAAACAACTGCCGCTGCAGAAACTACTTCTGCAACTGAAACTACAAAAGCAGTTGAAACAACAGCAGCAACAACAACCACTGAAAGTAAGCCAGTAGAAGTAAAACTATTGTTTTTAGCTGGAGGATTAAATACGCTTGCACCAATGATTGAAAAAAAATTTAATGAGTTAAATCCTAATTCGAATATTAAATTTGTTTACGAATTTGCTGATTATGGTACGTTACATGATAAAATAGCAATTGCTGAGGCTGGAGGTGCGGGTGCTTATGATATCTACTGGACTATTACTGACTGGATGCCTGAGTTTATAAAAGCTGGTTTCCTTATGCCTTTAGATTCCTATTTAGAAAAGGATCCTATAGATGGATGGCCTAATACATATCCACAAACAGTCCTTAATTTTCAAACCGTAGATGGAAAGCTATATGGAATCCCTGGTCATGATGGTCCTTATATGCTGTTCTATCGTACAGATTTGTTTAATAATGAAACCGAAAAAAATAATTTTAAAGAAAAATATGGATATGAACTTGCTCCACCTGAAACGTGGGACCAATTTAAGGATATTGCTAATTTCTTTACAAGGCCAGATAAAAATTTATATGGAACAAGTTTTGCAGGAAATGATCCACAGGCAACTCCATATGATCTGGTACAAATAGCACATAATTTTGGAGCGAAATATTGGGAAGATAATGGTTATCCCACTTTTAATTCTGATAAATGGATTAACGCGCTTGAATTTCTTGGAAAACTATATAAAGAAAATAGCCCTAAAGGAGCACCACAATTAGATATGATGGGTAGAGCAGATATGTTTAAAGAAGGCAAATTGGCAATGTATGCAGACTGGACTGGATTTGCAGGATATTTCGAATTACAGGAATTATCAAATGTTGTAGGTAAAGTAGGATATTCACTTATGCCCAAAGGCGGCAATGACGGTAATAGAGATAGCCTGGATATATATTGGTGCTATGCAGTTTCTAATTCATCTAAAAATAAAGACGCTGCTTGGCAGGTTATTAAAGTACTGACTAATCCCGAGATTGACAAATTATGGACAATTGGTGGGATGGGTGGAGTAGGTGTAAGAAATTCTACACTAAATGATCCAGAAGTTCTAAAGCAGTTTCCTTTTTATAAAACAATGGCAGAAATCCTCAATGGAAACGCATTTGGTTCACCATATACTCCAGCTGCTGCACAAATTTATGATATTTTAAAGATAGCAGTACAAAATTATTTGGCTGGTTCAGGAACAGCAAAAGAAATTTTAGATGCTGCAAATGCTAAAATAGCAGGTGCATTAACTAAATAATAGTACTAAGATTAATAATAATCCCCGGGAAAGTTTAAAAACAATTCCTGGGGATTATAAAAGTGAAATCTAGCTATGAGGACTAATAAAATTAAAAATTATTTGAACAGATTTGTTTTTGTTGTACCTTCAATTATTTTGATATCAGGATTTACTCTTTATCCTCTTATTTTTGCATTTGTCAATTCATTTAAAAAATATAAATTAACCGAACCTAATAATAATATAAAATTCATTGGATTTGAAAATTATATTGAAATATTCAAACAAAAAGAATTCATTGAAGCACTGATTAGAACAATAGGACTGACCATACTTTTAGTTATTGTGGAACTATTGATTGGCATTATTATTGCAGTAATTCTTTCAGATAGCTTTAAAGGTCATGGAATCATAAGAAGTGTATTACTTTTACCCATCGCAGCAACACCAGTAATCGTTGGTTTAACATGGAAATTAATGTATGACCCAAGGGTAGGTGTTATTAATTATTTGCTCAATCTTATTGGAATTGAAGGTCCCGTATGGCTTGCAAATTCAAGATGGGCCCTATTAGCAGTAATTATTATGGATGTATGGCAGTGGACTCCATTCATGGTAATAATACTTTTAGCTGGAATATTAGGGCAACCTAAAGATTTATATGAAGCAGCTTTAGTAGATGGAGCTAACAGATTTAGAGTTGTTACAAAAATAACCATACCATTGTTAAAAAGGGTAATGGGAGTAGCAATTCTAATAAGAGCTTCGGATGTTTTCAGATTATTTGACCAGATTTGGATGTTAACACGGGGCGGGCCTGGAACAGCTACCGAAACACTTACTGTCCGTATATATAGAACTGGATTTAGTTATTTTGAAATGGGTGAAGCTAGTGCAATGTCTTTTATCATGCTTATTATAATGATGATTTTTATTATATTTGCAATAAAAAAAATTAACCTGCTGGAAGAAACTTAAATGAGAATAAGTAAGATAAATTTAATTATAATTACTATCTTAATAATTCTTTTTTTAACATTTGAAATTTTTCCTATTTATTGGATAATCAGCAATTCTTTTAAAAGCTATAAGGATATAGCATTTTATCCCCCAAAATTTATTTTCACTCCTTCAATTAATAATTACATAGATGCAATTCAGAGAAGCAATTTTTTATATGCAATTAGAGATTCAGCGGTTGCATCAATTTCCAGTGTTATATTGGCAGTTTTGTTTGGTTCAATGGCAGCTTATGGTATAGCAAGGCTTAAGGTTGGAGGAACAGGATTATTAATATTCATAATATCATCAAGAATGTTGCCAATAATAATATTAATTCTTCCCCTTTATATAATTTTTACAAGGTTAAAATTAATTGATACCTATTATTCTCTTATTATTTCCTATACAACGTTCTTATTAAGTTTTGTTATCTGGCAAATGATAAGTTTTTTAAAAGAAGTACCTAAAGAAATTGAAGAAGCAGCAATAATTGATGGTTGTAATTATTGGCAGATTTTTTTTAAAATAATACTGCCGATCAGTAAACCGGGGCTTATTGCCGTGTCGATTTTTAGTTTTTTAGGTGCATGGAATGACTACCTTTTTGCGTCAATTCTTACAGGTTCAAAAGTGTTAACTGCACCTGTTGCATCTTCGCTTTTTTTAACTGATAGGTATGTTCCATGGGGTCCTATGGCTGCGGCATGTACTATGACAATGTTACCGGCACTAATTTTTATATTAATTGTACAAAAACAAATGATTAAAGGACTTACTATGGGTGCAGTTAAGGGTTAAACATATTTGATCGTTTATATTTTTATAATAATAAATTTATAAAAAAATATTAAATTCTTAAAATCCCAAGAATAAAAATAATAAATGGAAGAATTAGTTTTTCAGTACCCCCTAATGAAATTAGGACAATTTGACTTACCTGAACCAATAAAAGATTATTCTGTCGATAATAAGGACAAAAATGTACTAAGAGAACTGGCAGACAAAAAAGCTGAAATTGCATCACTTTCAATACAAAAAGAAAAAATAAAACTTTGGAAAGATTTAAATAGTTTAAAAGAAACAAGGCCTTTGTTGTGGATAAATGAAGTACCATGGCATGAACTAAACTGCAATGATGAATTAACTCTTAAAACAAATTCTGCTTTTGCAAGGTTTTTAGAAACCAGGCTTAAAAGAACATTATATTTATGGAAACATATGCCTGTAGATTCGATTATAGAGCCAAACATTCCTTGCTATTTTGTCATAGAAGATACAGGTTTTGGAATATCAGAAAAAGTCAAAATAGCAAAAACTGATGACAAAAGTGAAATTTACTCCAGGGAATATACAAAACAGATAAAAAATGAGCAAGACTTGGAAAAGATAAAAATACCCAAAGTAATTATAAATAAAGAAGAAACAGATAAGATGTTTAATTCCATATGTTCAGTGTTCAATGGAATTCTTAAAGTTGAAAAAAGAGGCATGCCAGGTTTTTGGTTCGCTCCATGGGATGAGTTAATAAGGTGGTGGGGTGTTCAGGATGCATTATCAGACATGATCCTAAGACCTGATTTAGTTCATAAAGTAATGGAAAAGCTTACTGATGCTTATCTAAAACAGCTTGATCAATACGAAGAGCAAGGTTTATTAACACTGAATAATTGTAATTATAGAATTGGTTCTGGAGGGTTGGGCTATACTGATGAATTGCCTGAGAAAGATTATAACCCGTACCATATAGTGGCTAAAGATCTGTGGGGTTGTGGTGCTGCACAGATATTTTCAGATGTTTCTCCAGCAATGCATGAAGAATTTGCATTAAATTATGAGATTCGTTATATGTCCAGATTTGGACTGAATTATTATGGGTGCTGTGAACCTCTTGATAAAAAAATAGATATACTAAAAAAGATTCCGAATCTTAGGAAGATCTCGATAAGTCCATGGGCAAACTTGGAAAATGCTGCTGATAAAATTGGTAGAAAATTTGTATTGTCTTATAAACCCAACCCCTCCATTTTTATAGATAATAACTGGGATTTAGATTTTATGAGAAAAGATCTGGAAAAAAATTTAAATAAGATCAAAAACTGTGTGGTAGAAGTGATAATTAAAGATATTAGCACTGTAAAATATAAACCTGAGCGTTTATGGCTATGGACAAATATGGCAACTGAAGTTGTAAGAAAATTCGATTAATTAATACATGTAAGGATTAATAAATGGAAACTATCTCAACTATAGAAAAATTTTTAAAGTTGATGGCTTTTGAAAATGATTCGTATAGTTTAAAAGGGGAAATTGCTTTCTGGTCAAAGACTTTAAAAAACTGGTACAAAGATGGTCTGATAAATTTTATTGATGATTTTGAAAAAATTAATGCTTTACCTAATGGATTAAGTGTTTTGGGGAACCTTTCAGGAAGAACTCAAGATATTAACAAAGAGATAATTAATTATAAGGAATTGGTTTCAGGTGATGTAATAAACTACTTTAATTTTGATAAGAGTTTCATTAAAGTCCCCGTAAATTTATTGCCTTATGCTTCTTCCGAAATCATTGAGGACAATCAGGAATATACTATATCAAAAAATGAATTTGGTGCGGTAGTCAAGACCAACAAAGAAAGCATGTCATATATGGTTCTTGAACAAAAGATAAAAACAGAGAAAGATTTTGAAAAGTTCAAAGAAGAAACAACAACAAATGTTAAAAAAAGGTTTGTTAGTGATTTCAACAAATATATCAAAGAATTTAAGAACAGAGATTTTGTGTTAATCATGGGAGGTTGGCCAATTGGGGTATTTTCTTTTGGAAGAGAAGTTCTTGGATTCACAAATTATCTTATGACTTTTTATGATAATCCAAAATTTATAAAGAATATTTTGAATTTCATGAGCAATTTCTTAATAGAAATTATAAGTAATGTACTTAATTTGATCGATATCGATGTTTATTATTACTGGGAGGATATGGCTTTTAAAAACGGTCCCTTACTTTCACCAAAATTATTTTACGAGTTTTTATCACCTGTTTATAAGAAGATTAATAGTGTGCTAAAGGATTTTAATGTAAAGAATATATGGGTTGACAGCGATGGGGATATTAAAGAACTCATCCCCTTATGGATTGAAACAGGGATAACTGGAATTTTACCCATGGAAGTACAGGCAGGAATGGATATAGTTGAGGTGAGAAAAAAATATCCAGACCTTCAGATAACAGGTGGTATAGATAAAAAACAGATATTAAAAGGTAAAAATGAAATTGATAGAGAACTCGAGAAAGTGCCATTCATGCTGGAGAGCGGTGGTTACATTCCGACCTTTGATCACTCGGTACCGCCTGATATTTCCTGGGAAAATTTTAAATATTATAGGCAAAATTTAAATGGCTTGATTGATCGACATTATAAAAGATAAGCTTATCAGATAAATCAAGTAGATTTTGGAGGACAGAAATGATAATCAGTGATGGTACTTATGAAGCTATGGATAGAAATGTAAAGTTTTGGAAAAGGGAGTTAAGCGATCAGATCCTTTTATATTTTTATATGGGAAATCTTTTAAGAAATGATGGTTCCATATATCTACCAGGAGGGGAAGTCTCAGGAAGAAACCCAAATCTTTTTGATGATTATACGAGACTTTTAAAAATATTTTTGGAGGATGTTGAATTAGAAAAAAATACTTCCTATAACCAGGAAATATTAGATGATGATTTAAAAATACCCATTGCTTATCCAGAGCTCGATTTCGGAAATGGAATGATGGGAGCAATATTTGGGGGGAAAGTAATAGCAACAAGTTCCCAGAGAAGGACTTATACTTTTAATGAGCCAGTTATTAAAGAATGGTCACAAATTAATAATTTAATATTTGACCCGAATAATAAATGGGTAAAAAAAATTACTGATTGCTTAAAATTTTTTGTTGATAAGGACAAAGAAAATAATTACTTGATAAGGCTTTTTATAATTGAAGAGGGAGCAAATTTTGTTGTATCCATGAGAGGTACAACACAGGCTTTTTATGATTTAGCTGACAACCCGCCAGAATTAAGAGAACTATATTCATTAGGTTATAAAGTCGGTTCTGAATTTTTTGAAATGAAAAGAGAAATTGTAAAAAAGCATAATGAAAATATTCTAGATAATAAAGAATTTGCGGATCTGGCGCCAATTCATTCAGTGCCTTTACTGGATATGGATGCTTATGCTTTATGCTCGCCAAAGATTTTTGAAACAATAGGATTTGAATATAAACAAAAGATCTTAAACCATTTTAAAGGAGGTTTATTCTATATTCATGCTCTTGGAAGCCATATTGTTCCAATTGCTGCTTATTTGGATGATTTAACAGAGATTTTTCTACACGATGATCCAAAGTGTACAAAATATTTTGACAGAAGAGTAGAAATGAGAAGACAAACCTTTAATATACCTCTTGAAATGTTTTGTAATTATAAAGAATTTATAAAAGCTCTTGAAGAAAAGACCCTGCCTGGTGGAGTGAAATATATAATGCTGGTAGAAGACCCTGAGAATTTTAGTGTCGCTTATTTAAATGATTTAATGAAAAAAGTTAAAAAATATAGGACTATGGCTTTAGCAGGTAAACCAAAAAAATAATATTAAAATTATTTATTGACTGGCAAGTGGGCTATTAAATTTAGCAAAATTATTAAAAATTGAATAATAAATTTAAGGAGTTCTATTTTGAAAAACAATTATAAAAAAAATAAAGAATTTTTTGTGCCATTTTGGATGATAAATGATGATATCAGTGAAGAAACAATCTATAAAAAAATAAAAAAATATTCTGAAGCTGGTTTTAAGATATTAATGCCCTGGTTTTCTATAGGGCTGGAGGTCGAATTTCTATCAGAAGAATTTATAAAAAGAATGAAAAAACTGGTGGCAATTGCTAAGCGACTAAAGACAAAAATTTGGATCTATGATGATTACAATTGGCCAAGTGGCACATCTGCAGGAAAAATTGTGCAGCAGTTCCCACAATACCGGGAAAAGTTTTTAGAATATTTAATTTTTAATGCTAGTGATACAAATGATTTCTATACACCAAATAAAATTATATCTTCTTTTGTGGTTAAAAAGGGTAAGGAAGTAATTTATCTTAAAGATCATTTTAAAGCAAATTACCTTGATTATAAGATAAAAGAAGGTGAGAAGATAATAGTTTTTTATGAAGATTTTTTTGAGGGTAATTTATACAGCAGTAGATGTGCAAAGTGGATAAACAATAGCCCTTTCTATTTAGATCTTTTAAATAAAGAATCAGTGAATAAATTTATAGAATTTAA
>JAMDEN010000160.1 GCA_023487035.1 Actinomycetota bacterium
ACGGAGGCAGCGGACAGCTATGGGCTCAACTTATAAGTATGGCAACAGTAATCATCTGGGGTATAGGTTCATCTTGGATATTTTGGAAAATTATTGATAAAATTATGAAAATCAGGGTTAAGGCTGCCGATGAAATTGCAGGTCTTGACTTGCCTGAAATGGGAGTCCTGGCATATCCTGATTTCCTATTATCAACGTCTCAAGGTAAGGATGGTTTCGGTATGGAGCAGGCAGGAGGTAAAAAATAAATGAAAAAGATCGAGTGTATAATTCGCCCCGAAAAACTTGATGAAGTCAAGGAAGCATTAAATGAAGCAGGAATACTTGGGATGACAGTAACTGACGTCCTCGGGTGTGGAAGGCAGAAAGGCAGGAAGGAAGTTTACAGAGGTGTTGAATATACATTAAATTTACTTCCTAAGATAAAAATAGAAACAGTAGTTAAAGATGAGGAAGTTGGAAAAATTGCAAAAATTATAATTGAAACTGCAAAAACAGGTCTGATTGGGGATGGAAAGATTTTTGTCAGCACAATTGATGATATTTACAGGATTAGAACAGGTGAAACAGGAGATATGGCAATTTAAATAAATTTATAGATTCAATTTTGTTTTTAATATTAAGTTTATGGTTGTTAAAGAGAAGAGAGAGCAATATGTCGTGTTATTTCAGACATTTGGATGAAATTTTCAAAGAACTGGATTTGGAAATTATAAAAGAAAATAAAAAAGATGTAGATAAGGCTATTCACAAGATAGTAAATGTTGAATATAAGAACTGCCCTGCCACATGGAAAAAGGTAAAAGAGATTTTACGGAGCGAAAATAAAAAACAAAAACTTGAATTTATTGTAAAGCTGAAAAAGGAACTTAATCTTACTCAAATAGAAGGGAAACTTGATGAAAATTAATATAAAGAGTTATAGGCCGGGGAAAATTATTTGTATTGGAATGAATTATAAAAGTCATATAAAGGAGCAGGATGGGCGCTTTCCCGATAAACCGGTCCTCTTTTGCAAGGCTAATACCTGCATCATAAAAAATAATGAAAGTATTATATGCCCTGATGAAGTTCATGAACTTGATTATGAAGTTGAGCTTGCAGTAATAGCCGACAGTAAAATGAAAAACATAAAACCTGAAGATGTTATTGACCATATTTACGGCTATACAATCATTAATGATGTAACCGCAAGAGATTTGCAAAAAAGGGAAGGGCAGTGGTTCAGAGCAAAAAGTTTTGATACTTTTGGACCAATAGGACCTGAAATAATATTAAGAGATGAGATTGAAGATATACAAAATTTAAATTTAAAAAGTTTTGTAAACGGGCAGTTAAGACAGGATTCCAACACAAGTGAAATGATTTTTAAAGTTTATGATTTAATTTCTTTCATATCATATTCAATGACAATTGAGACTGGGGATTTAATTGCGACCGGTACTCCTGCCGGAGTAGGAGTTTTCATGAATTCAAAAAGTCTTTTAAAATCAGGGGATGAAGTTGTTTGTGAAATAGAAAAAATCGGCAGATTAACAAATAAGGTTACATGCTCCACACCTTAACTTCCCTCGGCATTCCCGCAATAACCATCATTGCCTGAACAGGTTTGGACTTATCTCTTCTGAAAGAAAAATATTTATCTGAACGGCAATATGTGCAGATCCAATGAATCAGACAAATTGTTTCCTTTAAGGGCTCAAAAATTATGAAAGGAAGACAGTCGGCAACAGTTATTGAGAGGTATACATTTTTTTGATTGGTTATCAGTCCGTCAGTTTCAGAAATATAACTTCCGCAGTCCTCATTCAAAACTATTTCAACATTGTCTCCATGTATTGATTTAGCTGATACAACCTTATTTTCCGGCATCCCCAATTTATTTAGAAATTTTCTCCTGTTAATTAATGCTTTCATGTCTTTTCCTGTCTCATGATAAACCTTCATATTCTTATCTTCTCTAAGGGAAATGACGGCTAAAATGTTTGGCAATTTCATAAATTTGGGAAGTAAAAGGTTTTTCTCCATTTAAATTTAATTCAATTTGTCTGAAATTATAATATTTTTTCTAATAACAACATCATCAAGCTGACTTTAGTCAAGCGTTTATTAAACACACGCATATTAAATTTTTTAAAGATATGTTGAAATTTTGTTTCAGTAAAAGACTTGAAATATGTCCTTAACATTTATTGTTTTATCGATACTTATTATAAGTTTAGTTTTGCATTAACAACAAAACTAAAAGTGGATAAGAAGAATTTTTTAATTCACTCCAGTATTTAACTTTCTAAAAATTATAATTTATAACTCCTTGCTGCTTCATACATTGCCATTGCATTTTCAATAGGAATATTTGGATGTACTTCCGAAGAAGAACCTATAAGTATTTTTTTCCCATTAGCATCCTTTATTGACTTTAAAGTTGCCCTTCTGACTTCTTCAGGAGTGCCAGTAAATAGAAGATTCTGGCAATCTATCGGCTGGCATATGGTAGTGTTTGGGTATTCTTTTCTAAATCTTGACACTTCCATATGTGCCAGCGGCTCAAAAGGATCAACAGCATCTATTAAGCCCCAGGATAAAATCTCATCTAAAATTGGCCACTTAAAACCATCTGCAAAGTATATGTGCTTGTATCCATGGCTTTTCCATCTTTCTATTAGTTTTTTTGTTCTCGGAAGTAAAACATTAAATACAAAATCAGGTGAAAACATTAAACTGTCATTGGTACCAATGGGATCAGAAGTAAAAGATATTGGGGTAATATTTGTATCTGCAAAGCTATCAATCCTTGCAAGTTCATAATCTGTAAGGGCATCAAGATGATTAATTACAAGATCAGGATAATCTTTATATAAGTAAGTCCACCACATAATATCAAATCTCTCGAGTGCTATATAAAGGGTACAGGATTCAGGTGCAATCATCTGTGTCCCGTTCATTTTTTCTACACATCTTTTAAAATTCTGTTTTATTTCTTCAAAATATTCATAATCCTCTCCAAAAAGCCTTACAGGAAATAATGCCTGCTTACATACCTTACCTTTTGAAATGCAATCATGAATTCTTTCGATATCCTTATGCATTATTCTGGCAGCATCTTTAATTGTACTGAATGGCCTTTTAAGAACTTGAACTGTCCACCATTCTTTTTTATAGACAAATCCATCTTCATCTTTTTCAATTTTAGGCTCAAGATCGTAAGGGATTGAGAAATGCCTTACTATGTCTAGAACTTTTGAAACTGCTTGGCATGCAACATCTTCAGCGTTTTTTTTAGTTATCTTCTTTTTGGTTAAATACTCCATTAAGTTAACATTATGCATAATGTCATAAGTAGCAATACGATCTATTTCTTTGCCCTCAAATGTTCTAAGAATTCTCTCTATAGTTTTCAATTTTTCTCCCTTCAAGACCCTAACTATTAATCTCACCTATTCTTATTTATTCTGATTAAAAAATTTTGGATTTTTATATTTTTTTACTGTATCAAACATGGCAAGCACATTTTCAATTTTTGATTCTTTATTTATGGCACCACTGGAACCAATAAATATTCCTCCATATTTTTCATTTAGTTTAATTATTTCCTCCGTCTTTTTTATTATATCCATAACACTACCATTTCTTAATAAATTAATACTATCAATTTCAAAACCCAATACTAATTTTGGATATTTCTCCTTTATAAATTCAATAGTTACTCCAGAAATTTCCTCAATAGGCGTATAACCATCAACCCCACTTTTTACTATTTCATCAATTATCTCCTTAGAATTTCCAAGAAAATTAAAAATAACTTTATATCCATATTCTTTTAATTTTTTTATCATTTTTATAATGCCAGGAAAAATTTCACTCAATAAAAATTCTGGGGAAAATATTAATCCACTAGAACCTCCTGCAGCTATAGCTATATGTGCAACTGGTGTTAGAACAGGACCTGGAAAACTATTAATTCTGAATAAACAATATTCATCATGTGTTTTTATTAATTCTCTTATTAATTCAGGATAATCATTATATAAATATACAAAAGTATCATAGTTATAACGTGTTGTAATAGGACCAATACCGCTAAAAAATTCAGGAGCCACCATAACTGTACCACCCATTTTATTTTGTAAACGTTCAAACTCTGAGTTTAGATCTTCTGGATATTCAAATTTTTCATGAAAAAGCCCCACATTATATTCAGCGCTCTTACAAAATTTTTGTTTACTTATTGCTTTACTTATTTTAGAAATATCTTTTTTTACTAATTTTTTAGCTTCTTCAACAGTTTTAAAAGGTCTTTCTATAATACTTTTGGTCCACCATTCTTTTTTATATATAAATCCATCTTCATCTTTTTCTATATGTGTATTTAAATCGTAAGGAATTGCAAGATTTCTTACCATATCACATAATTTTGATATGGTCATACATGTAGCATCTTCTGCATTCTTATAATTTACTTTTTTGCCATAACAATATTCAATTAAATCAAAATTATGAATTATGTCATATGTTGCTGATCTATCTAGAATTCCATAATCAAAGGTTCTTAAAATTCTTTCTTTTTTTTGTAATCCTATATTATTTATCTCCACCTAAATTCCTAAAATTAATTAATTAAATTATATGTAAATGTATTATCCCTTTACTGAGCCCATCATTGCACCTTTGATAAACCATCTTTGAAATATCATAAAAACTATAAATATAGGCACAATAGCTATTAAGATAGATGCTGCATATACCCCCCATGGAATAAGGGTTCTGCCTCCCATACCTATTTTTGACATTGCCAGTGGAAGAGTTGCAAGAGATTCTTTTCTTATAAAAATAAATGCAAAAAGAAATTCATTCCACATATCCAAGAATAAAAAAATAATGCATGTTGCAAGTGCAGGTTTAGCAAGAGGTAAATAAATGTTTTTAAAAATCTGAAAACTATTTGCACCATCAATAAATGCTGCATCTCTAATTTCTGTAGGAATTTGGGAAAAAAAATTTCGAAGTATCATAGTAGCAATTGGTATTCCAAGTGTTCCATAAGGAAATATTAATGCAAAATAAGTATTCAATAATTTGAATCTATATAAGATTAAATACAATGGAATTAATAAGATCTGTATAGGTATCATATAACTCAGAAGAACAAAGGTATAATATACTTCCCTTCCTTTAAACTTATAATATACAATAGAAAAAGCTCCAAAAGAAGCTGCTAAAATAGCAAGAATTATTCCACCAGCAGTAACAATTGCACTATTTAAATACATTCTTTGGTAGGAAACAAGAAGACCTGTTTTTGCAAGTTCTATAGCTTTTGGAAAATTTTCTATTGTAAAATGTTTAGGGAAAAAGAACAGGAACGATTGAAAAATTTCATTAGGCTTTTTAAAAGCCAAAAAAAACACCCATATTAATGGAAGAATAATAATTGCCAATAAAATTATAATATATACTCTTGAAAAAATTTTTTGGCCTATTGTTAATTTTTGCATAATTTACTCTAAATTTAAAATTATTTAAACACCCTCAATTTCTTTAAAAAATTTAATTCGAATCACTGCAAATATGACTACTATTATTGCTAATATTACTGCAATCGCAGACCCGTAACCCATATTACTTGGGCCATATTGACCAAAAGCAACATTATACATATAAGTAGTAAAAACTTCTGAAGCATGGGCTGGCCCACCATTGGTCATAATCCATATAAGATTAAATGACCTAAAACCCCCAATAAAATTAAGTACTGCAGATAAAAAAATTGCATATCTTATTTGGGGTACTACAATCTTAAATATCGCTCCTTGTAAACTTGCACCATCAATAAATGCTGCATCAAGAAGTTCATGATCAATATTTTGAAGTGCCGCATAAAAAATAATCATAATATAACCTATCCATTGCCAGACTAGAACAAAAGCTACAATCCAGATTACCAAATTTGGTGCATTAAGCCAGGCAATGGCAAATTTTTTAAGGCCAATTAAACTTAAAAGTTGATTTAATCCTCCATCCAGGGCAAGAATTCTTCGAAAAACAAGGCCTATAATTATTTGGGATATAATGCCCGGGAAAAATATTATTGCTCTTGTCAAATTATTTAATTTGAAATTACCAAAAAAAATAATCAAAGCAGAAAATAATGCTATACCCGTCATGAATACAACCAAAACAAATACCACAATTAAAGTATTTTTAAAAGAAACCCAGAAAATAGGATCCTTAAATAAGTATATATAATTACTAAAACCTACAAAATTTGAAAAAATATCTTTTGAATATCCATTCCACTTAAAAAAACTTAAAACTACAGAAAAACCAATAGGATAAATTAAAAAAATTCCAAAAAGAATTATTGAAGGTAATATCCATGAAATTGATTCAATTCCATGTTTTAGATTATATGGGTTTATATTTTTTGACATTTGTCAATAGTTTTTTAAAATACTTTTATTAATTGCAGGGAGAAACCTATATTCTCCCTGCAAATTTTTAATTAAATCTAGATTCTTATTTGTGTGATTCCCAATAAGCTTTTGTTACTTCATCCATTTTTTGCATACCTTCCATAGATGTCTGCTTACCCTGGAAGATTGCTGTTAGATTATCAATTAATGCCTTATTGATATCACCAGTATATATTATCCAAGGACCTATATTACCCTTTTGATATAATTGCACCATTTCTATAAAGAAGTCTTTTGCATCCCCCGGAATAACATCTTGCCAGTTATCGGGAAATTTCCCAAATGGATGGATTAAATTTTTCAGGAATATAGCAGATACTTCTGGCGTTGCTAAAAATTTGGCATATTCCAGTATCTGATCTTTTTTGGGGTTATCCTTTGTCATACTTAAAACTTGGCCAGCATCGGCTGCCATGTAATCTTTAAGACCTCCTTCAACAATTGGTGGTTTAGTGAATGCAAAAATATTTTTAAGGTCTTCAGGATAATCAAGAAGTGCTCCTACGGCCCAAGGACCATTATACCATGAACCCCAGGCTTCCTGATTCAGCCATTGATTATAGCCATCAGTTTGAGCATTAAGTGACAGTACATCTTCTCTCATAATAAAACTAGTATCTCTAATTGCATCAGCTGCAGCTATAAATGGTTCACCTGTCCAAGAAGTTTTTCCAAATTCAGCATCATATATTGTATTAGGATCTTTTGAAACTGAATATACCCAAGTGTAAAAGTTTTCTTGTAACCAATGTATTTGTTGCAATCCCCCTGCAAGATACCAGGTGCTGTTACCTGCTTTTTTAAACTTCTGGCAAAGATTAGCAAGGTCTTTATAGGTTTTCAGGTTTAGCACTTCCTCTTGGGAACTTCCCATTTTTTCAAGTACGTTTCTATAACCGAAGGAAAGTATATAGAAAATATCATAAGATGTTGCTATGATTTTTCCTGTCTTTCGATCAAGAGTTCCGCCAATACCATAATTTTTCCCAAGATTTGCTTTCCATTCAGGATCAGCATTTATTGCATCATCCCATTCAAAAAGAATCCCTGTATCTGCAACACTCTGCATTGAACTACCCTGATAAAGACCAAACAGGTCAGGCAATGTATTGCTTTGGATAGCTGTTTTTATTAAATCTCCATATTGGGCTGAATTATATGCTTTTCTGTCTATTGTTACATTTGGATGCTTTTGGTGGTATAAATCATTAATTTCTTTAAGTGCTGCATCATAAGCAGGTGCTCCAGCTTGCCAATCCCATACAGTTATTGTAACAGGTTGTTCTGCTGCGGTTGTTTCTGCTGCAGTAGTTGTAGTTGCTGCGGTAGTTGTAGTTGCTGCAGTAGTTTCTGCTGCGGTAGTTGTAGTTGCTGCAGCTTTACAACTTGCTAATCCAAAAGAAATCAAAAAAATTGGGATCAAACACAAAACAACAATTTTAGTAATTTTCATTTTAACCTCCTAAGAGAATGAAAAATTTACTTTGCTAAAAAATTAAAATCTTTAAGAGGTTTGTTTATAGATTATATAGACATTTTGTGAGACCATTATTATAAACAAATCTCTATTTTTATCCCTTAATTACCTCCTTTCTTGTAATAAATTATTGGTTTTTTTATTTAAATATTTCACCTCCTCTCATGTTAATGTATTAATCTGTGTTAATAAGTTATTAATTAAATATTTGTTATTTATGTTAAATCTTACTTCTGATAATATGATTACCAGGAGCAAGAGTTTATTAAGATCTTAAACCAGCGATTTAATATCTTCCTACAGCGTCCGTTTCCTTTAAATTTCTATAATCAGGAATGCAGCCATTTGCATCTTTAAATATTTTTCCCCATGCATCTTCAATTATTTTTTCATCAATATTATTTGATATGTCAATTTTGCATAAAGGATCATTTTTAAAATCGAAAGCTGCAAGGACTTTTTTTGTTATATCAAAGATAATCCAGTATTTGGAATCTCTATACCACAGATTGTTGCTGTAACGGCTATCAACATAATCCCTTTCTGCCCATTTTTTATTCAGTATTAAAGGCAATAAACTCTGCCCGTCTTTCTGTAAATTCTTAATAGTTTCATTTAAACCAATATAATCATAGACTGTAGCAATAGCATCTATGTTATAGACTAAGTTGGAAAGTTGTAATCCCTTTACAGGACTATTTGGCAAGTGCAAAATTAAAGGTATATTCATAAGGCCTGGATACATTGAATAGTTAGGCTTTCCCATAATCAGAGCGTGGTTATCACCAAAATTTGTACCATGATCACTTGTAAATATTATTAGTGAATCATCATATAATTCTAGTCTTTTTAATTTTGAAATGAAATTTCCAAACCAAGTATCAAGCAATGATACAAGACCACAGTAATTTGCAATGATATTTTTTATTTCTTCGGAAGACATATTTTTATTTATTGGACCATATTCAGGATAAATTATGGTTTTACCCTTATAATTTGGATCAGCATACATTTCCAGATATGATGTTGGTGCCTCCCAAGGTTCATGTGGGTCAAAACAATCAATCATCAGATAAAATGGTTCTTTTCTATTATTGTCTATGAATTCCATTGCCCATTTAAAATTAAGTGCAGTGCTTGTATCTTCTTCAGAATGAATATGCATCGTATTTGCAACATGACGTAAAATCATATTGTTTACAATTATATCGCTTAATAATTCATCATGAAGCTCTTGACTTGCAGTATATTTTATGACAGGAATATCTTTTCCTTTTTCCATAATTTCATCCGGATTTCCATATTTTGACAATAACTCTTTAGGTACAATACTGCCGGAACGCCACCTATCCATTTCTTTTCCTCTTGTGAACTCCCATTGCCAGAAACCTCTTGTAAAGTTAAATCCAGGTTGGAAATAAGTCATTGTGTCAGTAACAAAACCTGTACAATAACCGGCAGAAGCCAGGTTTTCTGCTAAAGTATCCTCTTCGTTACTTAAGGGTTGCCAGCCCGGGAGATAGACCACATCCCATTTTAAAGGTTTATAATCTTTAAATGGAAAAGCTCTCCTGCCTGTATGCAAAGATCTTCTTGCAGGAATTGTAGGAAGTGATTCCGGATATGCACTTGTAAAAACAGCAGATTCTTTAGCAAAAAGATCTATATTTGGAGTTTTTATGTCCTTATTACCATAACAGCCTAGATAAGAGGTTCTCAGAGTATCGGAAACTATAATAATTATATTTGGCAATTTTTTCATTTTTTTAATTATTTAATGTATTTATAATGATCTAATTACTATATAACCGCAGTGTTGATTCCCGTGCAACCAGTTCTGGTTCAAATTCAATTACAAGATTATCAACTTTTTCTTTTTCTACTAATTTAATCAGTAGTTTAGAAGCCTCACTTCCAAATTTAAAAATTGGAATGTCTATGCATGTAAGCGACGGTTTTATATATCTGCTAATTTCAATGTTATCGAATCCAACGATACCAATATCTTCAGGAATTTTATAACCTTCTCTTATTAATTTATACATTATTATAATTGCAAGTATATCTTTACTGATCAATAAAGAATCAGGTTTATTCTTTTTTATCAAATTGCTAATTAATTTAACTGAAGCAGTTGTATCAAAATAATTGATTTTTTCATCGGCAAGAATGTTATCTTCTTTAAATTCTAAATTATATTCATTTAAGGCTTTCTTAAATGCTTCAACTCTTTCTATTGCGTTATATAAATAATTTGTTGATCCAACTATTAGGGAGGGATTTTTATAATTATTTTCAATTAAATGTCTAATTACAGACTTCATCATTTTATAAGTATCATAACAAACCATCGGAAGTTTACTCTTATTAGAAATTCTCTCTAATGTAAC
>JAMDEN010000162.1 GCA_023487035.1 Actinomycetota bacterium
GGATTAGGTATTTTAACTGATACAAAATACGGTTTTGATGTTAAAGGCAACACAATTCGCATAACATTAATTAGAACAAGTCATGATCCTGATCCAAATCCAGATGAAGGTAAACATAAATTTACTTATTCTATTTATCCTCATAAAGGCGATTTTAAAAAATCTAATATAGAAAGAAGAGGTTATGAATTAAACCATAGGCTTATAGCTTCATATATTAGAAATAATAGCAACGATGTTGGTTTCTTGCCAGAAAATCAATCATTTATTAGTATAGATTCACCAAATGTTATATTATCCTGTTTTAAGAAAGCTGAAAGTAGTAATGATTTAATAATTCGTGTGTATGAAAGTCAAGGAAGAAAAGTTAAAACAAATATAGATTTTGGCTTCAACGTTAAAAGGATAGAGGAAGTAAATTTACTTGAAGAATCTTTGAATAACAGTAGTATTTTAGTAAATAGTAATAAGTTTTCTTTTACTATAAATCCTTATGAGATAAAAACTTTTAAGATTTTAACAAATAAATTGGATATTTATAAAGGGTGGTTAAATAATGACAGGAAGAGATAGGGTAAAAACTTGTTTGACTTTTAGTTCACCAGATAGAGTGCCAAGGGACTTATGGACTTTACCATATGTAACATTATTTCAGAAAGAAGAGTTAAGTAATTTATTAGAGGAGTATCCGATGGATATAGAATTTGCAAGTTTAAATGATAGCTGGAGAGCAGAGCTTGATAAGTATTCTGCTAAAGTTGGATACTACAAAGATGATTGGGGCAGTATGTGGTATGTTGCTGAACCTGGCGTAAGCGGAGAGGTTAAAAAACCTGTTTTGGATGATTGGACTTCTCTAAATAAGCTAAAGCCGCCTTTAGAACTTATAAGAAATAGAGACTGGTCTTATGTAAATAGATACTGTGAGCAAAGTGATAAGTTTATTATTTCTGATAATGCTGCGCGTCCATTTGAACGGATGCAGTTTCTTCGAGGCACAGAAAATTTATTCATAGATATAGCTAGTGCAGACAAAAGATTCTATAAATTGCTGCAAATTGTTCATGAATATAATCTTGAAGATATAGAAAGCTGGTGCAAAACAAATGTTGATGCGGTTGATTTAATGGATGATTGGGGTAGTAATCGTTCCTTGCTAATAAATCCCATAATTTGGAGGGAAATCTTTAAACCTATATATAAGGAATATTGTGATATTATTCACTCTGCGGGTAAATTTGTATTTTTTCATAGTGATGGTAATATAGAAGAAATTTTTGGCGATCTTATTGAAGTAGGTATTGATGCTATAAATTCACAATTATTTACAATGGATATTGAAGAACTTGGGAAAAAATATAAAGGAAAAATAACTTTCTGGGGCGAAATTGACAGACAATATATTCTACCTTTTGGTACTCCTGAAATTGTAAGTGAAGCTGTTATGCGAGTACGACGAGTATTAGACAATGGCACTGGTGGGGTTATTGCTCAATGTGAATGGGGGAAGAATAACCCAATTAATAATATTAAAGCAGTTTTTAGAACTTGGAATGAACCATTTTTTCAATAGACTTTTAAAATTTAATAATTGTTAGGTTAAGAATTTGAGATTAAAGTATTTAATGAGTTAATAGCGAATAAGTAAATATAATCACAAATAAATAAGTGGAATAACAAGGGTAATATTTAGTTGCTTTATTTGTTTCTTATAATTTTTTTGCTTTTCTCCTGACTTTGTCAATTAACTCTTATTTTACTACTTAAAAACTTCCAATTTAAGTACAAAATAGGCATTTTTACATGAAAATTGTAAAAGATAGCTGGAGAATTCAGCATGGTGAAAGATATATTATTAAACTAAAATTTTCAAATAAAATAGCAGATTTTATTAAAGAAATAAAATGGCATCCGACATCCTTCCCAAAAACTATTAATCGATATTAACAGATTTTAATGGGGATCTTATTGCACAATACAACAAAAGCAAATTTTTATAGTTTTAGCACGAACGATGCGTAAATTGAGATATATGTTATAATTATTAACATGAAAGATAAATTAAAAGTTTATAATAAAGAAACGCCAATCCCTGAAGAATTAAAACCGATACTCTGGTCAAAAAATATTAATAACCTTGATCCTGAAACTGATAAAATTTATATAATACATCAAGTTCTGGCTTATGGAAATATAGATGATATAAAAATACTTAAAAAAATTTATTCAGACAGAGAAATTGAAAATATTTTTAAAAATTTTCCCAAAAGGATTTATACCAGACCGGTTTTTTTGTTTATAAAAAATTTCATGTTAAATATAGATGATGAACTGAACGAAAAGGATTATGTTAAAAGCTTCACTTAACATGCTGAATCAAATTCATTAAATGATATTTTATTTCCCATATAAATATTACTGGATAATTATAAATAATTAACAAGACGGATACCGATGTACTTATTAGTGTTGTTGAATTTAGCTTAATGAATTAATGTTGACGAACTGGTTCTTTTTTAGAATCAGCCTTATTTATATTTAAATAGTATTTTTCATAAATTACAAGAAGAAGAATCATTAATGCGGCTACACCTGTAAAAATCATGGCAATAAGAACTGAGAAGTTGAGATTGTAAGCAGCAATACTTTTTATTATGAAAGGAGCAGCTGTTATACCTGAATAAGCAGATGCAAAAATTAGTGAGGATAAAATACCCCTGCCCTTATTATATAACGTACTTCCTGATGAAAGCAGCAGCGGATACATTGCTGAATAACCAAGACCTGCAAGACTTATTGTTGTATAAATAAAAAATTTTGAATGAGATGAAACAAAAAGAGCAGTGGAAATAATTGCAAGGCATGATATAAACAAAAGTATAATCCTCGGTTTAATTTTTCCGACTATTGAACTTGCAGTAAATCTGCCGATTACTATAAAAACTTGAAAAAATGTTATTCCAAGAGCTGCAGACTGAATATCAAGACCTTTTGCCAGTCTCAAATATGTTGGAGACCAGTTTGCATAAACCATTTCTCCAACAATATAAGTAGCAGCAATAAAAAGAGTCATAAAATACATGAAATTTATTTTTCTGTTTACAAATATTTCTTTTAATGAGACTTTTTGAACTGCATTTGCAATTATTCTGTTCTGGCCTTTAAGAGAAATTGAGATGTATAAAACCATTATTACAATTGTGATAGCTGCTACTATCAGATAAGTATAACGCCAGCTTATGTTGTTTTTTACAAGCGAGGAAGAAATTAAAGGAGCAATTAAAGCCCCGATTGGATAAAATGTTATCATCAGCGTAACAATTCTATCTTTATTTTTTACTTTGCAAGCAAGTATATTTTCCGTAGATTGAACATAATTTATTCCGATAAGATAACCACCAAAAATGCTAAGTATATAAAATAAAGCAAGATGATTAATAAAAAATAATGAAATATTTAATAAAATCAATAATGCATAGCAAGCTAAAATTATGCCAGCTCGCTTAAATTTTCTGTTATAAAAAACAGATGTTAATTGCCCTGCCACTATTCCTGCAGGGAAAAAAGTAAAAATAAGGCTTATATTTGTTGGATCTGTATGAAAATCCTTTCCGATTTCTATTAAAGCTGGGGTTATTGACAAATATGTTATTGGTACAAGAAATAATGCAAGAAAATTTGGAAGCTGAAGAAGATAATCTTTAAATGTATCCTTACTTTCCAGAGTATTTTTATTTATATTTTTATTTATTTCTAAATATTTATCTGACAATTTATCTCTCCTGAATTTTTTCAAAATATAATTTTTTAAAATATAAATTATAAAATTTTAATTATAAAAATAAATAAAAATATTAAGAAATCTTAGCAGCAAATATAAAAAAATCAAATTTTTTTAAAATTTTTTAAAATTCTTTTGACAAAAAATAATATAAGAATATAATCAAATTAATATCAATTATAAATCAAAAATATATCATTATATGATACCGGAAGAGCGAAGAAAAAATATTCTTATAAAGCTTAAAGAAAAAGAAATTTATAAAATAGATGATCTCGCACGCGAACTGAATGTTTCAAAAATAACTATCTTAAGAGACATCCAGCTTTTAAAAACTCAAGGCTTAATAAATAGAATTCATGGTGGAGTAAAAATTGCTGAAAATAACAAAAGCAGTTTTGAGTCAAGATTTTCTGTAAGAATAAGCAATAATTTTGAAAAAAAAGCTGAAATTGCAAAAAAGGCATTAAATTTTGTTAGAGACGGTTCATCTATTTTTCTGGATTCATCCTCAACGGTTTTTGTTTTTGCACAAGAATTATTTAAGCAGCAGTATTTTGAGCAAAATATAATTACAAATTCACCTGCAATTATTGCTGAAGCTCTAAAATATCCGGGACTTAATTTGATTTCGACAGGAGGTGAGTTAAAACAGGATTTTAATATTTTTGGCGGGAGCTGGGTTATTGAATTTCTTGATAAAATAAACATAGATTATGCATTCATTTCAGCTGCCGGCATTTCTTCTGAAGGAAAGATAACAACAAACAATAAAGACCTTGCCGGAATACTTGCTATGATTTTTAAGAAAAAACCGGAAATAAATCTTCTTATTGACAGCACTAAATTTTTTAAAAAAGGATTGTTAAATATAGCAAGTATTAATGACTGCAAAAGAATAATTACTGATAGCAGTATTTCAAAAACCGCCATAAAAAATATTAAAGAATTGTTCCATATAGAAATTATTTATTAATTAAACTTATTAATAAAATTAAAAAGAAAATTAATTAATTAATTAATGAATTAATAAATTAATGAATCAAAGCATTAAATAAAAGCACTAAAGAGACAATAAAATAAAGATAAAGAAACAATAAAATAAAGATTTATGATGAACTGTAATTAATAAAAAATTTTATAAGTTTTTGCAAATTCTTTTTACAAAGCAAAAATAATTTTTAACAAAAGGTAATTTTTAAAGAATTTTTTAAAAATTATTTTTATAACTTCATAATTTTAGAAGGGAGAGAAAGTAATGGAAGTTCAAAAATTAACCACCGATGTAGTTGTTATAGGTGGCGGCGGTGCAGCATGCAGAGCAGCAATTGAAGTTGCAGAAAATGGTTTGGATTGCATTATGGTTGATAAGGGCAGGCCAGGCCGTTCAGGTGCAACACCTTGTGCACTTTGGAGTATTCAGGCACCATTTGGACCACGGGGAAGAGATGAAAGAGATACACCTGAGCAGTTTTTTGCAGATATGGTAAACGGGGGGCATTTTATAGGAGATCAGAATATTGTAGAAATAGTTGCATTTAATGCCTGTGACAGAATTCTTGATCTGGAAAGATACGGGGTTCATTTTAAGAAATATGATGATGGCAGATTTTTCCAGACACCAATGCCAGGTCAGACTTATCCGCGTTCCTGTTTTATGTTTGAAAATGGACAGCACATGTCCACAGTACTTGCAAAGGAAGTGTCAAGACATAAAAATATAAAAGTTATGAAAGACTTTTTTGCATACTGGCTGCTTAAAAGCAAAGATGCAGTAGTCGGAATTGTAGGGATTGATATGATTAATGGCCGGATAGTAGTTGTAAATGCAAAAAATACAATATTAGCAACAGGTGGATATACTTCATTATGGGGCTTTTCAGATAATCCTCCAACTTTAACAGGTGATGGTATTCCAATGGCTTTCAGAGTAGGAGCAGATATAGTGGATTTGGAATTTAATCAGTATTATGGAACAGATGTAATCTGGCCGCCAAGTGTAAGAGGAACTGTTGTTTTATACGAACTTATGATAGATGAATTTGCTGATGGAGAAATAAGAGATAAATATGGAGTGCCAATTATAAAGAAGCCGCTTCCAATTAGAGATGAGGCTATAAAAACTATTTTTAATGTTATAAAAGAAGGCAGAGGAACTGAGCATGGGGGAGTTTTATTTGATATTACAAAATCTCCTAAAGGCGTAGAGGTAGCAAGAGATGTATTTAAAGAAATGACCCCAAAACATTACCAGTTCTTAATTGATGCTGCAGGACTTGATTTAGCAAAAACTCCTCTTGAAGTTGCACCAGCATCACATTATCAGTGCGGCGGTATTTATATAAACGAAAAAGGGGAATCGACAGTTAAGGGCCTTTATTCATGTGGAGAAGCTGCAGGTAATTTCCAGGGTGCTAACAGGATTGCAGGGACAGCATTAACTGATACCCAAACTATGGGAGCTCAAGCTGGAGGTTGTGCAGCGAAAGATGCAAAGAAAAAAGACTTAATACCTGTTGATCAAAAAGACCTGGATCTTGCTCTTGATGTAATTAAAGAAATAGTAGCAAATAAAACAAAGAAGATAAACCCCGCAGTAGTTAAACAGGAAATACTGGAGACAATGGATAAATATATTGCACCTTTTAGAGATGAAAAAGGGATGAATAAGGGTCTTTCAATAATTGAAGATTTAAAAGAAGAACTACCTAAAATTTATGCTCCAGCAGATATTAATAAATATAATCTTGATTTAACAGAAGCTATAGAAACTAAGATGATGATTGAGTCAGCTGAACTTACTTTCGGTTCTGCATTATTTAGAAAAGAATCAAGAGGCCATCACAACCGAACTGATTATCCGGAGGAAGATAATAAAAACTGGAGATGCCATACTGTAGTTTCTAATAAAAACGGCAAACCTGAATATAGCAAAAGAGCTGTTATTTATACAAGAATGAAACCTGAGGACTAATTATTAACTGATTATTAGTGATTAATAATGATTAGATTAAAATATTAAATTTTTAATATTTAAATAAGTTTAAATGAGGTGAAAAAATATGGCAAAAGAAAAGATAAAAGCAAAAATTTTAAGGTTTGATCCTGATAAAGATAAACAGCCTTATTTTCAGGATTATGATATTGATGTGAATGGCCCTGTATCAATATCAGAACTTTTAGCTTTAATAAGAAGAAATATTGATAGTACATTAGCTTTCAGAACTTATAAATGTTATAAGGGCAGTTGCCAGACTTGCGTTGTCAGATACAACGGAAAAGTTGTAAAAGCATGTGCTACTCAGATTATGCCAAATTCAGAAATTACTTTGGAGCCTGCTGCTGGCGGAAAAGTAGTAAGAGATCTTGTAGTGGATTTTGCAGCAATGTAATTACAATGCAGTTAAAAACAGCAAAAGAAAACAGCAAAGGGAATATTGGCTAACATTACTATTAATATTTTATATTTGCCCATAGCATTAGTGTTTAACTGAATAATTAACAAATATTTAACTTAAAAGATTTAATTTAGTTTGTAAGTTATATTTGATTAAACAAAAATTTTATTTAGCAAAAATTAATTTAAGAAATTAAAAATTTATAAAAAATTAAAGGAGGGATAAGTAAATGAGTAAACCTGTAATCTGGCAGGAAGTTAAATGGCGTGACGTGAAAAAAGTTGCTGAAGAGGTTGGTATTGCAATTCTTCCAATAGGTGCAACTGAACAGCATGGATATCACTGTCCGAATGGTGTAGATTTTTTTAATGCTTATGAAATATCAAAAAGAGTTTCAGCAAGAACAGGTGCAATTGTAGCTCCTCCAATGCCTTATGGAAGTCATCCATATTTTCATTATGGCTTTGTTGGAACCATACCGCTAAGAGCAACTACACAAATAGAGTTTGTAAGAGATGTAGTTAAGGGACTTGTTAATTCAGGATTCAGAAAAATTATTATAGTTCAGGCTCATGGTCAATGGTGGACAATTCATACTGCAGTTCAGGAAATTGCATTGGATGTTGACTGCTTTATGGCTGTTGCAACCTGGTGGGAACTTGCATGTGAAAAAATAAAGGAAGTTTGCAGTACTCCTTTTAAACATGCTGATGAAGTTGAAACTTCAGTAAGTCTTGCACTTTATCCTGAACTATGTGATATGTCGCTGGCTGTTCCTGACTATAGTTTAAAACCATATGTTGATAAGAAGTTTGTAAGACCTGCTGTTCATTCTGATTTAATAAATGCTTTTCCAATTGAGGCAATTACATCTGTTCCTCAGGAAAGCAAGGCAATGCAAACTGGAGCTCCTGGAGACCCAAGACTTGCAACTGCAGAAAAAGGAGAAGCTATTGTTTCAACAGCTGTTGATGTGATTGTCAGTTTAATAGAAGATCTTAAAAAGAATTACAAACCAAATGAATGGCCAAGGATAAAACCGGATTTAAAAGAAGATATGTATTAAAAAAATTTGCATGATTAATAAAGTGAGCATAATTGAACGATAATCTTATTGGTATTGATTTAGGTTCAGGAGGGTGTAAAGTTACCCTCCTGAATGTAAAAACTAAAATTGCAAAAACATATTCAAAGGAATATACAACGTATTATCCTGCTCCTCGATGGGCTGAACAGAACAGTTATGACTGGATAAATAGTGCCGCAATTTTAGTAAAGAAAGCTTTGGCTGAAAATGATTGTAATCCGGAGTCAGTTCTTGCAGTAGGATTAAGTGGAGTAACTCATAGCCCGGTTTTACTGGATAAAAACATGGAAGTTATTGAGAGAGTTATTCACATAACTGATAGCCGTAGTTTTAAGCAGGCAGAAAAAATAAAAAGCAAATATGGCGAAGAAATTCTAAGGAAGTGCTTGAATCCGGTTGGCCCTATGTGGACAATATCAATGCTTTCCTGGGTTAAGGAAACTGATATAAATAAATGGAATAATATAAGAAAAATAATTTTTCCAAAGGATTATTTAAGATTTATATTAACTGGTTCTGTTGTTACAGATTATGTAGATGCAGAAGGAACCTTACTTTTTAATCCTGTTACAAAAAAATGGGAAGAGGATTTTATTAAAATATTGGAATTAAATCCGGATTATTTTCCTGATATTTTAAAACCAGCAGATATTGCAGGAAAAATTAACCAGCGTGGCAAAGAACTGACAGGATTAAAAGAAGGTACTCCTGTTATTACTGGTACAACGGATACTTTACTTGAAATTCTTGCAGCAGGAAATTTAAAACCTGGAAATTGCACGGCAAAGCTTGCAACTTTTGGCAGAATATGTGTTTTAACTGACAAACCTTTTTCAGGTGAAGGAATAATAAATTATTCATATATTATACCTGGCTTATGGTATCCGGGCACAGGAACAAAGTCTTTTGCGTCTTCTTTCAGATGGATAAGAGATGAATTATGCAAGGATATTTCAAAACAGAAGGATGCTTTTTTAATTATGGATAAGGAAGCAGAAATGATACCTGCAGGATCTGAAGGGCTGATATTTCATCCTTATTTAGTCGGGGAAGGTTCACCTTATAATGACTCACATCTCAGGGGTGATTTTTTAGGTATAAATCTTCATCATACAAGAGCTCATTTTATAAGAGCAGTACTTGAAGGAACTTCATTTTCTATGCTTGACTGTCTTGATTTTATAAAAAACAGAGGCATTCAGATTGAAGGCGAAATTAAATTTATTGGTGGTGGAAGTAACAGTAATTTATGGACATCAATACTGGCAGATGTTTTTGGCAGGGATGCAGAAATACCGGCAAATACAGATGCATCTTTTGGAGCAGCAATGCTTGCCGGAGTTGGGGTTGGTTTTTATAAATCAGTTGAAGAAGCAGTTAAAGAAAATTCGATAATAAAAAGTAAAATAAATTTTAATATAAAAAATAATGAAAAATATAAAAAAGTATTTAAAATTTACAAGGATTCGAAAGAAGCGTTAACTGAGATAAATCATAATATTTCTTTAATGCTTTAATTTTTAAAATCCTTAGTTTTTAAAATATTATTAAATTTAAATTAATAAAACTAAATAAACAGAATAAAAAATATAAAATTTTTTAGAAAAAAATTAAATAAACAAATTAAAAATTAAATGATAAATAATCAATTAATTTAATCAAGGATGAATTTTTTTAATGATGAATTAAGTAATAAATAATTGTAATAAAAGTAATTAAAGGAAAAGTTAATGAAATTTGAAAAAGACACTTATTTATATTACTCACTACTGCATGAGTTACGAGATGCTGTAGGCAAAGATGATGTTTCAACATCTGTTTCCGATAAAGTTACATACTCGGTGGATTATTACTGGATTTCTGAATTATGGCATGACAGGGGAACAAAAAGCATTCAGCCGGATTTTATTGTTTATCCTGAGTCTGCTGAGGAAATTTCAAAAATTATGGTAATAGCAAATGAGTATAAAATTCCTGTTACTGTTTGGGGTGGAGGTGGAGGTTCACAAGGTGCTGCTCTGCCTGTATGTAACGGAATTGTGATGGATATGAAAAAGTTAAATAAAGTTATTGATGTTGATTTGATTTCAATGACAGTTGAAGTTGAGGCAGGTATAATTATGCAGCATCTTGAATGGGAACTTCAGAAACAAGGTGTTTCAACAATGCATATCCCGGCTTCAATTTACTGCTCAACCCTTGGTGGGTTCATTGCTCATAGAGGAACAGGTGTACTGTCAACAAAATATGGCAAAATTGAGGATATGATAGTTTCTATGGAAGTAGTACTCCCTGGCGGAGAAATAATTAAAACTTTACCTGTCCCAAAAACTGCAAGCGGCCTTGATTTAAACTGGTTTTTTATCGGATCAGAAGGAACACTTGGAATTATTACAAAAGTAAAACTCGTTATTCATAAGATTCCTGAAGTAAGAAGATTTCAGGCTTTTCTTTTTAAAGATTTAACAAGTGGACTTGAAACTGGAAGAAAAATTATGCATGAGGGATTAAGTCCTTGCGTTATAAGGCTTTATGATGAAGAAGAAACAAGGAGCCTGATAAAAAGAGTTTTAGGTATTGATAAGGAAGGTGCTTATCTTGTTTATGCATTTGACGGAAATGAAAAAATAGTCAGCCTTTCTCATGAGTATGCAAAAAAAATTGCAGAAGATATGGGTGGAGAAAATTTAGGAACGGAAATGGGCGAAGAATGGTGGCTTAGCAGATATAAATTTTTCTTTCCTCCATATGTTTTTGCATTGCCTCAGGCTTTTGGAACATGTGATACTGTTGCATCTTACAGGGATATAGAAAAAGTATATCTTGCTATGAAAAAGGCAGTTAATGATAATTTTCCGATTGCACGATTTATAGGGCACTTCAGTCACTGGTTTAATTGGGGATGCATGCTTTATGCAAGATTTATTATAGATAATCCTCCAGTTGATCCTGGTGAGGCGCTTGAACTGTATAACAGTATATGGGATGCTGTTTTAAGAGCCGCACTGAAAGAAAATGGTGTTTTAAATGAACACCATGGTATTGGACTTAAATTAGGAAGATTAATGAAAGAGCAGTATAAAAATTCATTCTCATTGCTAAAAAATCTTAAAAAAGAGCTGGATCCAAATAATATAATGAATCCCGGTAAGATGGGGCTTGGATTTTAAAAATGAAAAAAATTTAATGTAAAAACAATTTAAATGAAAGAGAAAATAATTGAGGCGAAGATGGAAATAGAAAAAAATTATCCAATATTAAAAGCATGCAGATTCTGTCCGATGTGCAGACATTTATGTACTTCCGGGCTTCTTACAAATCATGAATCAGACTTCCCAAGAGGAAGAGCATTGATAATTTACAATATATATAAAGGTGAAAAATATAATGAAGATTATGTAAATTCCATATATAATTGCACTCTTTGTGGAAGCTGTCGGGCTGGATGTGAAGGTAATTTTAATCTTCCATTACTTATAAAGTCTGCAAAACAGGATATTGTAAATGAAGGCATGGAACCTGAAATAGCGCGTAAAATGCGACAGTCAATAATTGAAAATGATAATTCTTTTTTTATTGAAAAGGAAAAATCATTTAGTAATACTTTAGAATTTAAAAATTTTGTTAAAAACAGTAAGTCAGAAAATCTTTATCTTATGGGGCAGGATATAAATTTCATAAATCATGAAATTGCCGAAGCTGTAATAAAGATATTTACTGCCCTTAAATTAAATTTTACTTTGTTAAATGAAGAAACACATTGCGGCAAAGTATTATCTCTTCTTGGTTATGAAGAAGATGCAAAGAAAAAAGCCAAAATACTTTATGAAAAAATATTAAACTCAGGATGTAAAAGACTTATTATTTCTGATCCACTTACTTTTGATTGCGTTAAAAATGATTATCCTGAGTGGGGGCTTAATTTAGGGTCCGAAATGGAAATCATGCATATTTCCCAGTTTTTAAATGAACAAATTAACAAAAAAGCTTTAACATTTAAAAAATCTGATAAAATAACAATGCTTGCAGATTCAGAATATTTAGCAAAGATGAACAACATTTTTGATGAACCAAGAAATGTTATTAATACCGTAACTGGATCAAAATTAGTTGAGCCCTTGCTAAATAAAAAAGAAGCTCTTGCAACAGGAGAAGCCGCATTTATACATAACGGCGAAATTTTTAAATTTACAGAAAAGTTAGGGGAAAAAATTTGCAGGGAAGCCAGAAGAATTAATGTACAGGCGGTAGTTACATTATCGGCAATCGCAAAAAGAAATCTTAAATTATGTGAAACACAAAATATAAAAACAGATAATATTGAAGTTATGGAAATTTCTGAATTTGTTGCAAAATATTTATAAAAACTATTTAATTATTATTTACAATTTAGTGACGAATATTGCCATTCTGCTAATATGATGTCACCAAGCATCATCATTATTAATGAAAGTATTAGTAATTTAATAATAAATAATAATTAACTGTTGAGAAAAAGTGCTATCAGTTAGCTGGTTCTAATTTATTAAAACTAATATTTAACTTTTAAAGTTAAGATCAAAAATATAGTCAGTTTTGTTTTGATTCAGGTTAAAGAAAAAAAGAAAAAGAAAAAAATAAAAAAATTAATAAATAAATAAATTTCTTGAAAGAAAAATAATGGCTGAGCAAATAGTACAAAAAGATAGATTTGTGGATTATTTAATAGAAGTTCCTAATTTCTTATCAGTATTTATTTTTTCGATATTTTTTAATATTACAAGCCCGATTTTAATTGAGATAAGTCAGTCAACAAATATTGCAACAACTAATTTAAGCCTGGTTTTTACTTTTTTTACAATTGGTGCTGTGATTGGTCAAATGACTTCAGTTTTTTTTAACAGAAGATTTAAAAAAATTCAAATTGTTCTTGCAGGATTTATTATTCAGATTCCGCTTACTATAATTTTAAGTTTTAATTCCAGTCTTATAATTTTTTATCTTTTATATTTAATATCTGGCTACGTATTAGGTGTTGTATGGCTTCAGGCAAACCAGTATGTTCTTGAAAGTAAGGTAAAAAATAAGGAAAGGATAATTACAATTTTAGTTACTTTTTATCCGATTGGTGCTTTTATTGCACCATTTATCTCTTCTGCAATAGTTAGGGCTAATTTAAGCTGGAGATTAATATATTATATTATTATATTTCTTATTATCATTAACATTATTTTATATATTATCTTTTTGGGTAAGAAAACTGAAAACATAACAACACAAAATGAGGCTAAATTACCTTTAAAGGAAATTTTTAAAGATAAAAATAAAAATATTATTTTTATTTTGATATTTGTTGCAATCTGTTTTTATTGTTGTTCTGAAACAATTGTTGCTACCTGGGCTCCTACTTTTTTCAGGCTTGCAAAAAATATTTCAGTGCAATCTGCAAGTATTATATTAAATTTGTTCTGGCTATTTATTATATTTGGCAGAATAATTTCAATGATAATTGCAGGAAAAATAAAAGCAACAATAATTATAATGGTAATTTCTGTTGTTGCTATTATAGCAATGATTATTTCTGTATTTTTGTATAATAAATATTTAATATTTGTCTTAATTTCAATTGCAGGTTTAGGTTATTCAGCAATATTTCCTCTTCTTTATTCAACAGGTGGTACACTTTATACAAAAGGGAAAGGTATTCTTGCAACGTTTCTTTTTATGGCAACAAATATTGGAACGACTGCGGCACCATTTATAACAAAACTTTCTTCAAAAATAAATTTGCCACTTTCTATATATTTTTCTTTTATTTTAATGGCAATTGTGACTATAATAATAATATTAATTAATTTTCTTTTTAATAAAAAAAATATTAATAATAATACTTCTTTAATCAGAGAACCGGTTTAATTATTTTAGATAAGAACCGTGACTCAGTCAAAAGTCACATAAAATAATAAAAAATATTTAAAAAATAATAAGCTCTTTGAAAATAAAATATATTATTTAGAAATATTGTAAATAAGTTACAAAACTAAGTTAAATATTAGAATTAAAAAAATGAGTTGACTAACAAGTTTTTTTAATGTATTATTTAAAATTGTGATTCACTTATTTTAATCCATTTAATTATTTTAAAATTATTTTAATGTCAACTTTAGGTAAGCAGAAAATTTTAAAACAGATTAACAGAAAACACATTCTCAATATGTTAAGAGAACATGATAAGATTTCCATTGCCGAGTTATCAAAAAATGCCAGTTTAAGCAAGCCTACTATTATGAAAATAATGAAGTATTATATTGATAAAGGTTTTGTTGTAATAGCAGGTAAGGGAAGCTCTACTGAAGAAGGCGGAAAGAAACCGAATATATTTAAATTTAATGCAAATGGTGGTTATTCTGTAGGTATGGTTATTACAGCAAATAAATTAAAAGCAGCTATTACAAACCTTAAATGTGAAATTATTGACAGTTGTAATGTTGACTTAAGCCCGAATGAAGATGTTGATTCTGTTGTAGATAAAATTGCCCGGTTATTTAATAAACTTCTGGAAAAAACCAGGATAAACAGTTCAAAAATAATAGGAATGGCAATAGGCATATACGGACTTACCGATTTTGATAATGGTATTGTTTTCTATTCACCTCATTATTCTTCATGGGGCAAAAATATAAAAATGAGGGAAAAAATTCAGAAAAAAATTCCTGAAAATATCCCGGTTATCCTTGATAATATAAGCAGATTTCATGTTTTTGCAGAAAAAACACTTGGAGCTGCTAAAAATATAAGCAATATTGTTTCTTTAATAGCAGGATATGGCCTTGGATCAGGAGTTATTATAGAAAATGATATAAAAAGAGGCTTCCATAAAATAATGGGTGAGGTTGGCCACATGGTAATTAATCCTTCAGAAGAAATAGTTTGCGCCTGTGGTTCAAGAGGTTGCTTTGAGGTCATGGTTTCAGTAGGGAGGCTAAAGAAAATAATTTCAGATAACAAAAATAAATTTCCTGATTCTATTATTTTTAATATATCCAGTAATGGGAATTTAGAAGATTTAACACCTGAAGAAATTTTTGAAGCATATAAAGGAAATGATAAATTAGCTGTTTTTGCAATGAATGATATTATAAACTGGCTTGCTATAGGAATTGCAAATATTATATTAATATATGACCCTCAGGTAATTGTTATACATGGTATATATACAAGAGCAGGAGAAAATTTTTTAAGGCAATTAAAAAAAAAGGTAAATCAAATTTCACTAACTAGTGTAAAAAAAGATACTAAAATTAAATTTTCTGAACTTGGAGAAATGTCAGGAGTTCTTGGGGCTGCAGCTTATGTTGTAAATAATTTTTTTAAGTAATATATATAATATTTAAAAGAATTATAAGAATTTATTTAATTTGTTTTTTAATTTTTAATTTGTTCTTTTAAAATTTTATTAAATAAAAACTTTAAAACTTAAAAACTTTATGATCTGGATTAAACTCTTTTTAATTATAACTTTGCAGCAATGAGTTTTTTATCTCTTGTAGTGCTGCAGAAAATTTAATTTGAAGGGAGGGTTGAGTAAAAAAAGAAGCTTTTTATTTTACAGGTATTTGAAGTAATTAAGGATGTAAAGCAATAGTAAATTGCAATTAATAAAGGAGGACAAAGAGGTAAATATGAAAAGAAAATGGATGTTAGTTGCAGCTATGGTACTGGCAGTAGCTATGGTAGTTAGCTTAGGGCTAGTTGGCTGCAAGACAACAACTACTACTACAGCAGCAGCAGAAACAACTGCAGCAGCTGAGACTACAGCAGCAGCAGAAACAACTGCAGCAGCTGAGACTACAGCAGCAGCCGCTGGAGGTCAATCAATTAAAATTGTTTGGGCACAATGGGCACCCGCAGATTATCTTCAGAAATTATCTGAAGATTTTACCAAACAAACAGGTATTGGTGTTACAGTTGAACAAATCCCTTGGGAAACATTTGTTCAGAAGTACAATACTGAAATGATTGCTAAGTCTGATGCATGGGATATCATAATTGGTGATAGCCAGGATATAGGAACGATGGCTACAGGCGGTCATTATGTTGATTTAACGGACTGGATTAAAAAGAATGGTGTTGACAAATCAATGACTGCAGCTTCAATGACAGCTTATGCTGAATACCCAAAAGGCAGTGGTAAGTATTATGCTGTTCCAGTAGAAGGAGATGCTCTTGGTTGGGCTTACAGAAAAGACCTGTTTGAAGATCCTAAGAACAAGGAAGAATTTAAAAAACAATTTGGTTATGAATTAGGTGTTCCAACAGAATGGATGCAGCTACTTGATATAGCAAAATTCTTCCACAAACCAGATAAAGACTTCTATGGTATTTCAATTTACGGTGATAATGGTTACGACTCAATGGTTATGTTCCTTGAGCAGGAAATGTGGACATTTGGTGGAGATATTGGAAACCAGGCAACATATCAGGTTGAAGGCATTTTAAATAGCCCGCAGTCAATTGAAGGAACTGAAAACTACAGAGAATTATTCAAATATACCCCGCCTGCATTTAACGATGCATTTTATGTAAAAGCAAATGATGCCTTTACAGGTGGTAAAGTTCCTATGACTTGTAACTACTTTGCTTTCCTTCCAGCTTTAGCTAATGAAGCTACAAGCCCTTATGCTAAAGATACTGGATATTTCGCATGCCCGCCTCATAAAGCAAAAGATGGTAAAACATATCAGGCATCAGCTTTAGGTGGTCAGGGTGCGTCAGTTGTTACTTATTCAAAGAAACAGGATTTGGCTATGAAGTGGCTTGAGTGGTTTGTTAAACCTGAAACTCAAATGGCTTGGGCTAAACTTGGAGGATATTCCTGCAACGTTGACGTTTTGAAATCTAAGGAATTTCTGGATGCAGCTCCATACAACCCGGCATTTGCTGTTACTCTTAATATAATGAGAGATTTCTGGTCAGTTCCACAATACAGTGATCTTTTAAAGACAATGAGTGCTGATTTTGGTCCATATATTATTAATGGACAAGGTACAGCGAAGGAAGCAGCTGATAAATGTGCTGCAGACTGGACTCAAATCTTTAAAGATGCAGGTTATTTACAGTAAAATTTAAAGATATAAAAGCTGCCCTGGCTTTTGCCGGGGCAGCAAGTATTAGCAGAAGATATTAAAAGGGAATAAAAATGGCGAGACGTTCAAATGAAAATTCAAGTACATTAATTCAATATAGAGCATTACAGGATCAATCGATACTTAGAATGTTTATATTGCCAACAATTATTTTGTTGATAGTAATTAATGTTTTTCCATTATTCTATTCACTTATTTTAAGTTTTTCGAATTTTACAGCAAAGTTTCCTCTTGTTTGGGGTAAAAATCCGAGATTTTTAGGAATAGAAAATTATATACGTTTAATTAATGATCCAGATATATGGCATAGATTTGTAACTACTGCAAAATATGTAGTTTTATCTGTTGGCGGGGAAATGATTTTAGGTTTTGCTTTTGCTCTTCTTTTGCAAATAAAATTTAAAGGAAGAGAAATAATTACTACTTTACTTGTATTACCAATGACCATGTCTCCGGTAATCGTTGGACTTATGTGGAAATTATTTTATGACCCTAACTGGGGTATGTTTAATTATTTATTAGGTTTAGGGAAAATAGACTGGGCTACTGATTTAAAATATAATTTGTATGCTTCAGCTATAGCGGATATATGGATGTGGACTCCTTTTGTTATGCTCCTTGCTTTAGCAGGACTGGGAGCAGTTCCTCAATATTTATATGAAGCTGCAGAAGTTGATAGAGCCTCATGGTGGTATAAATTTTCAAGAATAACACTGCCAATGGTTTGGCCTTTACTTCTGATTGCTCTTATATTTAGAACTATGGAAGCATTTAAAGTATTTGATGTAACTATGGGTATATCAGGAAGAGGTGCCTCTGCACCTGCATTATTATCTATATCATTATATGACACAGCTTTTGTAACTTGGAAAACAGGTATTGGTTCTGCTTTAGGATATATAGTTTTGATAATTATCATAGCAATTACTAATATTTTCGTTAAATATTTAAATAAAGCTAAGCAATAAAGATTTTAATTTTTGAAAGGATATTTTATGGCAGCAGTAAATAAAAGACGGGTTAGCATAGGAAGGATTATAGTAATAATCCTTATATGTGTAATTACTTTTGTGTATCTTGTGCCATTTCTTTTTGTAATAGACACTTCTTTAAAACCATGGAATGTTATAAAAGATTGGCCACCTAAAATTATTTTTAAACCAACAATTGCTCCTTATATAAGAATTTTTACAGCAAGAACTGTTTATCCTGCAAACAATAAACCTACAGAAGCTGAAATTGCAAAAATGAAGTGGTATGAAAAATTAACTTATAAGGAAAGTGGAGAGCAAATTGTAAGAGTAGGTGATTTACCAAAGCGTTATTTAAACAGCTTGATAATTACTTTAGCAAGCGTTGCATTAACAATAATAATGGCTACATTTGCCGCGTATGGGTTTTCAAGATTTAAAATTCGTGGCAAAGATGATCTGATGTTTTTTATTTTAAGTACAAGAATGTTGCCTCCGGTTATTGTTTTAATTCCAGTTTTTTTAATGTTCAGGAAGCTTGCTTTAACAGATACTCATATAGGATTAATTCTGTTATATACTGCTTTTAATTTGTCATTTGCTGTATGGGTATTAAAGGGGTTTATCGATGAAATTCCTATTGAGTATGAAGAAGCGGCAATGGTAGATGGTTATACAAGATTTCAGGTATTTAGAAAAATTGTTGTTCCTCAAGCTATGACTGGAATAGCAGCTACTGCAGTATTTTGCTTTATTTTTGCATGGAATGAATATGCTTTTGCATTTATTCTTACAAAAAGTATTGCGCAAACTGTTCCGGCATGGCTTCCTTATCAAATGGGAGTTTTAGGTTATGACTGGGGAGCAGCTGCAGCAGGTTCTGTATTGTTTATTATCCCTGCTTTAATTTTTACAATTTTTTTAAGAAAAAATCTTGTTCGTGGAATAACTTTTGGTGCAATAAGAAAATAGGAGAAAAATATGAAGCCTTTTCCATTTATTTCTTTGGTAGTTGCTGTAATTGTTTGTTTAATATTAGGCCTTGCAATGTGGCGGGCTAAAAAATTTAAAAAAGCTTATCTGGAACCAATATTTATGTGGGTAATGCTGTTTGGTATCTTTGCTTTATGCCAACCGCTTTTAAAACCCTTATTTCAATATGGTTTTCCAATATTGCTTACAGGAGTAGCTGGTTATATGGTTGCATCTCATATTAAATAATTAATATTAAGAAATGCTAAATAATATTAAAGAGAATTACAGTTAGTCAAAGAAAAGAAAATATAAAAAGTTTAATTTTTTTAAGTGTTTAAATTTTTAAATTTAGTTAAGAAATTTAGTTTAAAGTTTAGTTTGACAATTTAAAGTATTGTTTAGAAGTTTTAGAAAAAATTTTATTAATTTGTTTTATTTTATAATTTTATATTTTCAAATCTAAATTACAAATCTGAATTAATAAAATAAAATTTTTAAAAAAAGTTTAATTTATCAGGAGGATAATTATGAAATTAGGAGTTATGGCAAATGTATTTATGGATAAATCCTGGGAAGATGCCTGCAGGCTTGCAAAAGAAGCAGGGCTTTCTGCAATAGAACCAGGTACAGGTGGTTTTGTTGGTAAAGCACATTGTAATCCTCAGGAATTATTAAAAGATAAAGATGCTATAAAAAAATGGGTTGCAGTTGCAGAGAAAAATGGTCTGGAGATTTCCGGATTTGCTTGTCACGGAAACATGCTTCATCCTGATAAAAAAGTAGCTGATGCGCATATTGCTGATTTTGAAGCAACTGTTGAACTTGCTTCAATTACAGGAGTAAAAGCGATAAATGGATTTGCAGGTTGTCCCGGTGCAAGTGAGGATGCAAAAGATCCTAACTGGATAACATGCCCATGGCCTCCATATTTCGGAGATGCTGTAAAATGGCAGTGGGAAAAGAAAGTTATTCCATTCTGGAAAGAAATGGCAAAGAAATTAAAAAAAGCAAAAGTATGTGTTGCTCTTGAGATGCATCCTGGTGATACTGTTTATAATACAGAAGCTCTTTTAATGCTGCGTGAGGCTGTCGGGGAAGAAATTTGTTGTAATTTTGACCCGAGCCATCTTTTCTGGCAGGGAATGGATCCGCTTGTAAGCATTAAAAGATTAGGAAATGCAATAATTCACGTTCATGCAAAGGACAGCAAAATTGATCAGCAGGTTGTTGAATTTAGAGGTGTTAATGACTGGAAGCATTATAGTGAAATTGCAAAAAGAGCATGGACTTTCAGAACTGTCGGTTATGGGCACAGCTATGAATTCTGGAACAGCTTTGTATCCACTTTAAGGCAAATTGGTTATGACGGTGTTATAAGTATTGAGCACGAAGATCCGCTAATGTCTGCAAATGAAGGTTTATATAAAGCAATCAGTTTTCTTAAGGGTGTTTTACTTTATGAATCTGTTGGAGAAATGTGGTGGGCTTAAAAATATGATGAGTTTGATATAAATAGCTTTTTATTAAAAAATACAAAGTAGAATAATTAATTTTTTTTAAAATTAATAATTTACTAATATTTAAGACAAGTGAGGTAAATTATGGCAGAAGAAAAAAAAGTTGGATTTGTTGCCATGGCTTCTGATAAAAAGACAGTTGGCGAAATTCCTGAGATTGGCATTGGCATGATCGGACATGCTTTTATGGGAAAAGCACATTCAAATGGCTGGAAGCAAATGCCCTATATTTTCTGGCCACCAGCAGCTATTCCTGAGCTTGTAAAAATTTGCGGGGTTCCGGAATCAGAAGTTGCTGAAGCTGCAAGAAGATATGGTTATATGGAATATACGACAAACTGGAAAGATATTATAAATGATGACAGAATTAAAATAGTAGATAACGGGACTCCCAATAGTCTTCATGCAGAACCGTCCATTGAAGCTGCTAAAGCAGGTAAGCATATTATTTGCGAAAAACCTCTTGCAAGAAACTCAGCAGAAGCTAAGGAAATGAGAGACGCTGTAAGAAAGTACAAAGTTAAAAATATATGTGATTTTAATTATCGGATGGTTCCGGCTATAGTACTGGCTAAAAATTTAATTAAAGACGGAAAGCTTGGAAAAATTTATCATTTTAGAGCAAGATATCTGCAGGAATGGATAATGGATCCAAATTTCCCGATGGTTTGGAGATTAAAAAAATCCCTGTCCGGAAGTGGTGCGATGGGAGATTTAGGAGCACATATAATTGATCTTGGAAGATTTTTATGCGGTGAATTTAAATCTGTTATGTCTGTAACCAGAACATTTATTAATGAAAGATATGACCAGTCAACAAAGAAAAAAGAAAAAGTAGATGTTGATGATGCTTTTGCATCAGTAGTTGAATTTGAAAATGGTGCAATCGGGACAATTGAAGCTTCAAGATTTGCAGCAGGAAGAAAAAATTCAAATGTTATTGAAATTAATGGTGAAAAAGGTAGCATTTGGTGGGACCTTGAAAACATGAATAATCTTTATGTTTACTGGGTAGATGAACAGCCTGCTGATACCAGAGGATTTCATTGTATAAATGTTACTGAGTCTTATCATCCTTATTATGAATCCTGGTGGCCTCATGGTCATATTATTGGATGGGAAAATACTTTTGTTCATACAGCATATAATATGATAAATGCCGTTACACAAGACAAGCCTCTTGAACCTTATGTAGCTACATTTGAAGACGGTTACAGAAATGCTGTCATTTGTGATGCAATGCTAAAATCTGCAGAAACCGGTAAAAAGGAACTTTGTATTTTTGAATAATATATAATTTAAATGAATAGCATAAATTAATAAATAGCATAAATTAAAATTATACTAGTTATTATATCTGTAATGTATTTTAGCAGGACGGTTAAGTTTTATTTATTTTATTAACAGGATAATACAATGATTATCGGAGGCTATAAATGAAATTTGGAATAAATACATTATTATTTACAGGAACTTATACAGATGAGCATGTAAAAAGCCTGACAAAAAAATTTAGCGATTTGGGTTTTGATGGTGTGGAAATTGCACTTGAAAAAAAAGGAGACCTTGATTACAAAAAAACACTGAAAATTTTTAAGGAAAATGGACTGGTTTGCTCTTCAATTTGTGGATTATTCGGGGAAGATAGAGATATCAGGGGTCCAAAAAAAGAATATATCGAGGGTGGTTTTGCTTATATCAAAGATTGCCTTGAAGCATGTGTTGAGCTTGACTGTAATTTACTTGTCGGGCCTGTTTATTCAGCTGTAGGTCGTGCAAACCTGGTACCTGAAGAGGAAAGAAAAGTTCAATGGAATACTGTTGTTGAAAATTTAGGAAAAGTCTGCCAGTGGGCTGAAAAATATGGCGTATATGTAGCTATCGAGCCTTTAAACAGGTTTGAGACTGACTTTATAAATATATGTAAAGATGCCATAAGAATGATAAATGATGTTGGAAGCAAAATGTTAAAAATTCATCTTGATGCTTTCCATATGAGTATTGAAGAAAAAAATTCAGCTATGGCAATTTTAGACGCCGGTGATTTGCTTTACATGTTCCATGCAAGTGAAAATGATAGAGGAGCAGCAGGTACAGGCCAGGTTCACTGGAAATCCATTGCAGATGCTCTTAGAAGGATTAATTATGATAAATGGGTAGTTATTGAATCCTTTACTCCTGAAAATAAGGTTATTGCAAAAGCTGCTTCTATATGGAGACAAACTGAAAAAAGTGATTTTGCTCTTGCTGAAAAGAGTTTGAAGTTTTTAAAAGGAATTTTAAGTTAATTAAGAGAAGTAGTATTCTTAATTAAAATATTTGTATTAAAAGAATAGATTGGAGATTTAATAGATGGCAGAAATAGTTTTAAAAAACATAATTAAGAGATTTGCCAGTTTAATTGCTGTCAATAATTTAAACCTGGAAATAAAAAATAAGGAGTTTGTTGTTTTACTTGGTCCTTCAGGTTGTGGTAAAACTACTACTTTAAGAATGATTTCTGGTCTGGAACTGCCGGATGAAGGTAAGATTTTACTGGATGGTGAAGATGTAACTTTTAAAAGAGCTTCACAAAGAGATATTGCTTTTGTATTTCAACTTTATGCACTTTATCCTCAAATGACTGTTTACGGGAATATGTCTTTTCCATTAAGGGCACAAGGTTATCCTAAAGCAAAAATTGATGAGGAAGTTAACAGAGCAGCAGAATTATTAAAAATAAAGCATATCTTAAATAAAAAACCAAGAGAACTCGCTGGTGGAGATATGCAAAGAGTTGCTTTAGGACGTGCACTTGTAAGAAGGCCTAAGGTCTTTCTTCTTGATGAACCAATAGGAACTCTTGATGCAAAATTCAGGGAAGAAATGCGTACTGAATTAAAGAGACTTCATGTTGATGTTGGTGCAACTACAGTTTATGTTACTCATGACCAGATAGAAGCAATGTCAATGGGTGATAAAGTAGTTGTAATGAATAAGGGAATATTACAACAAGTAGATACACCACAAGATATTTATCGTTATCCAAAAAATTTATTTGTAGCTAAATTTATCGGCAGTCCCGGAATGAACTTCATAGAGTGTATTCCTTTTAAAGATGGAAATGGTAAAGTATCTTTAAAAATTAATGCAGTTGAGAAGCCATTATCAATACCTGAAAAATTACAAAAAATACTTATTGATAAGGGAAAGATTGATAAACAAATAATATTTGGTGTAAGACCTGAAGATATATATATTGAATTTAAAGAAATGGATAATTATTTAAAGTCAAAAGTTTTTATAACTGAGACTTTAGGTTCATATAATATAATTGATATTAAATTAGGCAAAGACACATTAAGAGTAAGAACTCTTCCAACTGTTACACCTGATATAAATACGGAAGCTTATATTGGTTTTGATATGGATAGAGTTTCATTATTTGATAAAGAAACTGAAAATTCGATAATGTAATATAAAAAGTTAGGGGATAATTATATGGCTGAAATAAAATTAGTTTCATTAAAAAAGTCATTCGGAGATGTAACCGCAGTAAATGAAATTGATATTGATGTAAAAGATAAAGAATTTTTTGTTCTTTTGGGTCCGACTGGGGCAGGTAAAACAACAACATTAAGACTTATTGCAGGTCTGGAAAAACCTGATCAGGGAGATATTTATTTTGATCATGAAAAGGTGAATGATTTAGGGCCGGCAATTAGAGATGTAGCATTTGTTTTCCAGTATTATACACTTTATCCGCATTATACTGTAAGGCAAAATCTTGAATTTCCACTTAAATCAAATTTAAGAAAAACACCTCAGGATGTAATTAATAAAAAAATTGAGGAAGTGGCAAAGATTTTACATGTTGAGCATCTGTTTGACCGACAGACAGTAAATCTTAGTGGTGGTGAGATGCAGAGAATAGCAATAGGCAGGGCTATTGTTAGAACTCCTAAGGTATTTTTAATGGATGAACCTTTATCCAACCTTGATGCAAAGCTTAGAGAAGAAATGAGAGCTGAGCTCGCAAGACTTCATTTGGATTTAGGTGAAACTTTCTTTTATGTTACTCATGATCAGATTGAAGCTATGACAATGGGTGATAGAATCGGAGTTTTAAATGAGGGGAATTTACTTCAAACAGGAACTCCAGATGAAATTTATAATAAGCCTATAAATACCTTTGTTGCACGATTTGTTGGCAGCCCTATGATAAATCTTCTTGATGCTGAAATTGAAGGCCAAAAACTTATAATTGGTAAGAGGGACAGGGCAATGGAATGCACTTTAAATGATTACCAGTGTAAGCTTGTCGGGAATGCGAAGAGTAAAAGTGTAATTTTAGGAATCAGACCTGAAGACATTATTGTCAGCAAGGAAAAACAGGGAAATAATTCATTTGAGTGCACTATTTACTTTAAACAAAGTATGGGTGTTGAAGATATTTTAAACTTAAAGGTTACAGACGAGCTCATATTTAAAGCAGTTGCTCCTACAAAATTTATGGCAAATGTTGGAGACAGAATTTTTGCAAACTTTAAAATGGACAGATCACATATTTTTGATTATGAAAGTGGCAAAAGGCTTGAGCTTTAATAGCTTTGATAAATAAATAATTATTTACCTTGTTTATTTAGCATTTATAAATTTTGTAGAATTCTGGAGGATGTTATGACTGATATTAGAGAAATTGTTGAGAAGGCTCTTGAAAAAGGCAATGGTATTTTAAATTTAAAACCGGCATGGGTTGCAAGAGATTTTTTGCCGCCTGGAAGAAGACTTGGCCTTCCTGAAAAAGATTATGATGTGGGGGAAAGAGGTTTTATTTGTGAAAGATGGCTAGCTTCAGTAACAAAAGCTGATAATGCAACAGGTCCTGAAGATGAAGGCTTAAGTTATCTTGCAAATATTGATTCAAAACAGGAAGTTACTTTAAAATCAGCTGTTGATGCAGCTGGTGATTTAATTATGGGTAAGGAGTATTCAAAAACCCATAAGGGACTTGGAAGACTTGCTAAAATTTATGATTTTGGTGCCAGAATTCCTTATCATATACATCAGATGGAAAAAGACGCAAAGCTTGTAGGCAGAAATTCAAAAGATGAAGCTTATTATTTTCCTGAAGATGTTGATACGGGTCCTCATCCTGAAACATTTTTTGGTGTTCATCCATATATTGTTGATGAAAAAAAATATGACATCCTTCTTCCTTATCTTGTTGAATGGAAGGATGATATGATTCTTCAGCATTCAAGAGCTTATTTAAATGTTCCGGGAGAGGGGTTCTTTTTACCATCAGGTGTACTTCATGCTCCAGGAACAGCGCTAACTATCGAGCTACAGGAAGATAGCGATGTTTTTGCAATGCTTCAGGCACTTAATGCCGGTAAAATCATTTCAAAGGAACTTTTATTTAAAGATGTAAGAAAAGAAGACAGGGAAAAGCTTGGAGAAAGAGTAATTTTAAACCAGCTGGACTGGCCTGCAAACGGTGATCCTTTCTTTTACGAGAACCATCACCTGCCAAATATTTTTATAGAAGAAACCAGACAGGATGGTGGTGTTGAGCACTGGATTTATTACAATACAACAAAATTTTCCGGAAAAAGACTTGTAGTAAAACCAGGACAAAGTTTTACCAGCAAAGAAAATGGTGTTTACAATATACTGGTCTGGAGGGGTAAGGGAACCTATGACGGACATAAAATAGAAGCAGGAAACTTCCAGTGTGATGAGCTGCTTATTTCTCATGACAGAGCAGTTAAACCATTAACAGTTAAAAATGAGGGTAAAACTGATTTGCTTATTATAAAGTTTTTTGGTCCTGATATTAATACTGACGTACCAAAAATTAAACCTTATAAAAGATAAAAAAGATAAAAACATATCTTAGCTAAAAATTTAATTTTTATTTTAGCTAATAAATTTTAAATTAAATAGTTTATTTTAAAATTTTTAAAATTAATATTTTTTTGGATTAATTTTAAGTTTATTAATTAATTTTTAAAAGGAGTAAAAATGGCAAAAAAAACATCAATTGGCGGATGGGCATATATTTGGGGTGGTTATTCAGAAGCTCCTGTTCCTCTTGAAGATGTTTTAAAAAGAATTTCAGAACTTGGTTTTGATGGCTTTGAGCTTGGTGCATTCCCGCCACATCTTCCTTCAAATACAAAAGAAGAAAGAATGAAAGTAAAAAAATTGCTTGAAAAGTATCATCTTGGTCTTTCTGGCGTTGCTGCTCCTTTTCCTTCACCAGCAACTTCAAGCGAGGAAGATTATATTAAAGCTGTAAAAGGTAATCTTGAATTATGTGTTGATTTAAATATTCCCAAGCTTAGAGTTGATACAGTTGAGCCTCCAACAGGAATTCCGGGGGGAATGGATTATGAAACATGTTTTAAAAAAGTTGCTTCAGTCTGGAACAAGGCAGCTGATGTTTGTGCTAAAGAAGGAGTTAAATTAGTTTGGGAATTTGAACCTGGATTTTTATTTAATAAACCAGGTGAAGTAGTTCGAATGGTTTATAAAGTTGATAATCCTAATTTTTCGGTAATGTTTGATTCCTGTCATGCTTATATGTGTGGCGTTGTAGGAGCAAGACAAATGGGAGAGAAAGAAACACTTCCCAAAGGGGTGGTTCAATTTGCCTACATGCTTACAGGAAAAATAGGTGCAATTCATTTAATAGATTCAGATGGTACACTTCATGATAATGAAACAAGCACTCATGCTCCTCTCGGAACAGGTAAACTGAATTTTGATGAAATTATTCCTGCAATTCTTGATGCAGGATATAAAGATGACTGGTGGCCGATTGATTTATGTTTCTGGCCAAATGCATTGGATGTAACAGCTGATAATAAAAAATTTGTTGATAATCTTATTAAAAAATACGGTCAGTAAAACATTGTTAGTATAAAACATTGTTAATAAAATTAATAACATAAGTATAATAAAATAAGATTTACTTAATAATAAAAGTAAATAATTAATTAGTATTTTTTGGATTATATTTATATTTATTTATCATAGAAATATTTATTTATAATCTTTTAAATCTTTAAGGAGGCTAAATTGAAAGGTAAAATGAAAGCCCAAGTATTTTATGAAGCAGAAAAAATGAAACTTGAGGAAGTTCCAATTCCTGAAGTAACAGATGTTGATGTTTTAATAAAAATAAAAAATGTTGGTATTTGCGGTTCAGACATATCATATTATTATGGACTTTCTCCTCTTGGAACTGCAACAGGAAAAGGACCTTTAATTTTAGGTCACGAATTTACTGGAGAAGTTGTTGAAGTAGGAAAAGTTCCTGAAGCAATGGGATTATACAAACCTGGAGATAGAGTGGTAGTTAATCCTGTTCAAAATTGTAACGCATGTATTCCTTGTGCAAAAGGGCATACTCATTTATGTGAAAACCTGATTGTTCCTGGTGTTTCAGTAGACGGAGCTTTTGCAGAATATTGTTCTTCAAGATATACAGGCTTGTTTAAACTTCCTGATAAGGTAAGCTATGCTGCAGGTGCATTTACAGAACCATTTGCATGTGTTGTAAATGCTATAAGGAAGCTTGATATTGAACCAGGAGATTTTGTTGCAATTTTTGGGCCTGGTGCAATGGGTATGATGATGGTTCAGTTATGTAAATCAGTTGGTGCAGGAAGAATTGCTTTAATTGGTGCTACAAATGATGATTGGAGACTTGAGCAAGGTAAGAAATTTGGTGCAGATTATATATTTAATGTAACAGATAAAAACTCTAAATATTATACTGCAGATCTTAAAAAAGAAATTTCTGATCTTACTGACGGTCATCTGGCAGACAGAGCAATTGTTCCTACAAGTTCAAATGCTGCATTTGAACAAGCTGTTGAAGTTTCAGGAAACTGTTCAATAATTGTTCATTTCGGGCTTCCAAATGCAGATGATGTATTTAAAATTCCAGCACTTAGTTTTCATACAATGGATAAACAAATACGCTCTGCCTGGCTTGCTCCATTATCCTGGGCAACTGCTATCAAAGCAATCGGTGAGGGCCTTGTTAATGTAGAACCAATACTTACTGGAACTTATCCTCTTGAAAAATTAGAAGAAGCAATAAAATTATTAAGAACAAATCCAGGAGAGCAGCTAAAGATACAAATTAAAGTATCTTAGCAGCACATAAGATACAAATTAAAATTTTATTAATAAATTAAAAATATGAGGTAAAAATGGGATATCAGCTAACTGATACAAGTTATCAAAGCAAAAGGCTTTCAAAAGAAGAATTATTAAAGCATATGAACAGCTTTGAGCTGGATTTAAAAATTTCTGTAGGTATATGGTATTTTAGCCCCAGTGGCGGCAGATTTCATGAAGCATATGTTCCTAATAAAACCATAGAAGAGCGAATTGAAATGGCTGCAGACATGGCCAAGTATGGAGTAAGGGCAATTGAAGCCCATTATCCTAATGAAGTAAATGAAGAAAACTATTATTTATACGAAAGACTAGCTAAAGAAACCGGTATAGTTCTTCAATCCTGTTATCCTGCAATTTTTTATCCAAAAGAATATGAATTCGGTTCACTTTCAAACCCGATAAGAAAATATCGTGATAAAGCAATAGAGACACTTGTTAACTGTCTTAAGTTTGCGAAAGAAAAGAAGCTTCATCATGCTGGAATCTGGCCGGGAATAGATGGTTATACATATTCACTTGGTACTAATTTTTATGATATGTGGGACAGGTTTGAAGCGGCAGTTGCTATGGCTCTTGATGAAGTTCCAGGTGTTATTTGTGCAATAGAGCCTAAACCTTATGAACCGGCACCAAATAATATTTACAGGACAACATCAGACGGGCTTATAGCTTGCAAGGATATTGAATCAAGACTTACAAATAAAATTAACAAGGAAATACTTGCAAAGGGAATTCCTTTAATGGGAATGCAGCCTGAGATTGGCCATATAAGAATGGGTGGAGAAGATGCACCTTATGCAATTGCCAGATGCTTGCGTGAAGGCAGACTGTTTAATACCCACTGGAATAGCCAGCCTATGGGAAATTATGATCAGGATTTAAATATAGGTGTTGTAGAATGGCAGCAGGCTGAGGCAATGCTTTATGTTTTAAAAATGGCAGGCTACAGGGAATATTTTGGTATAGATATTAATCCTGAAAGAATGCCTGTTGAAAAAGCAATTGAAATAAACTCTCTTGCACTTCATATTATGAATGAAAGAATCAATTCTCTTCCTCATGAAAAATTAATTGAAAGCTATTTTGATCCTGAAAATAATAGAGGCGAGATTGAGATGATACTGGTTCAAACTATGAAGAAATAAAATATAATTATTTTTTTGTTTTTTATGATTTTTTAACTTTTAAATTTATTTTAAATTTTTTATTAGTTTTAGCTTATATTTTTAATTTTGCTTTAATTTTTAATTATTTTATTTAAAAAAATAATTAAAAAGTATAAAAATATTATTAAGATTTAAGGAGAAAAATATGCCAAGCCAAAAAGTTAAAGTAGCAATTGTAGGTTTAGGATTTGGGGCAGATTTTATTCCAATTTATCAGAATCATCCTCATTCTGAGCTTTATGCAATTTGTCAGAGATCAGAAGATAAATTGAAAGCAGCTGGAAAGAAATATGGAGTAGACAGGTTATTTACAAATTATAAAGACTTATTAAAATTAAAAGAACTTGATGCTATCCATATTGTTACTCCTGCTGATACCCATGCTCCCATTGTTATTGACTGCCTTAAAGCAGAAAAGCATGTTGCTTGTACAGTGCCAATGGCAATTGATGTTGAGGACTGTAAGGAAATTGTTAAGTTAAGAAGAAAAGTTGGCGTAAATTACATGATGATGGAAACTGCTGCGTATACTAGAGAGTTTCTTTATGTTAAGAAGTTAAAAGATGAGGGAAAGCTTGGTAAAATACAGTTCCTGCGGGGCTCTCATATGCAGGATATGGAGGAATGGGGTGCACCATGGCCTGGATGGCCACCATTAAATTATGCAACTCATGCAGTGAGCCCCCTTGCAATTCTTGCTGATGCTCCTGTTGAATGGGTATTTGGACTTGGTTCAGGAAGAATAAGAGAGTCATATATTAAAAATTGGAATTGTCCATTTGCTGTTGAGTCAATGCTTATGAAGTTTAAAGATTCAGATATTGGCGGAGAAGTAACAAGATCTCTATATGATACTGTAAGACAGTATATTGAAAGTTTTGATGTTTATGGACAGAAATTATCATTTGAATGGAATAAGCTTGATAATGAAGATCCAATTCTTTATACAGGCAAAGAAGATGCTCAAAAAGTTAAAATTCCAGATACTGGTGACATGCTGCCAAAAGAAATTGCTAAATATACAAGGTCTTTTGAAGTAATGGATGAAGAAGAAAAATCACACCTGTCATTTATTCAAGGTTCAGGGCATGGCGGCTCACATCCTCATCTTGTTCATGAGTTCATAATGTCAATTGTTGAAAATAGGGACTCTGCAATAGATGCAGAAAAAGCTGCAAACTGGACATGCGCTGGAGTTTTAGGTAATAAATCAGCTCTTGCAGGTAGTGAAAAAATGTATCTTCCTGATTTCTGGAATTTATAATTTATAATGGTAATGGCGACATTTGTCATTATAGTTAATTTTTAAATTTTGTTTTTAATTTTATAGCTAAAGCGGCAGCCTATAAAAAATAAAATTATTATATTAATTTTAATTAAATTAATAACATTTAATATATTTATTTTATAAGCTGCCATTAAAATAAAAATATAATAAAATATAAAATAATATAAAATATTTATTAATTAATTTTTCTTTGTTTAATTTAATTACTAATAATGTTTAAATAAGATATTCAGGTGAAAAAGGGTGAGTTTTCTTGGTATTGATATAGGGACAACTGGCTGTAAAGCAGTTATATTTAATAAAACAGGTGATATACTTGCAGAAGAATATGCAGAACATTCTTTAATACATCCAAAACCAGGTTGGGTTGAACTTGATCCCAATCTTATTTTTTTTAATATAAAAAACATTGTAAAAAAAGCACTTCAAAAGCTAAGTAATAATAAACTAAATAATGATAAAGTTAAAGCTTTAGCTATTTCCTGCCAGGGAGAAGCAGTAATACCTGTTAATAAAGAAGGTAATACTTTATACAACGCAATAGTAACTTTTGATAGCAGAACACAGGAGCAGTATGAATTCTGGAAAAAAGGGTTAGGGGGAAAAATAGTCTTTGAAATTACAGGAATGCCTATTAATCCAATGTATTCAATTAATAAGATAATGTGGCTAAAAAAATACCGTAAAGATATATTTAAGGAAACTGCAAAATTCTTATGTTTTGAAGATTTTATCCAGATGAAACTTGGAGTAACTCCTAAAATAAGTTACTCTCTTGCTGCAAGAACAAGTGCTTTTGATATTGTAAGGAAAGAATGGTCAAAAGAAATTCTTGCAGAAGCAAATATAAGTATTGATCTACTCTCAACTCCAGCTCCATCAGCAGAACCAATCGGTGAAATAAATTCAGCTATTGCTGAAGAAGTTGGTCTTCCTGAAGGAGTGGTAATTGCAACCGGAGGACATGATCAGGCTTGCGGTGCTTTTGGTGCAGGAATAATTAATGAAAGTGTAGCAATGAATGCCGCTGGTACTTCCGATGTAATTACTGTAATGTTAAATAAACCTTACATTAATGAAACAATGCTTAAAAACAATTATCCCTGTGCACCCTATGTAATTCCTGATAAATATACTGCACTAACTTTTAATCTGACCGGGGGACTACTTCTTAAATGGTTTAGAGATAATTTTTGTTATGAAGAAATTCAGCTTGCACAAAAAGAAGGAAAAAATGTTTATAAAATAATAGATGGAAAAATGTATGATAAACCTGTAGATGTTTTTATTTTACCCCATTTTGTGGGCAGTGGTACTCCGACTCTGGATGCTAATTCCAAAGGAATAATAATTGGTCTGGATATAGAAACAAATAAATCCAAACTGTCCCGCGCGGTGCTTGAAAGTAATGCTTACGACCTTAAACTTAATCTGGAAAAGATTGAAAGCATGGGTATAAAAATAAATAATCTTATTGCAATAGGTGGCGGAGCAAAATCACCAGTCTGGTTGCAAATTAAGGCAAATGTTTTAAACAAACCAATAAAAATTCTTAAAAATAGCGAAGCAGCCAGTCTGGGGGCAGCACTTCTTGCAGGAATTTCTATAGGAGAATATAGAAATTTCGTGGAGGCAGTTGAATATGCAGTAAAACCTGAAAATGAATTTGTCCCTCATTTGGATATGGTTAATGAATACGAAAAAAGATATGACATTTATAAATCTATTTATAGCACAAATAAATATTTGCTTCATAAAATAAGCAGATTAAGTACTTAAAAATTTTATCCTTTTAAGTGAGACTTAAATAAGATTGCATTGAAGCTTATTTTTAAATAGTCTTAAATTTTATTTTTTAATATTTTTTAAATAGAAATTTGATATAAAATTAATTTTATAATTTTATAATTTTACGGGAAGGTGATTTGATATGAGTTTAATGGGACTTGATATTGGAACAACAGGAACTAAAGCAATAGCTTTTAGTGAAGATGGCAAGGTTCTGGCAACTGATTATAACGAATATAACCTTCTTTTCCCTAATCCTGGCTGGGTGGAATTTGATACAGCTGACCAGTGGAAAAAGGTTTTTGAGGTTTTAAAAAAGGTTAATAACGATCCTGCTGTAAAAAAAGATCCTGTAACTGCAATAGCCGTAACTACAGTAGGTGAAAGCTTTACTCCCATAGATAAAGATGGAAATATTTTATATAACACAATATATTCAACTGATGCAAGAAGTGCCAAAGAAGTTGAAATTATTTTATCAAAGTATAGCTCAGAAGAACTTATGGAAATAACAGGTTATCCGCCAGGTTATATCTGCCCATTAAATAAGATAATCTGGATGAAAAACAACATGCCTGAAATATTTAAGAAAACAAAGAAACTTTTATTTACTGAAGATTTGTTTTTTCACAAAATGGGTATAGAGCATACTAAAATCAATTATGCACTTGCATCAAGAACATTATTTTTTGATGTAAGAGCAAAAAAATGGACAGAAAATATCCTTGCTTCTTTTGATATTGATGTAAATTTATTTTCACAGCCGTCTCCTTCAGCTGTTGAAATAGGCTACATTAGTAAAAAAGTTGCTGATGAACTTGGATTTACCGGAAATGTTTCAGTTGTAACAGGTTCTCATGATCAGCCTTGCGCTGCTCTTGGAGTAGGTGCAGTAAAAGGCGGGATTGCTGCTGATGGAATGGGAACTGTTGAGTGTGTTACAACATGCATGGAAGATGCTGTTACAAATGAAAAAATGTTAAAAAATAATTTCAGCTGCCAGGCGCATGCTGTTGACGGTAAATACGTGGCACTTGCTTATAATATGTCAAGCGGCAGTGTTGTTAAATGGTTCAGGGATAATCTTGCCGGTGGAGATAATCAGGCAATTAGAGAAATCTCATCAAAACTTACTTTCGAACCTTCCCAATTATATACTTTACCTTATTTTTCAGCATCAGGAACACCATATCTTGATCCCAAGCCAAAAGGTTCTATTATAGGAATTGACCTTGATACAAGTAAAGAAGAAATCTTTAAAGGTTTAGTTGAAGGCCTTGTTTTTGAGATTTGCTTTAATATCAATCTTACTGAATCAAGCGGAGTTAAAATAGTCGAGCTTCGTGCAGTTGGAGGCGGTTCAAAATCAGATTATGAACTTAAGCTAAAAGCTTCAGTTTCAAACAGACCAATACTGAGAATGGATATCACAGAAGCAGGATGTCTGGGTTCAATGATGCTTGCAGGATTAGGAACTGAAAGATTTACATTATCTGAAGCAATATCTCAATTTGTAAAAATTAAAGATGAATTTCAACCTGATCAGAAAATAAGGGAAAGATATATTAATAAATTTGAAAAATATAAAGAAATTTATGGACTGGTTTCCAAGTTGTTTTAGCTTAAAAGTTTTAGCTAAAAATTATATATTTAAAATGTTAGAATATTTAGCTTAAAAATTATATATTTAAAAACTTAGCTTAGTATTATTAATATTAATAAATTAATAAAAAAGAATTTTTTGATTAAAAGGTATATATTAGACATGAATGATTTTGTGAGATGGAGTGGAGGATTTATGAGCAAAAATTATCTTTTGGGTATTGATATTGGAACAAGCGGCACGAGATGTCTTATAATTGATGAAGAGGGCGGTATTACAGGCTCTGCTGTTAAAGAATATCCTCTTTATACGCCAAAACCAGGCTGGGCCGAACAAAACCCGCAAGACTGGTATGATGCAACAGTATCAACTATAAAGGAAGTTTTAGAGGCCAATAAAATAAATGGCAGTGATGTAAAAGCAATCGGGCTTTCAGGTCAGATGCACGGCTCTGTTTTTCTTGATAAAAACAATGATGTAATAAGACCTGCATTATTATGGTGCGACCAGAGAACAGAACCCCAATGCCAGGAAATTTATGATATATTCGGATATGAAAATTTTATAAAACTTTCATATAATAAAGCTCTTCCCGGTTTTACTGCACCTAAAATTATGTGGCTTAGTGAAAATGAACCTGAAAATTACAGCAAAGTTTATAAAATTCTTCTTCCAAAAGATTATATAAGATTTATGATAAGTGGTGCTTATGCCACTGAAGTATCAGATGCAGCAGGAATGTTACTGATGGATATAAAAAAGAGAACATGGTCTGAAGAAATACTTGAAGGTTTAAAAATCAGTAAAAGTCTTCTTGCAGATATTTATGAAAGTCCTGAAGTAAGTGCTCACCTTAATGAAGAAACTGCACGTGTAACTGGCCTTATTGCAGGAACTCCAATTGTTGGAGGTGGAGGAGATAATGCAGCAGGAAATGTAGGTTCAGGAATAATAAAACAAGGTATAATATCAGATTCTATTGGAACATCAGGAGTGGTTTTTGCTCACAGTGATAAACCTGTTTATGATCCTCAGGGAAGGCTTCATTCATTTTGCCATGCAGTTCCAGGCAAATGGCATCTTATGGGTGTAACTTTGGCAGCTGCTGGAAGTCAGAAATGGTATTATGATACTTTTGGCCCTTCCAGCGAGATTGAAAAAGAAAATCCTGATTTAAAGAAATACAAGCTTCTGGATGCGGAAGCACAAAAAATAAAACCTGGTTCTGACGGGCTTTTATTTTTACCTTATCTTACTGGTGAAAGAACACCTTATGCTGATGCTTATGCAAGAGGTGTATTTTTTGGAATATCATATATGCACTCAAGGGATCATTTTGTACGTTCTATTATGGAAGGAGTAGCTTATAGCCAGTTGGATTGTCTTAATCTCATGCGTGAACTTGGCATTAATTCAGAAAAAATAGTTCTTATTGGTGGTGGTTCAAGAAGCAGCATATGGAGAAAAATTATTTGCGATATTTTTGAAAGTCCTATAATTACATTAAAAAATGAAGAAGGTCCGGCATTCGGGGCAGCCTTGCTTTCAGGAGTGGGATGTGGAATTTATAAATCTGTAGAAGATGCAGTAAATAAAACAGTTAAGCAATCCCTCGAGTTGCAACCTGATTTGCAAAATTCTAAAATATATAAGAAATATTATGAATTATATAAATCACTTTATTCGAGTCTTAAGAATGATTTTAAAAAGCTATATGATGCTCAATTCAGTTAGTTAAATATTTAAATTTATGGAGAAAATATTAATTGTTGATGATGAAGAAGAGATAAGAAACTTAATTAAAGATTTTCTTATTAAGAACAATTTTGAAACATATTTAGCTTCAAACGGGAAAGAAGCACTTGAGAAACTTTTAGTAAAAAACAGTAATTTTGATCTTGTTATTCTTGATATCATGATGCCCGAAGTTGATGGCATTGAAGTAATAAAAGCATTAAGAAAAATAAGCAATATTCCTGTTATTTTCCTTACATCTAAAAGTGAAGAAATAGATAAAGTTTTAGGCCTTGAAATTGGAGCGGATGACTATATTACAAAACCATTTAATCCAAGAGAGATGGTTGCAAGAATTAAGGCAGTTCTACGCCGTAGCGCTCAACAAAGTCGGGATAATTTAAATTTGTTAAATAAAGTAGATGAGCTATTATCAGCCAAAACAAATTTAATCACTGATAATCATCATACTGAAGCTTTAAATACAAATGAATCATATAAGTTTGCAAATGAAGCCACGTACAGTAAACCAATAAAAATTTTTTTTAATGCTACTGCTGCATTAGGTAGAAAAAAATTATTATCTCTTGAAATAAACCCGCAGTCTTACAGAGTATTTATTAACGGCAGGGAAGCCAAATTTACCCATAAGCAATATCAGCTATTACTATATCTTATTCAAAATAAAAATATCGTCCTATCGAGGGAAAAAATTTTAGAAGCTGTATGGGGATTTGATTTTTCAGGTGAGACCAGAACAGTTGATGTTCACATAAAAGAACTGCGAAAAAGGATTGGCGATGCTAATGGTGAGCTTATAGAAACAATTTGGGCAACAGGTTATAGATTTAATTATGATAAGGATATAAATTGAAAATCCAGGATAAACTGACAAATTATATTGCTTTAACATTATTTATAATCATATTTTTAGCTTCAGGTATTTTTACAACTCTTTTTGTCTTTAATGACAGAAATTCAAAATTACTGGATTTAACTTTACAAAATACTAATTTTTCAGAAGGTTTATTGAAAAGATATCCCTCAGTTGATGACGCTTTGATGGATCCCGGCTTTTTTATAATTGTTAAAGGTTACGAAGGAATATCAGGAGTAAGGATTACACTTATTGATAAGAATTTTAATATTATAATTAATCCCTATGATTTAACAAAAGTAGATGCGGAAAAGCTTATAACTTCAAATTCTATTTTAAGAGGGTTTTTTAATAATATTAATTCCGATAATGTAGAAAAAATAGTTAATTTTAATCTTACAAATAAAAAATATTATGTTTCAGTCTATAAGTTAAAAGTTGGAGGTTCAGACTATTACTCTGCATTTTTTAAGGAAAAAAAGGATCTGGATGTCCCTCCAATCAGATACTTTATGGCTTTAGCTTTACTTTCATTTGCAGCTTTGCTTATTTCTTATTTTGCCGGTTTTATTCTTAGCAGGGGTATTTCAGGTAATCTTGTTAAATTAAGCAGTTATGTTAAGAAAATCTCAGCGGGCAATTATGATGAGGAAATTTCAATAAAAACAAAAGATGAAATACAGGATTTAGCCGAAAATATAAATTTAATGAAAAGTAAAATTAAAATAAGCCAGTATTCTCTTAAAGAATTTACTTCAACAGTATCTCATGAGATAAAAAATATGCTTACTGTAATTCAGGGTTATTCTGAGGGAATAAAAGCAGGTATTTATAAAAGCAAGGAAGAGGTTGATGATGCGCTTCATAAAATTATCAGCAAAACAAAAGATCTTGAAAATTTAACAAACAGTCTTCTTGTTTTATCAAAAGTTGAGAATAAATTTATTGAAATAAAAAAAGATTATATTAATCCTGTAGAAATTGTAGAAGAACTTATAGAAACTTATGAAAATCAGCTTTTTATAAGCAATTTAAAAATAGCTAAAAAAATTAATATAGATAATTCCATAAGGTTAAAAAGTGACAGGTATTTAATTCAAACTATTCTTTCAAATCTGATAAATAACGCCATAAAGTATTCATTACCAAATTCTACTATTGATATTTCTCTTTCAAATGAAAATATAAGAGGATTTAAGCATCTTGTATTTTCTGTTTCTAATGAGGGGTTTGAGATTTCAGACGAAGAAAAAGGCAAGATTTTTAAAATGTTTTATAGAGGCAATAAAGCTGAATTTTATAATATTGAAGGTTATGGTTTAGGACTTGCAATTTCCCATAAAATTGCTACTTATCTTAAAGCAACATTAGACTTTAAGTCAGATGGTAAATTAAATACATTTATTCTAAAAATGAGGATGTCTGAAGATGAAGAAGAAAGATGAAGAAAAATAGCCTTTAATGGTTTATAATTAATACAAAGGGAAGTAATCACTTTTAAATATTCTTTCATATTTTATTCTTGAATTAGACTTATGATTCTCACTGCTGCTCTGCTAATCTTAGGTGACTTAAATTTTTGTGCAAAATCTATAAGCATTTTTGTATCAATTCTCTCAATGTTCTGAAGACGCAATTCTTCAAGATATTCCATACTATCAGATTTTGGCGTAAGGTAAATCAGATCAAGCAGGCTTTTTTCAAGTAATGCAATAAAAACTTTTATACCGCTTGAGACTTCAATCTCCTTGTAACCCCAAAAAAGTTCTTTTTTTATATGCCTGAATTGAAATTTGCCTGCCTTCGTAGTTATTTCCTCTGATCTTCCTGTTGTAACACTTGTAGTTATTGGGACATATTCTGGAATAATCCCAAAATATGCAAGTGCTGATTGTAAACTAACATAAGAAGCTCTTCTCATCATGTTCGCAATTAAAAATGGATGAGGTTGCATATCTTTATATGGTTGAGCTACTGCATAAATACCTCTGCGTAACTGAATAAGCTTACCATTTGATACCCACCTTGTCAGTTGTTTACGGATAATATTGATAGATTCGCCCCCAGCCAATAGCTTAGATGATGAAAATATGATTTCTCCATTAAGTAATTTTAATAATTGTTCAAATTTCATAGCAATAAAATACCATAAATGTCTACTTATTGCAATATATTTTATTTGCCATAATAATGTCACGGGGACGTATAATTTGACATGATGACATGAAAAATAAATTTTGGTGATTAATTAGTTCCTGGTAAATAATTCATTTTAGCAAGCTATTTGTTTAAATTAAGCTTAAAATTTTCTAAATTAAAACTTTTTAGCCAATTATTCATCAGAAACTAATTAATTTATACTGAATAATTCAATTATTTCTAGTTTTTTTTCACATCATGAACTTAAAGTTTTAAAAATATCTAAAGCCTTAAAAGTTTCAAATCCTTATAGGTAATCTAAAAATTACTCCAAGCAGTGATAATACTATTGTCAAAATAGTGTTTCAAATCCTTATAGGTAATCTAATAACCCGCAAGGGCAGAGTTCCACGCACTTCAGTGCGTGGGTGAATGGATAGGCGACGATATGATAAAATACAAGAATGGAAACATACTTAAGCGGGCATGGAGCATACAGAACAGAGTATC
>JAMDEN010000170.1 GCA_023487035.1 Actinomycetota bacterium
AAAACAAAAATTGCTCCAATTAAAGCAAAAGCAAGAGAACTTGCAGAAGATTTTCCTGTTTATACATATTAAAATTGTCACGTTGTCACGGGGACGTATAACTTGACATATTTTATAGGAGAATAAAATAAATTTATTTTTTAGATAATTTTAAAAGATTTTTTGCTAAATTTTTTTTAAATTTTAGCAAAATCAATAAAAAATCAATAAAGATAAAAATTAAATAATTATTTTTAAAATTTATAAAATGGCGGATATAAAATGACGGCATCAGGAATAACAAAAATATCAGGAGATTAATAAATATGGAAATTAATAATAAAAATCTTAAAAAAAATAAAAAATTTTTTATAAGCTTAATAGCTATTGTAACTATTATAGTTCTAACATGCTCATTTATAATTGGTTTGAGTAGCTGTAAATCTAATCTAAAAAGATTTGAAGAAAATCGCGAAAAAATGGGTACCTATGTAAATATCATTATATATACAGATAATGAACAAGAATCACAAAAAATTCTTGACATGGGATTTGCAAAAATTGATGAGATTTCAAAGATTGCATCAAATTACGACAAGGAAAGTGCAGTTTCAAAATTAAATAAAGATGGTTTTATAGAAAATGCTCCAAAGGAACTTGTTGAGATAATTCAGTTATCAAAAGATTACAATAAAATAACCTCAGGTGCTTTTGATATAACTGTTGATCCGATACTTACGTTATGGTCTAAGGGTTTATGGAAAGAAAGTAAAGAAACCCAACAGCAAAAAATATCAGAAGCATTAAAACTTACAGGTTCTGACAAAATAATAATAGAAGGAAATAACATTAAATTTACTCAAAGCGGAATGTCTGTTACTTTAGGCGGTATTGCTAAAGGCTATATTGTAGATAAAGTTTTAGAAGTTTTAAAAAATAATGGAATAAATAATACACTAGTAAATGCCGGAGGCGACATAGCGACACTGGGCGCAAAACCTGATGGAGGGTTATGGCATATAAGTCTTGAAAACCCTGATAATACATCAGAAAAAATTGTAGAATTTGCTTTTGCAGGGAAGGCTATTGCAACATCAGGAAATTATTACAGATATTTTGATCCTGAAAAAGAAGCAGCTCATATTATAGATCCAAGGACAGGATATACTGCAAATAAATGTATCAGTTCGACTATTATAGCTGATAATGCAACAATAGCTGATATACTTGCTACCGCAGTTTTTGTGTTAGGTCCTGAGGATGGAATGAATTTGGTAAATTCTTTGGATAATGTTGAAGCTTTAATAATTGATTCAGATAAAAATATTTTTAAATCCAAAGGTATTGATAAATATATTGTTAAATAAATTTTTATTTAGTTTATTTTCTAGAATGGATTTTTAATAAAATAATGGTTACAGTAATTAAGAAAAGTTTTCTGGTTAAAGGTTTAAAGCTTCCTGAGAACAAAATTTCAGCTAACAAACCAATAGAAAAACTTCCTGTTCCAAAAAAAACTCTTATACTGCTTCAGCAGCATTTTGGCGAGCCATGTACTCCGGTAGTAGCAAGAGGTGATAAAGTAAAAACAGGACAAATAATTGCAGATTCTGATAAATTATTTTCAGCTCCTGTTCATTCTTCAATTACAGGAACTGTAACTAACATAACTAAGGTAATAAATCCATTTGCTAATAATATTGTAGATGCGATTGAAATTACTGCAGATGAAATTAAAAATGAAGATGAATGGGCTGAGCTTGAAACTGATAAATTAATGTTAGAAATATCGGAAAATTTAAAAGAAATATATTTTGAAAATTTTAAAAATAATTTTTCAGAAACACAAAAAAAGTCAAAAAAAACGGAAGCTGAAAATTTATGGAAAGAACTAATTAAAATAATAAATGAAACATCTAAAGAAAACATAATACAAAAAGTAAAAGATGCGGGAGTTGTAGGACTTGGCGGGGCAACCTTCCCGACTCATGTGAAGCTTTCAACTAAGAAAAATATTGATACCCTTATAATAAATGGATGCGAATGTGAACCTTTCATAACTTCTGACCATAGGATAATGATGGAACATGGGTGGCAAGTACTTGCAGGTGCTTATATTATTTTTAAAGTTTTATCAGCAAAAACAACTTTTGTTGCTATAGAGGATAATAAGGAAGATGCAATAAAGCTTTTTAGTCAGTTAATTGATGAAGCAAATCTTGGTATGAATTTTAAGATAATTTCATTAAAATCAAAATATCCTATGGGAGCTGAGAAAACTTTAATAAAAAATGTACTTGGAAGAAAAGTTCCTGTTGGCGGTCTTCCAATGGATATTGGAGTTGTAGTAAATAATGTTGGAACGGCAAAAGCAGTTTTTGAAGCAGTTTCAGAAGGTAAACCATTAATCGAAAAAGTAATAACAATAACTGGAGACATAAAAGATCCAAAAAATTTACTTGTTCGAATAGGAACACCTGTTAATGATTTAATAAACGCTTGCGAAAAATTTGATATGAATAATTTTAAAATAGTCCTTGGTGGTCCAATGATGGGAAATGTAATATCTGATTTAAATTTTCCTATTACAAAAGCAGCTAATTGTATTTTAATTAAAAAGACAAAACGTTTAACTGAAGGGAATTGCATAAGATGTGGCAGGTGCGTAAATATTTGTCCAATGAATTTAATGCCGCTAATGTATGCAGTTTATACAAAAAATAGTAAATTTGAAATTTTAAGAGAATATAATATTAACAGCTGTATAGAATGCGGGTCATGTGCTTATGTATGCCCTGCATCTATTCCAATTGTGGCTTACATTAAAACAGCAAAAAGTGTTTTATCAGGATATGGGAAATAAGTATGGAAAATAAAGAAATAAAGAAAAGTGAGGAAAATTATAATTCTGACCGTGCTGAAGAACTCGTAATATCTCATGCGCCACATATATGGAGCGGCTTTTCCACTTCAAAAATAATGTATATTTTTTTAGCAAGTCTTATTCCTCCAACTGCTGCTGCAATTTATTTTTTTGGTCTAAGGGCTTTTTGGATAATTATTGCTTCCACCATAACTGCACCACTTGTTGAATTTATAATTAAAAAGGCAAGAAAGAAAAAATTTATTATGGATGGAAGTGCATTAATTACCGGGCTGCTGCTTGCTTTAACTTTACCTCCGCGGATTCCCATTTGGATGGTAGTTATAGGTTCTGCCTTTTCAATTGCAATTGCAAAGGAAGCATTTGGAGGATTAGGTTATAATATTTTTAATCCAGCACTTGCCGGAAGAGCATTTCTTGCGATTTGCTTTCCTGTTGAGATGACAAAATGGTATCTTCCTCAAACTTTTGCCGCTGATGCTGTTACTTCAGCAACTCCTTTAAATGAAAGCTTTGTTTATGAAGGAAGTAAAATTGCTTTATATAAGAATATGTTTTTTGGAAATATTGGCGGATCAATTGGTGAAACTTCTGCTCTTTTAATTCTCATAGCTTTCATATTTTTAATTGTATTTAAAATTATAGATTGGAAAGTTCCAGTAATATTTATTGTAACGGTTACATTACTTTCATTTTTATGGGGAGATGATGTTTTATTTCAGATACTTGCCGGCGGTTTAATGTTTGGGGCTGTGTTTATGGCAACTGATTATGTAACAACTCCAGTTACAAGTACCGGGCGTATATTATTTGCTTTAGGCTGCGGACTTATTACATTTGTAATAAGAAGATTTGGTGCAATGCCTGAAGGTGTATGTTTTTCTATTCTTATAATGAATGGTTTTACCCCTTTAATTGACAGATATGTAAAGCCAAAACCTTTTGGATATATTAGAGAAAAACCAAAAATGAAAAGTAAACCTAAGGCTAAATTGTTATAATCTGATTTTTTATAATATTTATAGTATTTTATTTTAATTATAATATTAAGACTAATAAAAATTGTTAATAGAATTGTTAAGAGTTAAGAATAATTATAATTTTAAAGCTAAGAAATTTAGAATAGTTATAATGTTAAAATAAAAAAGAATTAATAAAAATTATAATATCATGATTTAAAAGATTAAAATTTAAAAGAAATTAAATAAGAAAAATTTAATTTCTTATTAAAAAATATAGGAAAATATAGCAAAAAAATGGCTCGAAAAGAAACCGGAAATTCATTTAATAAAATATTACAAAATAAGTTTTACCCTATAATATTTCTTGCATTAATTGTTTTTATTGCAGTTGTTCTTTTAATGTATGTAAACAATATTACAAGGGTTAAAATACTTGAACAAAGAGAAGCTAAAATAATAAGCCAGCTTAAAAACATATTTCCTGATATGGACAAGTATGAACTTAAAGAAAATATTTATATTATTTTAAAGAATGGAAAAACTATCGGCTATTCTTTTATTGCAAAAGGGAAAGGTTATGGGGGAGAGATTAATACTTTAGTAGGTATTAATAAAGATTTTTCAATTAAAGAAATTACAGTATTATCAAATTCTGAAACTCCAGGCCTTGGGACGCGTGTAACATTGAGTTCTTTTACTGACCAGTTTAAAGGTTTAAAATCAGCTGATGTTGTTTTAAGCAAGGATGGGGGTAAAGTTGATGCAGTTACAGGAGCAACAATAAGCTCGAGAGCTGTTACGGATTCTGTAAAAAAAGAACTTGATAAAAATATTGAAATAATTAAAAAAAATAACTATTAATAAACTAATAGTAAAAAGTTATTAATAAATAAAGTTATTAATAAATATATTTGGTTTAAAAATTTTAACGATATTAAAAAATATTTTTTAATATAAAATTATAAAATTGTATATAAATTAATTTAACATATATTTTTTTAATTATTTTTTAATTATTTTTAATTTTTATTTATATTTTATTTATTAATTTATAAATTATTGAATATAATTAATGAATATGGAAGAATTAGAAGAAAGATTTAGCGCGAAAAAGTTTTGGAAGGAACTTGCAAAAGGTATTATTTTAACAAATCCTGTATTTGTGCTTGTTTTGGGTCTTTGCCCTACACTTGCTGTTACTACTTCAGTTAATAATGCACTTGGTATGGGAGCAGGAGTTATATTTGTGCTGCTTGGTTCTAATTTTATAATTTCAATAATCAGGAAAATAACACCAGGCATGGTAAGAATTCCAGTTTTTATTGTAGTAATAGCCTCTTTTGTTACAATTTTAAGCCTGGTGTTTGAAGCATATCTACCTCCTTTATATGAATCTCTTGGAATATATCTGCCTCTTATTGTGGTAAACTGCATAATACTTGGAAGAGCTGAAGTTTTTGCATCAAAAAATCCAATTATTTATTCAATAGCAGATGGTTTAGGTGCCGGGCTTGGTTTTACTATTGCATTAATTATTATTTCTTTTTTAAGAGAAGTACTTGGAACAGGGAGTTTGGTAATTTTTGGAAAACAATTATTTTCAATTCCTGTAATTTCAACCTCACCGCTATCAATATTTATAATGCCTCCAGGAGCCTTTATCATAATTGCTCTTTTAATGGCATTATTCAGACTGATTGGAGTGTTAAAAAATGAATAATCTTTTAACCATTTTTCTTGGACTAGTTTTAATAAATAATTTTATATTAGCTAAATTTTTAGGCCTGTGTCCTTTTTTTGGAGTTTCAAAAAAACTCTCAAATGCGGTTAGTATGGGTGCTGCAGTTACACTTGTAATGTTAATTGCTTCAATTGCAACTGGAATAATATATAACTATATTCTTGTTCCTTATAATGTTCAATTTATGAATATAATTATATACATACTTGTTATTGCTGCTCTTGTTCAGATTGTGGAAATTGTTATTAAAAGAACAAATATAATGCTATATAATGCTCTTGGCATATACCTGCCCTTAATCACTACAAACTGTGCTGTACTTGGAATCACTTTAATTAATGCTCAAAATAATTATTCATTACTGCAAAGCATAGTAAGTGCACTTGGAGGTGGTTTGGGATTTACTTTAATGCTAGTTATAATGTCAGCCATAAGGGAAAAAAATGAGCTTGCAGATACTCCTAAATCAATGAAAGGTCTCCCGATTGCATTTATTATTGCCTCTTTACTTTCTCTTGCGTTTATGGGTTTTAACGGTTTATTATAACTTTTTTTATTTATTTATTTTTATTTAATATTTATTAAATTTATTTAAGGTTTATATTTAGAATTTTTCATAAGATAAGGTGTTTAAATTAATATATGTGGATACCAATAATAATATTAACAGCAATAGGAATAATTAGCGGAGTCTTAATTTGGGTGACAAACAGAGTTTTACCACCTGAGCCTGAATCATTGAAAAAGGCTGAAGAAATTTCAGGAGAACTTCCAGGAATGAATTGCGGGGCATGTGGCTACCCAGGATGTTTTGCTTACGGACAGGCTCTTGCAAAAGATAAAAATGTATTTTTTAGCAATACATGTGCTACTTTGCTACAGGACCAGAAAATGCTTACCAGTCTTGAAAAAACTCTTAATCTTAAGATAGATCGAAATGCAATGAATAAAAAAGCAGTTGTTGCATGCAATGGAAATAGTGAAACCATAGGGACATATCTTGGAGTGGGTTCCTGTAAGTCAGCAAATAAAATCTTAAAGGGGTTTAAAACCTGTCCTTATGGTTGCCTTGGGTTAGGTGATTGTATTAAAGTATGTCCGCAAAATGCAATTACTATAGATATTGACAAAAATGTTGCTGTTATAGATCCACAAAAATGTAATGGTTGCGGTCTTTGTGTGAAAGAATGTCCAAGAAAAATTATAAAGCTCGTCCCTGCTAATGCAAAAATAGTATTTTTATGCAGTTATGAAAGCATAAAAGATATTCCTGGTAGAGAAAAGTGTGATTTTGGATGCATCAGATGCAGGAAATGCGTAAAAGCTTGTGAAAGTGGTGCTATAACCTGGAATAAGGAAAAATCAATACCGGAAATTGATTATAGTAAATGTATTTCATGTGATAAATGTATTGAAGTTTGCCCCACTAAAGTTTTAAGAAAATATCCTGATTTTTATTTAAAACCAAAAGAAAAATCAAAAATGTCACAGGGACGTGACATATGTCACGGGGACGTATAATTTGACATATTTTATAGGAGAATAAATAAATATGACTGATAAAAGGCCCACATGGGATGAATATTTTACCGCTATTACAAAGCAGGTTGCCACACGCTCAACTTGCTTAAGACGTAAGGTTGGAGCAATAATAGTAAAAGATAAAAGAATTTTAACAACAGGATATAATGGCGCACCAAGAGGAGTTAAAAGTTGCCTTGAGATAGGCAGGTGTTTAAGGCAGGAACTTGGGATACCATCAGGTCAGCGCCATGAAATATGCCGTGCTCTTCATGCAGAGCAAAATGCAATAATTCAAGCAGCTTATTATGGAGTTCAGATTGAAGGTTCCTGTATGTATTCCACCACACAGCCATGTGTTCTTTGCGCTAAAATGATTATAAATGCAGGAATTAAAAGAATATATTATTATGAAGAATACCCTGATGAGCTTGCCCTTGAATTATTAAATGAAGCAGGGGTTGAACTTATAAGGCTTGATTTTTAAAGATAAAAATTTTTTTTAAAAAATTGTTGGTTAAAAATTACTAATTAAGATATTTTTTAGTATTTTTTTTAGTATTATTTTAATAAAGATAAAATAATAAAATATTTATAAATTTAATTGAACTATTTAAAAGATTGGTTTACAACTCATTAATTTTAATTCTAAAATTTTTTAAATCATAAGATTAAAAAATGAAAAAAAAGTTAAGCTTCATAAATAAAACAGGAATTATTTTATCTGGTGCGTTTGTTCTTGTCTCAATTGTTAGCTATTTAATTTCAGGTAAAAAAAATTTTAATAACTTTATAAGTATTATTATAGCAGCCGCAATAGCCATAGCTTTATTTTATATAAGCATATTTATATATAAAATTTTATTTACTAAAGATCCTTCTACTGCAATAAAAATTATTATTTTTAGTTTTCTGGCAAAGATTATTGCTATTGCATTGATATTTTTTTTATTTATAAAGTTCAGCCATATTAATCTTATTTATTTTTTTATTTCATTTGTGGTATTTTTTACTTTACTTTTAAATATTGAAATTTATATGATTTATAGGAAAGTTCTTTTTAAAAAATAAGTTAGTTTTTTTCTCTTTTATTATAAATAATATTGAAAAATTTAAATATAGTAATATACTATTCGATTTGTAAATATAAATTTATAATAAAATATCAGTTTTAAGCGAGTAATTAAGTTTAGCAAAAATTATGTATTTAATGAATTAAAACTAACTAAAAGAACTGGGTTTATTAATTTTAATTAATATTTTCATTTTTAAATCTGTATAACTAATGTTAAAATATTTTTTATGCTATCTGTCATTTAAGAAACAGGGAGAACATTTTTGAATATATTAGAGCATTTTTATTTAAAAATTCTTGTACCTATTAAAATTGGCAGCATTGATATTTCAATTACTAATCTTACTGTTTCAATGTTTCTTGCAGTTTTAATATTTTCAGTTTTGTTATTAATTCTTGCCAGAAAGCCTAAAATAGTGCCATCAAAAAAACAGGCAGTAGTGGAAATGCTTATTGGATTTGCAAAAGAAAATCTTGTTTATTCAATGATTGGCAAGGAAAATGGAGACAGATGGTTTCCATTCATATCATCATTATTTGTTTTTATTCTTGCAAATAACCTTGTCGGATTAATTCCAGGAACTTATACTCCAACTTCAAACCCTGTAGTTCCTCTTGTTTTTTCTTTAATTGTATTTTTTATGGTTCAAATTACCAATATAAGGAAAAACGGTTTTAAAGGTTATATAAGGACTTTTGCTCCAAAGTCTGTGCCAGCCTGGATGTATTTTATAGTTTTTCCAATTGAACTTATAAGCAACTGGATTGCAAAACCACTTTCATTATTTGTCCGACTTACTGCAAATATGTTAGCCGGGCATATAATAATAATTGTACTTGAAAGCATGATAATTTATTTTAAAAATTATCTCATTGCTGTTCCGGTAGTACCATTTGTTACTATAATGATGGGTTTTGAGATTTTTGTGTCAGCTATACAAGCTTATATTTTTGCAGTTTTAACAGCTATGTATATAGGTGATGCAGAAAATCCCAAACATTAACATTAATATTAACATTAAAATTAACATTAAAATTAAAAGTAAAATTAAAAAAAATAAAAAAATTAGATGTATTTTATAATTTAGATTAAATTAAAATTAAAAGTTAAAAATTAAAAGTTAAAAATTAAAAGTTAAAAATTAAAAATAAAAAATTAAAAATAAAAAATTAAAAATAAAAAAGATTAATATAAAAAGTTAAAATATATAGGAGGAATATAAATGGACCCAAAAGCAATAGCAGCACTTGCAGCAGGAATATGTATGGGGATTGGATCAATAGGTCCCGGTATAGCTATAGGAAATCTAGTAGGAAAAGCTGTTGAAGGAATTGCCAGACAGCCTGAAGCTGCAGGAAAAATACAGACAGCTATGTTTATTGGAATTGCATTTGCAGAAGCAATTTCATTATATGCTCTTGTAATAGCATTTCTTTTAATTTTTGTAGCATAAATTTGTTGCATAAAAATTAATAAATAAAGACAATTTTTTTTAACAAAGGCTACTTTTAAATAGCTGCCATTAAAAAGGAAGGTGTTTTTAAAGGGTGGAAGAATTATCAAAAATATTAAACCCGATGACAAGTACTATTTTCTGGTCAATAGTATGCTTTCTTATTTTATTTTTTGTTTTATGGAAATTTGTTTTTAAACCTGTAAATAAAATGATAAATGAAAGGCAGACAGAAATAAGAAAAAATCTTGATGAAGCAGACAGACAAAGAGAAGAAGCTATTAAATATCTTGAAGAACAAAA
>JAMDEN010000149.1 GCA_023487035.1 Actinomycetota bacterium
TTGTCAAATTATACGTCCCCGTGACATAGATCTTAAATCTCTGCAACAGATCTGATTTTAATTCCACCCCTGGGCTTCATCTCTACTGTAACTTTTAAAGTTTTGGGACTGATTGCCTTTTGAATATCCTTTAGAATTATGTTAGATAATTGTTCACAGAAGTGTCCTTCTTCTCTAAAAGTCCAAAAATACAGTTTCAGGCTTTTACTTTCAAGACATAATTTATCCGGCTGGTATTCAATTTCTATAGTGTACCAGTCAGGTTGTCCTGTTATAGGACATAGACTAGTGACTTCATCTGAAGTTAAAGTAACTGTTTTAACATCTTCTGGAGCATCAAAGGCTTCCAGTTTTTTCATTGGTTTTGACACTTTTTTGCCAAGTATTGTAAATTCTTCCATTTCTATCTCCTCCCGAAAGGATTATATCTGACTCCATAATCAAATACGTCAATGCCTTCTTTTTTCTTTATAAAATGAACTATAGCATAGGTAGCCGGAGTTGCCAGTATTTCATATCCGGTTTTTAAAAGCCATTGTACAAGAATCATCTGAAAAATTACATTCGAGGGGAATGTATGCGCAAAGGCAATAGTAATAAAAATTAAACTGTCTACACCTTCACCTACAATAGTTGAGCCGATTGTTCTTGTCCATAGCCACTTACCCTTAGTCCCTTTTTTCATAACAGATAGTACTGTAGAATTTAAAAATTCACCAAATAAATAAGCAATAAGAGAAGCAAGTACAATCCTTGGTGTTATTCCCAAAACTGTTTTATAGGCAACCTGCTCCTTCCAGAATGGGGGATATTTTAAAATAATTACTAACCAGAATACAAGAGCCATAAAAAAGTTCATTGCAAAGCCTGTCCAGATTACAAGTCTTGCTTTTTTAAAACCATATACTTCTGTTAATATATCACCAAATATATAAGTTACGGGAAATATTATCACTGCTGAAGGTACTGCCCAGCGCACGAAAATCATTAATTTACCTGCAATAATATTTGATAAAAGTAAGCAGGTTACAAATAATGTGCCGATTATAAAAAAAGTAGATGATAATTTATTTTCTTCCATATGAAATTTTCAAAATTATTTTAATAATATTTAATAAATTACTTTATTATATTTTATTATGAAATTAATTTTTAAAAATATAAAGGAATTTAATTAATTTCTGGTGAATAATTATCCAAAAATGTCTGAATTGAGAAAACTTTAAGCTTAATTTAAATAAATAATCTACTAAAAATTAAGTTAATCACCGGGAACTAATTAATTTCTTTTAGAAATTGCCGGAAAAGCCTGACACAGCTTCAGTTCTGATAAAGATAACAGCAAATTAGTTGTAATTTTAAGTATCACAATAAGAAAAGCTGCAAAACATTATTATTTGTCTGATATTTATCATTCTGAATAATTTTTTGTATCTAAGCCTTGATTAAAAAATCTATATCTAAAAAATCAAAAGAAAAAGACAAGCTCAATTTAAGATCAATTGAAATGAACCTTTCCTGAGCTTGTCTTTTATAAAAAACCGTTAAAATCTGAATACCTCTGATGTATTATCATCCCAGTTATCCCAAAGATAATCATTTTCCTTTCCATCAGCAATTAAACGAAATGCATAGCGAACCTGCTCCTCATAAAATTCACAAAAAGCTCCAGGATAAGCCATGCCGCCATTTATCTCAAAAGCCTCTGCCGGACATGGGGAGCCGCAAAAATGACGTATTGCGCATTTACTGCAAGGTTTTATATCTTCGATCTTTCGCTTTGTTACTATCTGAAAAGGGATTGAATTTAGTATTTCGCTTAGATTATCTTTGAAAAGATTTCCGCCTTTAAAATTTTTCAAACCGATAAATTCACTGCAAGGGAAAACATCTCCTTTTGCTGATACTGCAAAAAAGCAGCGTCCTGCACCACAGGGACTTATGTCGCACATCAAACGGCGTGCGGATGGTGCAACAATACCAAGTAAAATATTGGCAAAGTTAGCGACAATAAGTTTTCGTCCAGTTTGTCTGAACAGTTCGTGAGTTCGATCTAGCGCTTTTATAAACATCTCTGCCATTTCACTGTCAGATGGTTTTACTTGTCTTCCACCTTCTAATGTACAGCGGACCTGGTTGATCAAACAATTTTTGATATGATGTGCATGAAAAAAATCTACGATTTCAGTCAAACTTTTAATATTATGTTCAGTTACTGTACAGATTACGCTAAGCAATGGATAGTCCTGGCAAATCTCAAGAGTTTTCAACAGCTTTTTAAATGTACCTGCATTGTTCCAGTTTTTTCTTGTCTGATCTGATATTTCTTCCGCCGGACCGTCAATGGAAAGCCCTATCATCACATTATTGGAACTTAAAAAATCAAAATCTTTCTGCTCAAGTAAAGTCCCGTTAGTCTGAACACCGAAACTGAAGTCCCTTCCATAAGTTTCAATTGCCCGAAACACGGCATCTTTATTCATCAGTGGTTCTGAGCCATGAAATACAATTTGCGGTTTTTGTCTTTCAGGTAAACTTTCTCCAAAATAACCCTTCAATATTTGAAAAGCTTCATCAATTTTTCCCCAGGACATATGACGTCCTTGTTTACGCATCCTGGACGGAATATAACAATAGGGACAGTTTAAGTTACATTGTTCTGTTGGATTAAAATACACTGCCGATGGTTTTAATTTAAAACGCAAAGTTTCCATCTCTTTATTCATGTCTTTTAAGTGTATTTTTAATTTATCAACAATTATGTTTCCTGAAACAACTTCCCCCAGCTGATCTTTCTTTACTAAACTCCAGAAGGCAGTATCCGGTTCAACTACGGCAACATAATCAGGATGTCCCAGGTCAATATAATTTAAACAAAGGCCATTTCCTGTGTTCAAATACTTTCCCGTTGAAGATGCTCCTGATCTTTTATTCATGACAAGCCCCCTTATTTTTTTGAGCTGTCAACAAGAATATAGTGCGATAAACCAGTCCCTTTAGCCTTACAAGCTTTTCTAAAACCGATAATTTCCTTCTTTTTGTTTGTTTCCTGACTCGTTTTTTTCATTACGTCTTCTCCTTTTTGTGTTTTATAATTGTTAAACAATAAAAAAGGGCTTCGATACATTATTTGCATCGAAACCCTTTTCCATCAGATTTCTTATATTCTCAAAACTTAGACGGTATTCTGACTCTGGATCCTCCCTGAGATTTATAAGCCTTCCCATCGAAGTGACCATCGACAGTGACTGTTTTCTTTCCTTTCAATAAATCTCAAGTCCCCATTACAGCTGCGGGACAGTCACGGAATTTCACCGTGTTCCACAAACTAAGCTCTGTATTATAATTTAAAATAATTTAAAGTATATGTTAAAAAATTCTACTATCTTTGTCAAGGTACTAATTAAAAATTATACAGTTTTGTGGCAGCGCACACTAGTGACTCATAATATGTATTTGGATAAAGACTCTATAAAAATATGAAGTAAGATTTATAAATCTTACTTCATATTTTAAATAAATTTTTAAATTATTTTTCTTTTTTAAAGCACAAAAACCAATCAAGACAATATTTGTCAGGATCTTTTGACTCAACACGTTCTTTTGCTGCGCCACATGAGCCTGGTGGTGGAATTATAACATCATCACCTGGTTTCCAGTTTGCAGGAGTTGCAACTCCTTCTGCATCTGTTTTTTGAAGAGCAATTATAATTCTTTTAATTTCTTCAAAGTTTCTTCCGGTTGATTGTGGGTAATAAAGAATACATCTTATTATCGCCTTAGGGTCAATAATAAATACTGCTCTCACAGCTTGGGTTGTGGATTGAGCTGGCTGTATCATGCCAAATTTATTAGCAACCTCCATTTTAATGTCCTCAATTAAAGGAAAAGTTACTTCAATATTTTCCAGCCCATTCCATTTTATTTTTTCCTTGATTGTACGAAGCCAGGCAATATGAGCATACAGTGAGTCTACTGAAAGACCAATAAGCTGAGTATTTAAAGCTTTAAACTCATCTGTCATTGACGCAAAAGTCATAAACTCAGTTGTACATACTGGTGTAAAATCTGCCGGGTGGCTAAAAAGAATAACCCACTTTCCTTTAAAGTCTTCAGGAAAACTTATATCTCCCTGAGTAGTTTTTGCCTTAAATGATGGTGCAGGCTCACCAATAAGAGGCATCTTGTTTATAATTATTTCTTCCATAATTTTTCTCCTTGTTTTTTTGTTTTATTAATTAATTATTATTATTTGCCTTTATTTTTATCCTTATTATTATCAATATTATCAAGACATTTCGGACAAATACCTTGAAAATACACGTTTTTCTCATTTATTTTAAAATTTTTTAAAGAATCAGTTGATAAATCATCAATATTTACAGGAAAATCATAAATAACGCCACATAAATCACATTTAAAATGACCGTGATTTGTAACATCAGCATCATATCTTGTCTCATTTTCTTCAATTGTTACAATCCGTGCTAGTTTTGATTCCATCAGTAAATCTAAAGTATTATACACTGTAGCTTTTGATAAAGTTGGTATTTCTATAACAAGTTCATTAAATATCTCATCAACAGTTGGATGATTTCTTTTAGTAGTAAGATATTCCAACACTTTAATCCTCTGAAATGATGGCTTAATATTTTTTTCAACCAGCTTTTTTGATAAATTTTCAATTTTTTGATTCAATTTAAAAATCCTTTTTTTAATATTTATTATAATATTAATAAAATTTTAAATTTATAATGATTATAAATTTATTATATTTATAATTTTATAATTTTTCAAGTATATTTTATAAATTGGATAAATTAAAATTTTTTAATTTACCTATTTTTAAATTAATATTTAAATGCTTTTAAAATCTACTAAATGTGGATATAATACAGGATATGATACTGTATTATTTACATAAAGAGTTGATAAATGGGTAAAATAGACCAATTTAAAAATCAAACAAATATGATTGATTATTTTCAAATCCAAAGAATAGCCTCTAAAAAGTGATTATCTGAAGATATTATTGAAAAGGGTTATTTTATAGAATTATTGTTATTTTATCTAAGTAGTAATATCACATTTAAAAATAATTCTGTTTTTAGAGGAGGAACAGCTTTAAAGAAAATATATTTTCCTGATTACCGTTTTTCAGAAGACTTGGATTTTCTTATAGAAGAAAAAGAAAATCTTGATAATTTCGATAAAGCGCTTGGCAAAGTGCTCTTAAAAATCTCAGATGATTTTCCATTTAAACCTAATAAAAATTCTACTATTAAAAATGACAGGCTTCAGATCTTTATTAAATATGATGTTGTGCCAGAAATCAAAATTACTAAAGAATTGAAAATAGATATCTTAAAAGATACCTTTATCCCACCATCTATTGAGAAAAAATAATTTTTACCTATCAGGATTTTAAAGGGAATACAAACATATTTAATGTATATACTCTAGAATCTATTGTGTCAGATAAAATTTTAAGAATTTTAGATATAGATAAAGAAGCTCGCGATATCTACGATTTGTGGTTTCTTTTAAAGCTTAACTATTTAGATGCTTTTAAAGTAAAGAATATTTTTGAAAAGAAGTTTGGCCATAAATTTTATTTAAATAATTTAATAAATGATATTAAATCTATTGCTTATAAAAAAACATGGGAAATAAGACTAAAAAATCAAATAATTGATCTCCCGCTCTATGAATTAGTTATCAAAGAATTAGAACAATTAATAAAAAACAAACTAATCTAAGATTATTACATGAGGAGTGATAAAAAATGGCTGACAGAATATGTTTCAACTGTGGCAGTTTGAACAACAACGAGCGCACCAACTGTGTGGATTGCAGGGAAAAGCTCCTTTCCGGTCAGGAATACGAGGACAAAATTCGGGAACTTAAAAAATATGATGAATACCGAAAGAAATATAACCTTCCTGGTGTCATCATCGCGCTTATCATTCTGCTTTTGCTGCTTATCTTTCTCTTTCTGTGGCCGGCAGCAAGTTCTCTGCTTCTGTTACTGTTTCCGGGACAAAATACGGGCATCCCAATGGCAACTATCTTCACATATGTCATTTTGTATATCATTCTCCTGATCCTTTTTATAGGCGTCCTTCCGAAGCTCATTGGCAGCTGGAAGTTTCGTCGCAGGTACCGCTGGACAAGGGAAAAGATCCGACGCTTTAAAAGTGAGATCAGGTACCTGCCTTATAATTTCCTCATAACGGCCTTGCCGAACTCCGGAGATACCGGAAATACTGGCGACGCTGGTGCGTATGCCCGTAAGCACCGCGGCCTGCCGACAATACTGATCGTCATCCTGTTTATCTTGATTGTGCTTGTTTATATGAACAAATACACTGATTTCAAACCGCTGGATAGCATATTCGGCGATTCGTTCCTCAACTTCGGCACAGCCCAGACTGTCAGCGGTAGGTATGAGCACCATTATGATTACGCAGATATCGAAAACGGAGTCGCGCAGTCCGACCAGACCTGGGCTTATGTGTTTTACTCGGACGGCAGTTACACAACTTATCTCGACGGTCATGAGCAGTATTCCGGAACGTGGTCGCAGACGGGGAACAAGCTGTCGGTAACTATTCCCGCAATAGCGGGGATAAGCGACGAGCGCACTTTTAAGGCCACCGTGAGTAGCGATGGGAATTCGTTTAACGCCGGCGGCGAGATATATAAAAGACAAACTGATTAACTTAACCAAACAAGGCCCAAGCCTTTGATTTTATTATCTTAGACAATGAGGTTTTTTATGTCAGCGAGCTTTAATGAAAAGAAATCTGACTATATGTCCAATAGTAGATGTTTTTTCAATCGAAAATTCCCCCATATTTCAATCGAAAAGTACCCCACTTAATTTAAAAAAATAATATATTCTAACTCATAACTTACCTCACTTTCTGTCCTTAATTTTGCCATACATTTCTCTGTAGATAATAAATTTTAACGTCTTAAAATCGATTGTGGTGATTCATTTTTGCTATCAAATGTCAATTGGTCTCTTTATCGTCTTCTTTAGTTAAAAAATCCTCCACCTCCTTATGTTTTTTAAGCCACTCCTTTGTTTCTTTCATTCTATAGGAAACTCCATTCATATTGACCATACAGGACTTATGAGTAAGTCTGTCTATCATTGCTGCAGTAATTACAGGATCTAAAAATATCTCATCCCAGCGCTCAAATGAAAGATTTGTTGTAATTATTGTTGACTTTCTTCCAGCTCTAAGTGATAAGTTGGTAAAGAGTAGCTCAGATCCTTCCTTATAGAATTTAATGCTCCTTATGTTATGATAAGTGGATTTTAGAGGTATTAAACAGTAAGGCAAAACAATTTTATATTTATAACCCTAAAGAAATAGAAGAAGCTTTTTAGAGTGAACCCGCTTTCCTCAAAATATGTAAAAAATTTTTGAAATATTTAATACATTATGTCATAATGTCCATATAGAAATATTTAAAAAAATTTTATAGGGGGGATTTATTTGAAATTAAAATCCGATAAATTTAATATTTCAGAAAAAAAAATATCAATAGCTGAAGCAAAAAATAATTTTTCAGAATATATTTCCAGGGTAGCATATACGGATGAAAATATATTAATTACTAAAAGAGGAAAACCAGTTGCCGGTCTTGTTTCTTGTAAAGATTTTGAAAAGCTGAAAGCAATAAGAAAATCCAGCAGTTTGAAAGATATTGCCGGGAAATGGAAAAATTTTGAAGAAATTGAAGGTTTTATACAGGAATCTTTTAACACAAGAATAAAATATAAGGGGCGAGATGTTTCTTTTTGATACAGATGCCATAACAAATCTTTTTAAAAAAATCCCATCAAAAACACTTATTGAAAATATTTCAAAGCTAGATAAAAGTGAACAATATATTTCATCAATAACAGTCGGTGAAATTGCATACGGAGCCTTCAAGAGTAAAAATAAAGAATTTCATCTTAATAATCTCAAAAATATTTTATTATCATCAGTAAATATTTTAGACTTTGATGTTTCTGCTGCTTTTATTTATGGCAGAATAAGATCAGAACTTGGACAAAATGGAAATATAATTTCAAATACAGACATACAAATTGCTTCAATTGCAATTTCCAACAATCTTACACTTATAACCGGCAATATAAGGCATTTTCAGCAAATAAAAGATCTTAAAATAGAGAATTGGCTTATCTGAATATCATGAAGATGCGGGGACCACACTACTGCAGTTAAATATTAGGCATTATCTTTATATTGTTATAAATTTAAATATTATTATTTAAACTTATTCAATAATTCTTTCAGCAATTTATTGCTATTTGTTTAATTCTATTTTCTCTTTCCTTTTTTAAAAAACTTGTAAAGGATTCTGTTGGCTCTGAACAAACAACAAGAATTCTATCTTTATCCATAACAAAAGCAAGCGTACTATCAGGATGGATTATGCCGTCTTCCCCTGCTTCGAGTAAAACTTCGGAGTTATTTTTAAGACCAAAGTCATCTCTTATTTTTTTAGGAATCACAATTCTTCCAAATTTGTCAATCTTTGTTTTTACTTTTATCGCCATTTTAACTTTCTCCGAATTTATTTAAACTTTTTTATCTTGCTTTACTGTGGTTAATTCCTGGCAGATTAGGCAATTATTATCTCACTTCAATATATTTTGTCGTTAATAATTTGTCTTTAATTAATAAATCCTGAGCCTCTAAATATGCTTGAATTGCTTCTTTGATATTTTTTGTTGCTTCTTCAATTGAATCACCTTCACTTATGCATCCCGGCAGTGAGGGAACATACACTGTATAGCCGCCTTCTTCACTTGGTTCAAAGTAAACTTTTAATTTCATTTAAAAAATCCCTCCAATAATAAAGAAATGATTAATCTGTTTAAATTATATCATTACGTTAACATATAAGTATTTCACTTAAACTTATTAGTTGTTTTGAGCTAATATATTTAATTTTTAATATTGCCTGAGGAAAGAATCCCATGGAATATAAGTTATCAAACCAAAGAATTTTCCAGTTTCACTTCCTGTATAAAGCAAAAGACCGCTAGCATCATATCCGGTATGGACTTGATATTCTTTTTCTTTTTCTATGAGTTTTTTTATATTTTCAACCATAACAGGGCGGGCGGTTTTATTATATTTTATTTCAGTAAAAATAATTTTTTTATTAGCACGATCTTCTATAATAAGATCTGACTTTAAACCTGAATTACTTCTAAAGTAAAATAATTTATTCTCCTTATTCTGGTGTTTTATTGACTTAAAGATTTCAGATATTAAATAATTCTCAAAAACAGGCCCGCAAAGAGGCCCTTTTTCAAGCAACTCTTTAGTTCTTATACCTGTTAAATAACAAACCAGTCCTGTATCCCAAAAATATACTTTCGGGCGTTTTATAATCCTTTTACCAAGATTGTGAAAATATGGCTCTATTGTAAACACTATATAACTGGCCTCTAAAATTGAAAACCACGATTGAATGGTTTTGTAGTTTACACCAATATCACTGGCATAGCTTGAAGCATTAAATTCTTGTGCAGTTTTAGCAGCAAGTAAATTTATAAATTTTTTAAAATCTCTTAAATTTCCAATATTGCTTAAATTACGCACATCACGTTCTATATAATTTTGTATATAACTTTCATACCATTCAAATACTCCACTGTATTTTCTTAATACAATTTCAGGATAGCTTCCAAATAATATTTGTTCTGTTTTCTCTTCATCAGGGATTTCTAAATACTGAAACGGCAGAAGAGAAATATTTCCTACCCTTCC
>JAMDEN010000156.1 GCA_023487035.1 Actinomycetota bacterium
TTGCATCACACCAGTCAGTTGAAAAGGGACATAAGGCAATTATGAAAAAACTCGGACTTAAGCCATTGTTTGATCTTGATATGAGGCTTGGTGAAGGTACAGGTGCTGCTTTAGGAATATTTCTTGCTGAAGCTTCAGTGAAAATTTTAAATGAAATGGCTACTTTTAAAGAAGCTGGAGTTTCTGAAAAAAGCAGTTAAAATAGTAAAATAAAATATTATTAATAAAAAAGAAAAAAAAGAAAAAAATAATGGGATACTTGTATTTTTTACTTGGTGGAGCAAGAAGTGGTAAAAGCTCTTATGCTGAAGAGCTGGCAAGAAATTTATCTGATAAAGTTGCTTATATTGCTACTGCTGAAATTACAGATGAAGAAATGCAGAAAAGAATTGATTTGCACAAATCAAGAAGAATATCCACATGGAAGACTTTTGAACTTGAAAATGGAACTCCTGATATGGAAGATTTTAAAAAGATTTTAAATTCTGTCATGCTTGAAAAATATGAAGTCGTATTATTGGATTGCATTACAATTCTGCTTTTCAGGTTAATTCATAATTACAGGCTTGATGAGATGGAAATTATTGATAATGAACTTGAAAAGAAAATAGGAATGGAAGTTGAAGCATTTTTTAGAAATCTTCTTGAAATTATTAAAGTAAATGATTTGAAATTCATTGTAGTTTCCAATGAAGTAGGTATGGGAGTTGTCCCGCCCTATCCATTAGGCAGAATTTTCAGGGATTTTATGGGTATAGTTAACAAACAAATGGCATCTGCTTCAGATGAAGTTTATTTTTTTGTTGCAGGTTTAAAACAAAGATTAAAATGAAATAAAAAGATTAAAATAAAAATGAAAACTTTTTTAAATGCAATCGGATTTTTAACTATATTTAAAATTAATCAGAAATTTTATATAAAAAAAGAGCAGTTCTGGAAAATATCTTATTATTTCCCCTTTACCGGTATTGTAATTGGCTTAATGATGATTCTTTTTTATTTTGCAGTCAGTTTTATTTTCCCTGTTTTTATTTGTATTATTTTAACTCTCGGTCTTGAAGTATTAATAACCGGGGCAATGCATCTTGATGGTTTTAGCGATACAATCGATGGTATTTTTTGTGGTGAAAAAGATAAAAACAGGATTTATGAAGTAATGAAAAAAAGTGACATAGGAGTTTTTGGAGTAATTGCTTTAATTTTTTTATTTGCTTTAAAATTTGCTTTTTTTTACATGTTAATTACTTACGGAAATGGGAACAAAGATAGTTATGGAATGCTGCTTTTTATATGTTTTATGCCTGCTTTTGGCAGATGGACAATAAACTATAATTTTAAAAAGTTTGGAAGTTTAAGCAGACAGGTAAGCCTTGTAAAATCTTTTATAAATAACGGGAACAAAAAAGCTTTTTTAGTTTCTTCTTTTTATTTATTTTATTTATTTATATGTTCTGCTTTATTATCAGGGTTTTTCTTTAAAGGCAGTTATATTTTTAATTTTTCTGGTTTAAGTTTAAAAATTTTTAAGGCATTTAATTTTGATTTAAACCTTATTTTAATTTTAACGCCACTAATAAAATCCATAATTATTATAATCATAATTTATTTTTTTACATATTTAACTGGAAAATTCTTTATAAAAAAAACAGGGGCTTTGTCCGGTGATACAATAGGGGCGCTTGTAGAAATTACTGAAGTATTATATCTTTTTTTTGGCTTTATTATAATTAAATTTGTTTAATTTTTTATTATTATTTTAATTCATAAAAAACTGGTAATAAATTTAATTTTATTAGAAAAAACTTTAAATATTTTATTTTAATTATGAATGAAAATTTAAATATCAACAAAACAAAAGACAATAAAGAAATGGCTGAAAAAAAGTCCGCTAATAATGATAAGGGCTTAGTAATAATAAATACAGGTAATGGTAAAGGTAAAACTACTGCAGCTCTTGGTTGTGCATTACGTTCAGCTGGACACAAACAGAAAGTTCTGATTTTGCAATATATTAAAGGCAATATGCCCACAGGTGAACTTAACTCAATTGAATATTTAAAACCATACGTTGAAATATTCCAGCTTGGAAAAGGTTTTATTAAATATAAAGATGGAAAACCGTTTATTACAGATAAAGACATTCAGAATGCAAAAAATGCATTTGAATTTTCCTTAAAAAAAATACAAAATGAAAATTATGATTTAATAATACTTGATGAAATAATAAATCTGTTAAATTTTAATTTAATATCTCTTGAAGAAATAAAAACACTTATAAACTGCAAATCTCAAAATTCATCAATTATTTTAACAGGTTCAAATGCATCGGAGGAATTAATTGGTTTAGCTGATACTGTAACTGAAATGAAAGAAATCAAACATGCTTTTCAAAAAGGAATTAAGGCTAAAAAAGGTATAGAATATTAATTTATTATTAATTTAATATCAATTTATTAATTTAAAATTTTAGAAACAGTCGAAGGGATAATTATGGATTGTAAAAAAGAACAAAATTTAATAAATTGTAATTGTACTTATGAACCATGCAGCAGAAAAGGCATTTGCTGCCAATGTATAACATATCATAGAGAAAATGGTGAATTGCCTGCATGTTATTTTGATTCTAAAAATGAAAGAACTTACGATAGATCCATAAGAAATTTCATCAGAATAAACTCAAGATAAAATAAATTATTATAAGTTTTTAATTTTTCTTAATGAGAAATTTCTTAATTTTCTGATTAATAATCCCTTGTTTGGAGAAAATAAAAAAACAAATAAAAATATTGCAGTTGCACATATTACTATTGCTGCTCCACTTGCAATATTTGCATAATAACTTAAATATAATCCTGCTAAACTTGATAAAATTCCAAATAAAGCAGAAATAAACATCATATTTTTTAATCTTTTTGAAATAAGATAAGCAGTTGCACCAGGTGTAACAAGCATAGCTGCAACAAGAACAACTCCGACAGTTTGAATTGAAATTACTATGGTAAGCGAGAGCATTACAAGGAGTAAATTATTAAAAAAATTAACTTTAATCTTACGTGTATATGCAAAAACAGGATCAAAAGAAATAATCATGAATTCTTTATAAAAAATAAATAATAACAATAAAATCAGTATTCCAAGAACTGAAACAAAAATAATATCTGTATAATTTACTCCCAAAATATTTCCAAACAGTATGTGGGATAAATCAACAGCAAAAGTTCTGATGGTGCTCATTATTGCTATACCAACAGCTAAAGCGGCAGTAAATAAAATTCCGATAGCAGTATCTTCTTTAATTTTTGCCTGTCTGGATAAAAATCCTATTCCAAGAGCAACAACGACAGCTGCTATTAAGGCACCTATAAATAAATTTCCTCCTAATATGTAAGCAATAGCAATTCCGGGCAAAATAGCATGTGCCAATGCATCACCTAAAAATGCCATTGACCTTATTACTACAAAACATCCGATTATTGAACAAACGATGCCAACTATTATTGCAACAATTAAGCCTCTTTGCATAAAAGGGTGTAAAAATGGTTCAGTAAGCCAGCTAATCATTAATAATGGCCTCCAATATTTTTTTTATAGTCATCTGGAGGGCAGCATTCATCTAAAAATGCCATTCCGTTTAAAAACATGATCTGATCACCAAAAGCTTTGTTTAAATTGCTTTTTGTAAATACTTCAGTTTGTTTGCCAAAAGCGATTAATTTTTTATTTAAAAGAATAACTTTTTCAAAATTTTTTGCAGCAATATTCAAGTCATGTATAGCAACTATAACTGTGATTTTATTTTTTTTAGAATCATTTAAAAAAGATAATATGGTTTCCTTAGTTGATAAATCAACCCCTGTAAAAGGCTCATCCATCAGCAAAATATGAGGTCTTTGTGCTATCGCTCTTGCAATAAATACTTTTTGCTGTTGCCCTCCTGATAATTCACTGATTTTTTCATGTGCAAGTTCTTTTATTCCCATTTTTTCCAGACTGCTAAAAACAATTTCAGAATCCTTTTTTTGTGGTTTTGAAAATGTTTTTAAATTGCTGTACCTTCCCATTAAAACTACTTCAAATACTGTAATTGGAAACATCCAGTCAATTTCTTCTTTTTGAGGAACGTAAGCAACACAATCAATATGATAACCTGCTGGAAAACCATGAATTAATATTTTTCCTGAGTCTAAAGGAATTAACCCTACCAATGCTTTAAATAAAGTAGACTTGCCGGCACCATTAGGTCCGATTAATGCAATGTTTTCACCTTCTTCAACAACAAACGAAATATTATCAAGAGCAATATTTTTCCCGTAAGACACATTAATATTTTCAACTTCAAGTCGAGCTTCTGTATTTAATCTTGCTTTTTTAATGTTGTTTTTTTTAAATAAAAAATTTGAATTTTTCATAATTTTTTAATAATATTTTTAAACTTTTTTATTTTATTTATTATTTACGTTTGTTTAATAATAATAATAATAATTTATTTATAATTTCATTTCATTTAATAATATTAACTATTATTATAAATCTTATTATTTATTCAAATTATCAAATAACTTTATTTTAAACTATCAACAATTACTTTTGTAATAAATTTCATCATATCAATATAAGTTGGGGCTTCTCCATTTTTATCTGATAGTGAATGTGTATAAAGGTTATAAATAACTTTTATACCTGTTTCATCAGCAAGTTGCTTTGCTAAAACAGGGTTTGAACCAGTTTCAAGAAAAATTGCTTTTGCTCCAGATGCTTTTATTTTTTCAACAAGATCAGCAAATTCTTTTGCAGATACTGATGCATCAGAAGAAACATTTGGAATTATTGTTCCAATGATTTTAAAACCATACCTTTTTGCAAAATAACCCATGCTTTCATGATTTGTCACAAGAAGTCTTTTATCTTCAGGTATAATACTAACTTCATTTTTAATCCAATTATCAAGATCTTTTAACCTTGAAATATAATTTTCTGAATTTTTCAGATATATGTCTTTTCCCTGAGGATCTTCTTTTATTAAGCCATCTCTAATGTTTTTTACATAATCAATCACATAATTTGGATCAAGCCAGTAATGTGGATCAGGATTTTTTGCATCTCCCAAATCTTCTGATGCATTAATTATATAAGCATTGCTGCCTGCATTTTTTAAGGCTTTCTCCAGCCAGCCTTCAAGACCGCCCCCATTAATAATTATTAATTGACTTTTGGATATTTTTGTAAAATCATCGGGAGTTGGTTCAAATTCATGTGGATCAATTCCGATTGGAATTAATGGCGTTATGTCAAGTCTTTCACCTGCAATATTTTGAGAGATATCAGCAAGAAAAGTCTCTACAGCAATTGCATCTTTTATTTTTTCGTTAACTTTTGTTATATTATTTTTACTATCTGATATATTGTTAATTGGTGATTCAGTATTACTATTTTTACAAGCATTAATATTTAAAATAACCAGAAAAAGAATTAAAACTATTGGAAATAAGTAAAATTTTTTAATTTTATTTTTTTTAATCATATTTTGTAACCTTTTTGTTATTTTTAATTTTATTTTTTAATTTAAAATAGTATTTAAAATAATGATTTAACTTACAGACTTTCTATTTATCTTATCAGTTCTTATTAATTTTTTCTTTTTTTTAATTCTTTTCTAAGAATTTCAATTTTAATTTTAATTATTTTTTCTGATATTTCTTCTAAGACAGCAACTTTAGATTTTAAAAGGTTAAAATTTTCTATATAACTTTTTACTTCGGGAAGCAATTGTTCAGGTATTAAAATTGATTTTGTTTTGCCGTTATTCTTGGATGTCAGCCACAAATATGGACCATGCCTGAATTGTTTATCTTTATGACATTTACAGCTGGCAGTCCCGCAAGTTTGATAGCATTTTACAATTGAGCCTTTTTTTAAATAACCAATATTTATTATTTCGTTTTTAACTTTTTCAAATTCTTCCTCTAATTTTTTAATATTATTTTCCATGTCAATATTAATTTATTTTTTTATATATAACCTAAAGTATAATATATATTAGGTAATATTTTGTCAATAAAATTGTCACGGGGACATACGTCTCCTTGACATAAAACTGATAATATTGTTTATAATAATAAATAAATATTTTAAATAACTTTTGACATTAAATGTATATTAAAGAAATAAATTTATATTTTAATAATTTTGATACTGTGATTGGAAAAATTTATTATATATGGTCTGTTTATATATCTAATACTACTGATAATAATTTTGCCAATAATAGTAAAATCGAAGATATAAATAATAATATAAATAAAAATTATATAGATAAACATTTAACTCCAGAAATTAAATCAAATGAATTTGTAAATTTCATAGGGCTTGGGGAAATATCTTTTAACAACTATATGGATAAAATTGCACAAAATTATTATAAAAACGAACCTGTTATAAGAAAGAATAAAAACAGTTATATTGAAAGCGAAATTATAAATTATCTTAGCGGGCAATCAAAAATAATTAATGTAAAGCCATATTTTTTAACCGGAAGTAAATTTGAAAAATCGGTTTGGGCAAAGCTGATGGAAGTGCCTTATGGGGGAACTAAAAGTTATAAAGATATTGCAATTTTAATTAATAAACCAGATGCTTACAGAGCAGTTGGAACAGCAATCGGCAAAAATCCTCTTTTACTACTTGTTCCATGTCACAGAATTATTAAAAGTAATAAAGATATAGGGAATTTTTCAAGTGGGGTTAAAATCAAAAAATTTCTTCTTGATTTAGAGAGCATAGAAAATAAACAAAATTGTAATTTTATTTTTAATTAAGGGCGAAGGGTGTTAATTAAGATCTAATCTTATCCCAGAATATTTTTTTTGCATTAAAAATCGCATCAAAGTTTAAATGAAAAGCCAGTGATATTTCACAATGAGCTAAAAAAGGACAGTTTACGCAGGAAATATTTTTAACTCTGTTTTTTAAATAACAACCATAATTTATTTTTCCATCCGGATCCACATTTGCTACAAGATAATCTTCACACTTCCATTTGTTTCTAATCATTGCTTTTAATGCGGCTTTTGAATCTAAAATATTATAGCCATCATTTTTTAAATTAATTATTTTATTTATTATTGCTTCTTTTTGTTTAAAACTTAAGCTGAAATCTTTTATATTTTCATAAGGATAAAAAAACTGTATTGTTACTCCAGATACTTCATTTTTTAAAAATTTTATTAAAGGAATAATGTCATTGTAATTAATCTGGCTTATTGTGATATTTATAATTATTTTTTTTGCTTTATTATTTTTTTTAATGTTTTTCATTATTAAATTAAAGGTATTTCCTCTTAATTTATTATGAATATTTTCAAGTCCGTCAAGGCTTATAAAAATGATATCACTATCAAGTTCTGAAAAATCTATCGTGCCATTTGTTGTAACTGCTGTGGAAAAAAAATATTTTTTTGAGAGTTTTATAATATCATTAATATCTTTATTTTCTTTTATATCTTTCCATAAAAGGGGCTCTCCACCTTCAAATATTGCAATTTTGACTCCTTTTTTATATAGTATTTTTAAAATTCTTTTAACTTCTGCCCATGAAAGGCTTTGTTTATTTTCATTTCTCCAGAAAGGGCAGTGCTGGCATTTTAAATTGCAAATATTGGATAATTTTATTCCAGCAAGCAGTGGTTTTCTGAATTTCTTGTTTAAGAAGCTTTTTATGCGAAATAATAAAAGATAATAAATCTGGAAAAATTTATTATCTTTAAAGTAATATTTTTTTTGTTATTACTTAAATTCATAATTATTTTAAAATAATAAGCAATTTTTATTTTTAATTTGATATAATTTTATTATTATAACTATTTTAAAAAATTTATTTTAGTTTTAAATTTGCGAGGTTATGACAGGTGTTTAATTGTTAATTCTTAACATATGATAATTTAAAATAATTAAAAAAAACGATTTCAGCTACTAATTTAAAATTAATATAAAAAGTATGCATTTATAATTATTATAAATAAAAGAGAAAAAGGAAAATTTATTATTTATGCCAAATTTTTTTAAAAACTTAAAACAACTTTTTTCTGTATCTTCTCCTTCATCAACTGAGAATTTCTTAAAAATTAAAATTAAATGTAAAAAGTGCTCTGAAGAAATAAATATTAATATGAGAAAATCAAGTGATTTTTCAAGAGTATATGAAGAAGATAACGCTCCTGCAGGAGCTTCTTTTTTTCTAAGGAAAGAAGTTTTAGGGAATAAATGCAATAATTTAATATATTTTTCTGCATATTTTGATGAAAATTTTAATATGATTTCGAAGGAAATAGAAGGCGGAGAATTTTTATAAAATTAAAATAATAAATATAAATTTTTTAGATTATTTGCATTTTTTATGTTAAAATTTTTTGGTTTGTTTTACTTAAGGTCATATATAAATAACTTGAAATACATATATAATTTACAGTGATCAGCATGAGGTATGTAAAAAATCTTAATGTTGTTATTCTTGCTGCCGGTAAAGGCAAAAGGATGATTTCATCCAAACCTAAAGTCCTTCATAATATAATCGATAAGCCAATGCTTTATTATATATTAAAAGAAACTTATAAATTAAATCCCGAAAATATTTATGTTATTACCGGCTATAAACATGAAATACTTGAAGAATATCTTAAAAATAATTTCCCTAAGGTCATACCTGTTTATCAAAAAGAGCAATTAGGAACCGGGCATGCAGTAAGTCTTGTTAAGGAATATATAAATAAAAAACAAGGCAGTATTTTTGTCCTTGCAGGTGATTGTCCTTTAATAAGAAGTGAAACTTTAACTAAATTAATTTCGCAGCATGAAAAAGGAAATTATTCCTGTTCTCTTCTTACTGCAATGGTAGATAACCCGTCCGGCTATGGAAGGATTATTAAAAATCAGGCGCAGGAAATAATAAAAATTATAGAAGAATCTGATGCTACTGCTGAAGAAAAATTAATTAAAGAAATAAATCCTTCAGTTTATTGTTTTGAAACTAAAGCTTTACTTAATAATATTTCTTCTCTTAACTCAGAGAATAATCAAAGTGAATATTATCTAACCGATATAATTGAGAAGTTTGTAAAAAATAATTTAAAAGTATCTTCTTTTTTAATTGATGATAATAGTGAAATTTTTGGTGTTAATGACAGAGCTCAGCTTTCAGTTGCAGAAAAATTAATGCGAAGAAGAATCAATGAGAAATTCATGTCTTCCGGAGTTACTATAACTGACCCTGATTCTACATATATTGGGGCTGATTCAATAATTGAAAGCGATGCAGTTATACAACCATTTTCTTTTATTTTTGGTAAATCTGTAATAAAAAAAGACTGCATTATTGGACCATTTGCTCAAATATATGATTGTGAAATAGATAGCGGGACAGTAATAAATTCTGCAGTTATAAAAAATGCAAAAATCGGCAAAAATAATAATATCGGACCATTCAGTTACATTCGTCCTGGCACAATGACTAAGGAAAACGTAAAAGTAGGCGGCTTTTGCGAGGTTAAGAAGTCAATTGTTGGTAAAAACAGCAAAATACCTCAT
>JAMDEN010000026.1 GCA_023487035.1 Actinomycetota bacterium
TGTGGAATGGCCGTCGCTCAACGGATAAAAGGTACTCCGGGGATAACAGGCTTATCACGCCCAAGAGTCCATATCGACGGCGTGGTTTGGCACCTCGATGTCGGCTCATCGCATCCTGGGGCTGTAGTCGGTCCCAAGGGTTTGGCTGTTCGCCAATTAAAGCGGTACGCGAGCTGGGTTTAGAACGTCGTGAGACAGTTCGGTCCCTATCTATTGTGGGCGTAAGAGAATTGAGAGGATTTGTCCCTAGTACGAGAGGACCGGGATGAGCGAACCTCTGGTGTGTCAGTTGTTCTGCCAAGGGCATTGCTGATTAGCCAAGTTCGTAAGGGATAAGTGCTGAAAGCATATAAGCATGAAACCCACCTCAAGATTAGTTCTCTCATCCTTTATGGAGTAAGACCCCTTGTAGAACACAAGGTTGATAGGTCAGAGGTGTAAGCACAGTAATGTGTTTAGCTGACTGATACTAATAGGTCGAGGACTTAACCATAATATTCGGAATGCTATGAATAACTTTTTAATCTTTTAATAGTTTATTTTTAACTAATTTTTTGTGAATAATTAAATTTTTTAGCTAATTATTTATTAAATTAAAGATAACTTTTTGAAATTTATTTTTATAACAAGTTATAAATTAGTAAATTATTAAATATCTTTATAATATATTAATTATCTTTATAATAAAAATTAGCTTTTGCATAAATTAGTTTTTAATAATAGATATTAAGCTATTAAATAATTTTACGGTGGCTATAGCGGAGGGGAAACACCTGTTCCCATCTCGAACACAGAAGTTAAGACCTCCAGCGCCGATGGTACTGCACTGGCGACGGTGTGGGAGAGTAGGTCGCCACCGTATTTTATTTGTTTAAGGCATTTTTTATTATTTTAATTTTTAAATTGATAAAAATATTTCAATTTCTTATTTTAATTTCCTTTTAGTCTTGTTAAGGCTATTATGTTTTGTTTTTGAAATTTTTTTAAAATACTTCTTAATTTTTAAACATCTGAACTATATAATTTTATAAATATTATATTTTATAAAGTTATACAGTCAGTTTGTTTATATTAACTTAAAAACCACTTCACTTTTAAATTAATTCGTATTGAAATAATTTAAATAATTCAGTTAATTTAGTATACATTTTATCTAACGGAGTAGATTCACTCCATTATAATTTTTATTATAATTTTATTCATTATATTTTAATTTATATCCAGGATAATTGAATAATTATTTATAAAAATAATTTTTTAAGAGTTTTAAATTTTAAAAGTTATAAAATTTAAAATAAATCAGTTCAATGATTCTTTAAAATAATAAAAATATTATTATTTATTAACAAACCATAGTGATAAAAACGTAATAAAAATTATTATTGATATTTATTATTAATAAAATAATAGTTTAAGTCATTGCAAAATATTTGTGTTAAAGTCATAGAAAAATATTTGTGTTAAAATATGAAGAAGAAAATATTTAAAAGAAAAAATATTATTATTTCTCTGGTATTAATTTTTATTTTTATTTGCATACTTACTGCAGCAAATTCAACAAGTTTGCAAAATATTCTTATGAATGATATTTATGTGAAAAATTTTGAGCCTATAACAAAAACTGATAGAATATTAATTCTCGCTCCTCATCCGGATGATGAAGCAATTTCTTCTTCAGGTTTAATACAAGATGCTCTTAATATAGGGGCAAAAATTAAAATAGTTTATCTTACAAACGGTGAATATAACCAGGAATCTTTTTTGATTTACGAAAAAAGACCTTTAATTTTAAAAAATCAGTTTCTTGAACTTGGAAGAATAAGAATGAATGAAGCCAAAAATGCTATGACAAGTCTTGGCTTAAAAAAAGATGACTTAATTTTTTTAGGATATCCTGACTTTGGCACCATGGATATCCTTGTTGAATATTGGGATAAAAATAAGCCATATTCAAATATATTAGAAAATATTTCAAGCGTTCCTTATTCAGAATGTCAGTCATATAATGTTCCTTATATTGGGCAGAGTATTTTAAATGATTTGGAAAAAATTTTAAAAGATTTTAAGCCAACAAAAATCATAGTTTCAAACCCTGCAGATTTAAATAGAGATCATCAAGCTTTCTATATATTTTTAAGAGTAGCATTACTAGATTTAAAAAATGATTTAGAAACAACACCTAAAATTTATACTTATTTGGTGCATGTTAGAAATTGGCCATTACCCAAAGGCTTGCATAAAGATTATCAATTAAATATTCCAGAAAATATGGAATTCATTGGAGATAACTGGGTAAATTTAAATTTAAATCAAGATGAAATTAATAAAAAAGAGTATGTTGTTGATAAATATGTTAGTCAAATTAAATATAATCCTGAATTTTTAGTTTCTTTTGTAAGAAAAAATGAACTGTTTTCTATATATAACGATATAACTGTAACTAAAAATAACAGCTCAAATTCATCAATAAATATAAATAGTGATAACATAAATAGTAATAATATGAATAACAATAATACAAATAAGGTTAATGCACAAACTACTGATTTAAATAATAATAAAATAAATGATAAACAAAATTTTGTAAATTTAAAAAATAATAATCCAGAAAATAATAATGAAGAAAATATACAATATTATATTAAAGATAATTATTTATTTTTAGATGTTGGCTTAAAAAGTAAAATTGACAAAGATTTTGGTATTTCTATTTATTTATTAAGCTATAGTAGTAAACAGGACTTTTCATTAATGCCAAAAATTCATATAGTGATTAATTTTAAAGGTATCAGTATAAAAGATAAATTTAATTTTATTAATAATAAAGATATAAATTATTATTATCAGGGGAATAATTTAATTATAAAAGTTCCTTTTAATATTTTAAATGAACCTGATTATATAATGTTTTATATAAGAACACATTCCACTAGATTAATTTTTGATAAATCCATGTGGCAAATTTTAAAAATAAATAATTAAAATTTTAAAAATTTTAAAATAAAAAAAATAAATAAATTTTAAAAATCAAATTACTATTAATTATTAATCTTATTATTAATTTAAAAATCAAATAAAGCTTATTAAAATCATCCATTTAAGAATTTAAGAATATAAAAAAAATATAACTGAATATAACTAAATTATTTTAATTTGCAATTTGGAAAATTTTTGTTTAATAAGAAAATTTAAAAAAGAAGATAAAGAATCTGTTAGAAGAATTGCATGTGATACTGCTTTTATGGGAGAACCCTGTGAAATATTTTTTAAAGGCAGGGATTTTCTTGCAGATATTTTAACTTTATATTTTACAGATTATGAACCTGAGTCATGCTTTATTGCTGAATTTGATAATAATGTTATCGGGTACTTAACAGGTTGTAAAAATACAAAAAGATTTACTAAAATATTTATTTTAAAAATTATTCCAAAATTAATTATTAAATTTATATCTGAAGGAATAATTTTTAATAAGAAAAATATTATATATTTTTTTAATTTATTTAAAAGTTTACTAAGAGGGGAATTAAGAGGTCCAAATGTAAGTAAGATTTATCCGGCATTGCTTCATATAAATATTGATGCAAAATATCGTAAAATGAATATAGGAACAAAACTTATTGAAAATTATTTAAATTATTTAAAATCAGAAAATATTTCAGGAGTGCATTTAAATGCAAAATCATTACATGCTTCAATATTTTTTGAAAAAATGGGATTTAAAAAAATTTACGAAATAAAAAGAACATATTTTTTTTACTTGTTAAATAAACCATTTGTATATTATTATTATGCAAAAGAACTGACAAATAATGAAAGTTAGGGGAACTAATGGAAACTAAACACAAAGTTTTAAGTAATTGGGTAAATGAAATGGCCAAAATGTGTAATCCAGATAAAATAATATGGATAGACGGGTCACAGGCGCAAAAAGAACAATTGGAAAAAGAAGCTATTAAAACTGGTGAACTTACGTTACTAAATCAGGAAAAACTTCCTGGTTGTGTACTTCATAGGACTGCAATAAATGATGTTGCAAGAACTGAAAATCTTACTTTTATATGTACTACTAAAAAAGAAGATGCAGGACCTACAAATAATTGGATGAGTCCCGAAGAAGCGTATAAAAAAGCTGGTGAATTTTTTAAAAATGCTATGGTTGGAAGGACAATGTATATTATTCCTTTTTCAATGGGTCCCGCAGGGTCTCCTTTCAGTAAAATAGGTGTTGAACTTACTGATAGCATTTATGTGGTTTTGAATATGATTATAATGACAAGAGTTGGAAGCGAAATTTTAAATTTTCTTGGAACAGACGGTGAATTTACAAAATGTTTGCATTCAAAGGCTGATTTAGATATAAATAAAAGACTGATTCTTCATTTTCCTGAAGATAATACAATATGGAGTGTTGGCTCAGGATATGGTGGTAATGTTTTACTTGGAAAGAAATGCCTTGCGCTAAGGATTGCAAGTTATCTTGGAAGAAAAGAAGGCTGGATGGCAGAGCATATGCTTATTTTAGGGGTAGAAAAACCATCAGGTGAAATTAATTATATCGCTGCTGCTTTCCCAAGTGCTTGCGGTAAAACAAACCTTGCAATGCTTGTTCCCCCTGAAGGTTTAAAAGCAAAGGGTTACAAAGTTTGGACTGTTGGTGATGATATTGCATGGATGCGAATTAAGGAAGATGGTTCATTGTGGGCAATTAACCCCGAGACTGGTTTTTTTGGAGTTGCTCCAGGCACTAATTCAAAAAGTAATCCTAATGCAGTTGCAACAATACAAAAAAATACTATTTATACAAATGTTTTATTAAAAAAAGATGGTACGGTCTGGTGGGAAGGTGGCGATGGTCCTGTACCTGAAGAAGGTATTGACTGGATGGGAAATCCATGGAAACCAGGATTAATTGGAGAAGATGGCAAACAAAAAAAAGGAGCAAATCCAAATAGCAGATTTACTGCTCCTGTTAAACAATGCCCTTCAATTTCCCCACATTTTGAAGATCCCGAGGGTGTTCCTATAACAGCGATTGTTTTTGGTGGAAGAAGAGCAAGTGTAGCTCCTCTTGTTTACCAGTCTTTTAACTGGCAGCATGGTGTATTTACAGGTTCAATAATGGCATCTGAAATTACAGCTGCCCAATATGGTGCACAAGGTGTGGTAAGAAGAGATCCTATGGCAATGATTCCTTTTTGTGGATATAACATGGCTGATTATTTCAGGCATTGGCTTGAAATGGGCAGTAAAATGAAAAATCCTCCAAAAATATTTCATGTTAACTGGTTTAGAACAGATGATAATGGAAAGTTTTTATGGCCAGGTTTTGGAGATAATTTAAGGGTTCTTGAATGGATTATTGCAAGAAGCAATAATGAGGTTGATGCAATTAAATCTCCTATCGGTTATATCCCTGATGTAAAAGATCTGGATTTAACTGGACTTAGTTTGGATAATAATACTTTACAAAAACTTTTTGAAATTAATAAGGATGAATGGGAAAAAGAGGCAAAAGATATTAAAGAATTTTATAATAAATTTGGTGATAATTTTCCTGAAGAATTAAATAATGAACTTGAAGATTTAATTAAAAGAATTAAATAACTAATTAAAGTTAAAGTAATTACAATAAATTACAGTATTTTTATTTTTTAAAAAATTATTTATTTAAAAATTTTAAATTAAATAATTTTGTTTACATAATAAATTCAATAAATAATAAATTTAATAAATAAATTATATGAAAAATAAAATCTATAAGTCAATTTTATACATAATGAGTCCGCTGCAAGGTTTGGGATAAAAATATGTAGATTTTTGCGGCATTACTTTGCCTTTAAGCGATAAGCTTTCGACGTCTTTAATTTCCGGTGCGTTTAAAATTATACCTAAATCATATTCACCTGTTTTAATAGAAATTTTATCAACAATATCTGATAAAGAGTGAGTATAATCAATATTTTTTATTTTGTATTTATCTAAATAATTTTCAATTATAAGTTTATGAAGTATTCTTACATCAAGTTTTTCGAATTCCAGTTCATTTTCATTTAAATTTGTATAAATACAGTTAATTTCTTTCTTTAAAGTACAAAAGAAAATATCAGGATCTTTGCTATAGTCAGGACCTTTACTATAAAAACAAAAACATTTTTTACTATCTTCTTTACTTTTTTTCATAAAAGTTGAAATATTTAAAATAATTTTATCTTTTATTCTTTCAGTTAAATCAAAATTTTTTAAAGAATTTTTATCTTTATAATTAAACAATTCATTATTCAACTTATCATTAAATAAATCACAATAATTATCAATATTAAAAAAATTGCTTAGCCCTTTTTTAATATTTTCCAAATTTATATTTTTCTCAAATTTAATTAATCTGTGAGTTGGTAAAATTTTTATATTTTCCTGATTAAAATTAACATACATTGTAAGAACATAATCTTCAGGGAAAATGTAGCTTTGAGTTGACTTTATAAATGTTTTTTTAAAATTGTTTTTATCTTTTTCTCTTTTAGCTTTTATTTCATGTTTAAAAAGTCTTGAGGTTTCATATCTGTGATGACCGTCAGCAATAAGAAGATTTTTATCCTTCATTAATTGTATTATTTCATTTATGTCAGTTATATTTATAATTTTCCAGACTTTAAATCTTAATTCATGACTGTATTTTGGAATAAAATCATAAAATGGTTTCTCTAATTTATATTTATTAAGAATTTTCTGAACTTTTCTGTTTTGATCATTATACAATGTGTAAATCAATCCAAAATTTGTATTTGTAGCTTTAAGTAAATTTAATCTGTCTTCTTTTGGCTTTGATAATGTATATTCATGTCTTAATATTTTTGATGATTCATATTCTTCAATTTTTGTCAATCCTATGAATGCTGTAAAATTTTTCCATTCTCCGTTATCTAAAAAACCTTCCTCAAAGATATATAAAGCTTCCTCATTCTCAATAGTTAATATATTGTTATCAATCCAGGAGGTTAGAATATTTTTTGCTGATTCATATTTATTAATGTTGTCATTATCTTCAGGCAGTATTAATCTTATAATATTATTTTCGCTAAAAGTTTTTAAATTTTCCTTTTGAGTCGGGCTTATAATATCATAAGGAGGAGAAACAAGATTTGAAATTTCTTCATTTTTTAATGTATTAAATCTTAATGCTTTAAAAGGAATAATTTCTACCATTTTATAATTTTCTTTTATTCAATATTTATTATCTTATACCATAGCAAAAAATTAATTTTTTTTAAATTATAAAGTAAAAATTAAGCATGACAAATAATTTTAACAATTTGCTAAATGAAATTAAAAAAATTTAAAATGATTTTATTAGCTTGATAATTAAATGAATTTTTAAAATATATACAATCAATTTTTATTGACATTAAATCTTCTTAAAAGTAACATAGTTAAGATTTTTTAAGGTTTGTTTTAAAAATAATTATAATTTAAAATTAGAGGTAAAAAATGGAAATTGAAATTGTAAATGATGTTCTTGAATATAATAAAGAACATGCACAGGTTAACAGGCAGTTATTTAAGGATAACAATATCCTTGTTATAAATATCTTATCTTCTCCGGGTGCTGGCAAAACTTCATTAATAACTCAATCAATTCAAAACCTTCCGGATTTTAGAATAGGTGTTATAGAAGGAGATGTTTCTTCAACTTATGATGCTGAAAAAATAAAAAAATATACTGATGATGTCGTACAGATAAATACTGGCGGAACTTGTCATCTTAATGCTTCAATGATTGAAAAAGCTTTAAAGAAAATTAATGTTAAAAATCTGAATATTATTTTTATCGAAAATGTCGGTAATCTTATTTGCCCTGTCGGGTTTGATCTTGGAGAAGATTATAAGGTTCTGCTTTCATCTGTTAGTGAAGGTGATGACAAACCTGTTAAATATCCAAAAGGATTTATTAAATCAAGTGCTATTGTTTTAAATAAAATAGACTTACTTCAAAATAGTGATTTTAATTATGATTTTTTTGAAAAAAAAGTTAGAGAAATAAATACAGAAAGCCCGATAATTAAGTTATCTTGTAAAACAGGGGAAGGAATAAGTAGCTGGATTAAATGGATAACTAGTAAAAAAGAAAATAAAAAAAATAATTAAAATCATGTATGTCACGGGGATGTATAATTTGATATACAATACACTTCTGTTAATTTATTAATATAATATTCATTTTGTTATTCTTACTTTCCTTGACAAGGTTTATTTTACTATTTTTCTCAAATTATACGTCCATTTGGCAAAATCAGTAATGTCAGATTATACGTCCCCGTGACATAAAATATTTTAAAAAATGTTATTAAAAAAATTGACATGATTTAAGGTAAATGCTATTTTAGGTTGTTACAAAGTTTTTACAAATTTTCTTATTTATTATAAAATTAGCACATGGTAAATAAACAGAAGGGAGTATAAATGCTCTATAAAGTCCTTAAAAAGGGTGGCTATAAAGAGTTTGTAACAAAATTAATTGCTGATTTTGAATTTATTGGTCCTGTAAAAAAAGATTCAGCAACTCACGATTTTGTAAGAATTAATGATTTCAGTAAACTTGATACTAATTATAAAAGAACCACAATAGCTCCAGCAAAAAGAGTTCTTTATCCCCCAAAAGAAACACTTATAAAATACGATGTAGGTGAAGATATAAAGATAAGCTCTATTAATTATGATGAAAACGAGAAGATACTTTTTGGCATTGATGCATGTGATGTTAACGGACTTAATTTTCTTGATAAATTTTTTTCTTCAGATTTCATTGATGAACCTTATTTCTTAAGAAGAAAAAAATTAATAGTTATAGGGCTTGACAGAATGCCTTCAGAAACAAATTTTTCTTTAAGTATGGGGAAGGAATATGCAAAGGAAGGATTTGATTTATTTCTTACAGATTTAAAAGACAGATACTTTGTAAGAGTTGGAAGTGAAAAGGGAAATCAGATTTTAGAAAATTATGCTATAACCAGTATTGCCACTGATAAAGATTTTAAAGATTACAATAAATATATGGATGATTACAGAAAAAGCTTTAAGCTTAAAGTAGATATTAATAATTTATATGATAATTTTGAACAAATATATAGTAATGATGAGTTCTGGAAAAAAATTGCAAAAGACTGCTATAGCTGTGGATCATGTTGTTTAGTTTGTCCAACATGCTTTTGTTTTAATGTCAGAGATGATATGGAACTTAATTTAAAAACAGGTAATAAGATAAGAGAATGGGATTCTTGCATGATTCCTGATTACGGGCTTGTTGCTGGGGGACATAATTTTAGACCAACCAGAGAAAATAGATTAAAACAAAGATATAGATGTAAATTAAAAACATTTTCGGATAAATTTGGCACCAATGCATGTGTTGGTTGTGGCAGATGCATTGAAGCATGTCTTGCTAAAATTAATATTGCAGAAGATATAAATGCTGTTAAGAAAGAGGTGAGCTTGTAGTTATGGAAAAAAATATTTATGAACCGCAGTTAGCAAAAATTACCCGAATTGAAACAGTTACTCCTTTAGAA
>JAMDEN010000121.1 GCA_023487035.1 Actinomycetota bacterium
GCTTCTGTCTTTGAGAAAATATTTTTCTGCATTTTCTTTTTGAATTCTTTAAATTGCATTTTATTTCACATAGTTATATATATTTATAACTTTCTGAAATATAATAACATAAAAATAATTTTTTTTTGCAGTATTTTCTAAAAAATCCATAGTTTCATTAAAGAAATTGTAAGAAAAGAAAAAATCCTATATGAAAAATAAAATTATAAAAGAATGGTTTGAAAGAGGAAAACATGATCTTGAAACTGCAAAATTAATATTTAAGCAAGAAGGATATTATGATGAGATAATGTTGCTACTGTAGTAAGCAACATAAAAATATATTAAAGGCTATTTTATTTTCCATGGATGGGAATTAAAAAAGATTCATGATGTAGAAACCCTATCAGAGGCCATAAAATTTGATAAAATTCTTGAAAAGTATCTGGATTTTGGTAGAAAGCTTACTGCACATTATTATGAAAGCCATTATCCACCTGAACCAATTCCAAAAATTCCGAAACAGGAGATTGAGGATTCAATAAATATTACTGTATGGGTGCATGTAAGTATGAAATCATCGCTGTAATCTTTAAAAGTAATTGATAGGACAGTGTCCTATACTATGAAGATCACGCAAAAGCTCTTCTCAAAGGCAAAATTTAATAATAAGCCATGCGAGTTTGACGCAGGGAAAAGACAAAGATGAACTGTATGACAAAAGAGCAGCAATTGAAGCAAAAATTAGTGAGGGTAAAAGAATGTATGGCTTAAACATGAGAAAGCTAATAAGAGATATCATTAAAGATCCTGAACTTATGCTAAGATTTGCAAGCTAAATAAGAAAATAAAGATAAAAATATATATCTTTATTTTTTAGAATATAAAAAAAGGATAGTTATTTATCAGAGTTTTAAAAATTATGAAATTTTGATTTTAGAGACTATTAAATTTAATAAAAAAGGTGAGTTATTCACCAAGAACTAATTAGAAAAACATAACGCTTATCTACTTAGATGTTTCTAATCTAATCCAAGAGCATTCTTTAAACATTCATTAATTTTGGTAATCCCGTCGTTTGAGAGCATCCCAAGGACTTTAATTATCATTAACTTATTTATAGTTAATAAAGATTCACCCCAATTTAACAATGGAGGTAACTTTTATTCCTGCCTGAGCAATCTCGTTTCCTTCAATAAGATATTGTGTTGGTTCCAAATTTCTGGAAATATTAGATGTGCAAATAGCTATAATTACATCTTCAAGTCTTTTATTGTTTATATCTTTGGAGACGATCAAGCCAGGTCTTATTTTGAACTTTCTTAATTCTTCAGAGGGCATTGGAACTTTACAAAGGACAATACTGCCTCTACTTAATTTCATCTTTGAAGACCTCGTCGTAAATGTCATTCTTAGGATTTAACCAATCCGAGTAAGCTTTTGAACTTATCTGCATTCTTAAAAGTTCCTCAGCTTCTTCTTTATCTCTTAAATAGCTGGCAAAGTCAATTATTTCCCTCAACTTACTTTCTGGAAGTACGCTAATTATTTTTTCAAGTTTTTGTTTGGCTTCCAAAACTTTTATATTAATCCTCCTTTATTTTTAATTTATCTATAGTGTAGATATTTAGTATAGTACTATCTAAAATTATTCCAATCTTTTCTGATTAAAATTATCACGAGCTTTAATGAAAAAATCAAGAAAAATTCTAATGTAATTCTTTGTCATATGTCGTACTTGATTATGAAGCATATCGCCAACACTCAAATTATATCTTCAACGGATATTTTCCATATTCCTTTAAAAGCTTTATAAAATAATCATAGTTTTCTCCTGAAACATTCCCAGGAACAGAATGATCAGCAGCAGGCATATATCCCCCACCAACTGCTGCTTGAAGCTTTTCAAATAATGTTTCTTTAATTTTTTGTTTAGTAGAAGTTAGCACATTTAAAGCATCTATATTTCCAAGATAAGCAAGTTTATTCTTATACTTTTTCTTAAGCTCAACTACATCCATACCTGCTTTTACTTCAAGTGTGTGATAAGCACTATACCAACTTCAATTAAATCATCGAATATTTCTTTGGCATTACCACAGCCATGATAAATAATCGGTACATCAAATTTTTTAAATGAATCAACCATTTTCTTTAAAACAGGCTTAAATATTTCTCTCCATAAACCAGGTGAAAACATCATTCCGTTTTTATAAGCTACATCTCCCCATATAACTATTCCGTTTACACCGGGAGTCTCAAGCTGTTTAATCCCTATGAGCCTCATAAAATCGCCAATTCTTTCAACTTCTTTTTTAAATTCATCTTTTCTCAAAATCATATTCATTAATGAATTTTCCGGACCATGTATTCTCCAGATAGCTTCATATCCTTCACAAACAGAACCAAAAATACAGAATTTATTTTTAAAACTTTTAACCTGATCATTAAATGAAGGAAGTTCTATATCTACTCCTCTTGATATTATTTTTAAATTTTTGGCATATCTTCTGTCATCAAGCGGATCATCATATTCAAATTTTTTAAGGTCCTCAATATCCTTATATTTGAAACTCAGATACTGCTGCATTGGAGCATGCCTGTATTTTTTAATAGTTGCACCAAATCCATCTTCATATAAAATATAATCTTCGGTTCTTTCAATTAAACTGATTTGTTCTACTTTTGGTTCCCAGTTTGCAGAAATAACCATCATGTCCATATCATAATATTCATAAATATTGGTATCTTTTGGCAGACCAAGCTCTTTTATCCACCGGTCTAAAAATTCCTCCCAGAAAAAATCATGGATCGGTATTCTATCTGGCTCTACCCTGTCTTTTAAAGTTTTTCTGACTCTTGTAATTTTATTTTTTACGTCATTACTATATTTATCTTTTTCAGTATCCATATAATTTATCTCTCCAAAAATTATTTACTTAAAATTAAACAATTATTAATAAAGGTTTTTAAGTTATTTCATATTTAATCCATGTGGAAATTGTATCTCCTGGTTCAATTTCAATATAATCCTTATTCTTATTAACATCTTCTAATGTTATAAAATGATTGCTTTTGGGCAGCACGCAAACAACATTTGTATTGCCATATCTTGGGTAACCAGAATCACCGTTTCTTACTATCCATAAAATTGCATTTTTAAATATCTTTTCATCAAAACTGACTTTTATACCGATGTCTTTATCCTTATTTTTTACTTCTATAAACCCATCTTTAATACCTTTTAAATTAATTATCTCATTTACTTTTGATGCTTTATTTGGAACAATTCGCAAATCTATAGCTTTGTCTTTTTTATCTTTCGAATATGGCCAGTTTCCTTTTTCACCCAAATTAAATCTTGAATTTTCGCTGGACCATAAAATTTCTACCACACAATCAGGTATTTCAAATTCGAGCTCATTATCTATAAAACTTTTTCCAAAATTAGGGTGATATCCTATATTAAAATGGAGTTTTTCTGCAGATAAATTCTTTATTGATTCTTCAATAAGTAGAGCTGGTATCATCGACTTTAAAGTAATAATTTTTTCAAGATAATAAGGAGACCTCATTGTTTTACAGTAAGTCTTAACAATTATTTCATCTTCATCATCCTTTAAAACCTCATAATCCCATGGAAGATAGCAAACCTCACCATACACTGGTATATGAGTTCCAAAATAATCCCCGCCTCCACCACAAACAGGAAATGCTTCAAACCATCCTCCTGTGTAATAATCTGTAAGTATTAAATCATCGCTGTAATCTTTGGAAAAATTCTTTAAGGCTCCAAGCCCGTTTGGAGTTCGCCATACAAAATCCAAATCCATTTTTTTAAAATTAAATTCTACAATCTCACAACCCTTATCTATTATTAATGTTGTCCTTAAAACTTCATTTTCCAGAATCAGAGATTTAAAGCCATATATGGATATTTCCTGCAATCTGCATCCGTAATTTCTGTTACCATTGTTCATATTTACTCCCTACTATTGCATATGTATTTTTTTATGAATTTAATATTTAAAAATCTATATTAGAAATATTTACATATTATTCTAAATAAAAAATGGCTGAGAAAAAGCTATTCCTTCCTTGCATCTAATCTCAGCCCTTACGTATTTATATTTCTTATTTATTTCAATATTTGCTTCTCTTCCTTTAACAGTATTAATAATTTTACCATTATCGGCTATAAAAACTATTTCTTCACCGTTGGCGGAATTGATATATAAATAATTATCTTTTAAATATATTTCTTTAAGAATGGCACCATTGCTTGCATAAAAATTACCCTCGATAATTGACTTTAGTATTTCATTCTTTGATATAAAATCAACCTTAACCATAATCCATCCTTTACCAATTAAATCCAATGAAAATCCGTGTAAATCATCAACTGCAAAACCCCATGCTTTTATTCCCCTGGATAATATGTAATCCCATTTTTCTAAAGCATAAGGAGAACCAATCTCTTTTGTTAATAAAGTGTTAAATACTTCAATTCCGACATACTTCTTTAAATAAATAAGCATCTCAAAACTGCAAGATGTCCATTTCCAATTAGGGTGATTGATTATTGGGATACCATCATTTTTTAAGATATAATCTATTTTCTCTTGATAATAAGAAAAATCTTTTCTTATCTTATCTGTTTTAAGACCAATGCCCAAAATATGTAAGTCTGTTTCAAATCTTCCAAATTCTATGGAATTTTCGATTATAATAAAATTTTTATCATTGTTTATATTGTAATTTGTTATTTTATTGTGATCTGTAAATGCTATAAAATTATAACCATTAGAGTTATACCAATGAAAAATATCTTCAGGTGCAAGTTCCCCATCCCCATAATTTGTATGAATATGTATGCTGCCTTTTAACCACATTATTCAGATCCTTTAAACTTTACCTTTTTAACCATCCTTCAATAATTCTACTCTTAGCGCCCGTTCCTCCGGTATTGCTAATATCGAAATTCCCTTCAATCTCAATACGTTTGCTTTTTTTACCAATAAAAGAACAAGAACATGCAATTTTATTAAAAATTATTTGCCCAATTACTTTCTGACCGATATCATTAAAATGACAATTATCTTCATGCAGCAGCCAAATACAATTTTCGGTAGGAGAAAATAAATCAACAAACAAACAATTGTGCTTATGAGATAATTTTTCTATTTCTGTTACATAAGACCAAACCAAATCTCTGCCCGTTTTCGCAAATGTCGCATATTCTCCAACAGACCATTCAGGTTTAACCTTGAGATTATTCCATATCTCTTCATTATATTGAGTGTTCCAATAAGGGCTTGCCAAAACAATCATAGATTTTGTTTCTTTTTTAATATCTGAGACAATTTTTTGCAAATCTTCAATAAAATTATTTACAGGATTACCACATCTTGAATCATTTAGTCCATAAGCAATAATAGTCAGATCGGGATTCTGGTCTATAACATCTTTTTTATATCTTTCAAGTGCACTTGGAAGACCATAATCTGGTAGATATTTATATCCCGGACTCGTTGGACTGATGACGTTTGAAGGAATTGCATTATTTAAAAATATCAGAGGTTCATCCTGAAAATCCCTTATAAGATTCGCTACTGTTTGAGCCCACTCATTTCTCGAATCAGAAGCACACATACCAAAGGCATTACTTTCTCCAATTACTATCATTTTTTTTACAGAATTTTTAAAATAATCTTTTATCATTTTTCATAGCTCCTTATTCCACAATTTCATTTATATTTATCATTTTTCTATTCACTTGTTTATCTTATCAGGCCAATTTAAAATTTTGCAGTTTATATTAAAAAATAAATAAAATCCTTTGAGAGGAAAGGGTTAATATCCTATTTATAAATGGCTAAAATATTTTCTATTGGAACATCGTTTGGTATTTCATGTGAAGGTCCTAAAATTATTCCGTCATTTGTCTCGAATAATTTCTTTATTTTTTTAACCTCATCCTTTATTTGAGAAACTGTCCCAAAAGGAAGCAGTTTTTGAACATCTATTCCTCCATGAAAAGTTATATTATTTCCATATTTTTTCTTGAGATTATAGAAATCCATATCCAATGCAGAAGTCTGAATTGGATCAAGAATATCAACTCCTATTTCTATAAAATCCGGAATTATTGCATTACAATTTCCGCAGCAATGGAATAGAACAATCTGGTCATATTTTTTGACAGTTTCAATTATTTTCTTATACCATTTTTTAAAAAGCTGTCTCCATGTTTCAGGTCTCATCAAAAGAGATTTCTGATCAGCAACGTCATCCCATAAACCAAACATATCAAGTTTATTACCATGTTTTTTGTAAATTTCTTTATTTATTTCAAATGCAAATTCTCCAATTTTATCAATCAACACTTGTGCAAGTTTTTTATTGGCAGCTAAATCCAAAAGGAACTGGTCTTCTCCCCTTAACCACATTGCAATCATAAAAATATAATCTAAAGTTCCAGTACAAAAGAAATTTTCTTCTTGTAAAGAAACGTCTAAATTAAAATTATTAAAATTGAAATGGTCTATTTCAGGACCTTTGTAATTAATTATTTCACTTATAGATGCATCTCTTAAAGGTGAATTACATGCATAATGTACATATTCCCCAAATCTTGTATTTGCAGTTTCACTGTCTAATCCCCATGAATTAAAAAAGCAATGATCATTATATAAATTTTTATAAGGCCCGATATATTCCGGGAAATAAACAGTATATTTGCTTAATGTATAACCGGTACTCATTAAATCTGCACCTAATTTTTTCAGAAGTTTTTTCCAATCCTTTTCTGGTTCATCTAAATGAAAATACTTATTCAATCTTTTATCAGTATCAGGAAGACCTCTATACATCATTGGAATTGAATCTACCGTTTGGTGTTTTATTACTTTACTAATTTTTTCTTTTATGTTCATCTTGTATTAAAAAATATTGATTTTAATTATTAATAATATAAAAGGTATTCTATTTAAGTATAATCTTTGACAACTGGCTGAAAAGTTGCTTAAAAATATTATTAATTATTAACCAAGGATAAAGAAATAACCTTAATAGTTGCGTACATTGAAGTATGGGCTTGTATAGCCCATACTTCAATATTAAATTATTACCATTCACCAGGAAATAGAGAAGCATTTTCTATAGTAACAAGTGGATTCTTTATAATAATCTCATCCGGGAATTTAACACCTAAAAGATAATTGAGGATAGAAGTAAAAGCTAACACTCCTGCCTCATAAGGCTGATCATAAACTGTTCCATACATCTTGCCATCTAATATTGCTTTAATTCCCTCTTTGCTTCCGCCGATTCCAACTGCTTTAACATCTTTCATGCCTGCTTCTTCAAGCGCTAGAAGTCCTCCAATTGCCATATTATCGTCTTGAGCATATAATCCTTTAATTTTATCACCGTTAGCCTGTATAAAGTTTTCCATTATTTTAGTAGCTTCTTCTCTGCCCCAAGACTTTGTTGCCTGCTGACCTAAAACTTCTATTTTTGGATTGCTCTTTATAGCTGCCAAAAAACCATCTCTTCTGTCATTTACTGCCTGCATACCAGGAGTACCTTCAATTAATACAATTCCGCCACCATCAGGTAATGCCTTCAGCATAAGATTCCCAGCTGCAAATCCTCTTTGCCACTCGTCAATTCCAACATATGCAAATGTCCCAGGATACAACTCATTTTTAGCACCAATTCTAACCCAGGACCCCATTATGGGTACCTTAGCTTTAATTGCTTCTTCAACTGCTGGAACAACTGCTACAGAATCAATAGGGTTTACTGCTATAGCATCAACTTTTGCAGCTACTGCATCCTCGATCAGATTATTCACTACATTTGCATCCCATTTACCATCTTTTATTTCTAACTTCTGGCCATATGCTTTTGCAGCATCCTGATAACCCTTCATATAAGGCGCACAGAATGGAGCATCGACACCAGCAATTACAAACACAATATTGAATTGCTTTAATCCGGTCGCATTATTATCTTTTACTGTTGCGGCTGCTGTGGTTTCTGCAGCTTTTGTGGTTTCAGCCGCTGCTGTTGTTTGTGATGCTACAGCTTCATCTGTAGTAACAACCCTACATCCACTACTTATAACTCCTAAGGAAACTATAAATATAGTTACCAACAAACAGATTAATATTTTTTTAATCATTTTTTCCTCTCTTTTTATTATTTTTGATATTTCTAACACTAAAATTAATAAATTATTAACCACCTCCTATCGTGTTAATGCTATTGTTAGTTATATGTAAAAACATATTGTAGTTGGAACAAAAAATAATTTTTTCTATTCTTTTCTAAATCTGACTGAATATATTGCAACTGATGCTAAAATAATAAATCCTCTAAACACATATTGAATATACGGATTCACATTTAAAATATTAAAACCATTGTTTATGACATTAAGCAAAATAACACCAAGTATTGATTTCAGTACGTTGCCTTCCCCACCTGCTAATGAAGTACCACCAATAATAGTGCCAGTAATTGCATCAAATTCATAACCAGTTCCATCATTTGGAGTAGCTGCATTCATTCTTGAAGTTAACACTATTCCGGCAATAGCTGCTAAAAAACCTCCTATTACATAACACATTGTTTGATATCGAGAAACAGATATTCCAGAAAGATATGCTGTTTCTTTATTACCACCAACTGCATATATATATCTGCCAGTCCTGGTTTTTTGCATAAAAAACCAGAATATAGCTACAAATACTACAAGTATTATTATTGGAATAGGTATTGGCCCTATCATTCCCCTTCCAATTAATTTGTAAGATTCAATTTTTCCAGCAACAATATAACCGTTTGTCCATAAAAGCGCACATCCTCTGACAATGGTCATCATTCCTAATGTAACTATAAAGGAGTTTATTCTAGCCTTAGTTACTAAAAAACCATTAATGAAACCAACTACTATGCCAACTAATAAAGCTATAATCACTCCGCTAACTACACCAAACCTGTTTGTCAAAGATATAGCTATAACACCAGTAAGACCTGCTACTGATCCTACAGATAAATCAAAATTACCAGAAATTATTGTCAAAGTAGAACCAATCGCAACTAATCCAATTATTGAAGATTGCCTTATAATATTTAGGACATTTGCAATGTTCAAAAATTTATTTGAAAGCAGGGATAAAATTATAACTAATATTACAAAAAAAATTATTACTCCATAATTTTTAAAGACCTTTTTCCAGATTTCTCCTCTCATTATGCTCCCTTTGTATTCCCTTATAATTTTTGTTTATTTTAAATATGCAATGCTGCTGTCATTATACTTTCCTGTGTTGCATCCATCTTATTAAACTCTGCAGAAATTTTACCTTCTCTCATTACCAAAATTCTATCGCTCATATTCATCACCTCAGGTAGTTCTGAAGAAATAAAAACTATCCCTGCTTCTTTTTTTGCCAGATTTTCTATTAATTTAAATATTTCAGTTTTAGCCCCAACATCTATTCCTCTGGTGGGTTCATCAAAAAGAAAGATTTTACTGTTGGTGTTTAACCACTTAGAA
>JAMDEN010000134.1 GCA_023487035.1 Actinomycetota bacterium
TATTTAAATTAATTCTATCTATAGCCTTGAGTATTCCATTGTTCATATTTATTATTGATTTTTCTATTCCAATATCTTTGTAATTTGTTGGGCCTGAGATGACTTCAGTAATTTTCTTTCCATTAATATCATTTATCCTAATTAGAGTCTTGGTTGCTCCTCCATCAACTCCTAATATATAATCCATTTAATTCTCCAATTGATTATGCTCATATATCTTTTCCAAACTGTTTTTTTAAATCTTATAATTTTATTTCTTGTTATTCGCTTAGGCTTTTACAATCTACAGTCTCAAAATTATTAAAATAAATATTAAAATTAAGCTGCCCTAACTTTGGATAATTATCTTTTTGAATTTAATATGTGATTATTTTCCCAAGCTTATTAAAAGCTCTAAAAATATATTATATTCTTACCCTTTAAATGCACCTTCAGACAACCCTCTTATAAATTGTTTTGAAATAATTAGATAAAATATTATCAAAGGAACTGATGCAGTTGTTAAAACTGCAAAAACCATCCCCCATTGAGTTTCATATTGTCCATATAAGATAGATGTAGCCAAAGGTATTGTTTTTAAATGTTCAGATCTTATTAGGATTAATGGAAACCAAAAATCATTCCATATAGGTAAAATATTTACGATAGCCACTGCAGCTAAAGCTGGCCTAAGTAAGGGCAATATTATTTTTAAAAATATTCCATAATCACTACATCCATCTATTCTCGCAGCATTACTTAACTCCTCTGGTATCATCTTTATAAAATCAGTCAGGATAAATATACCAAGAGGTACCCCCATTACGGTATAAACTATTATAAGTGACAACAGGTTATCAAATAAATGTAATCCATTTATAATTTGTACAATATTGATGGTTCCAAGTTTTATCGGAATCATTATTCCAATTAAAAAATAAAAATAAATAAGTCTATTAGCAGCAAATTTATATTTAGCTAAGACATAAGATGCTAAAGAAGAAAGAACCAATATCAATGCTATTGAAGATAATGTTACAATAAAGCTATTACGAAAGTATAAGTCGTATCTTGAAACAAGAAATACTTTACTATAATTATTAAAAATAAAATTGGAAGGTAATCCATATGGATTTGTAAAAATATCCTTATTACTTTTTAAGGATGTAGCAATCATTAAAAAGATTGGGTAACATACAACTCCAGTGAATATAAGCATAAATGTATATAAAGATGAACGAGCAACAATATTTTTAGTTTTTTGCATTATTCTTCCTCTTTCCTTCTAAAAATAGCTAACCATAAAATAACTCCAATGAATACTACGAAAAACATTATAGTAGCAATTGCTGCTCCAAGTCCGGGGTCAGGATTAAATGAAGCCGTTCCACGTCCAAATGTTGTCCTGTAAAAGAATGTACCAAAAATATCTGTTGTATAGTTTGGATTACCCATAGTTGAAGCCACAGCATAAACAATATCAAAGGCAGTAAAATTTCCAATAAAAGTTAATATTATTACTACACCTATTATAGGTTTTAATAATGGTAGTGTTATATATCTAATCAAACCTATTTGGCTTACTCCATCAACTCTGGCTGCTTCAAATATTTCTTGATCTATGCCCTTAATACCTGCAGTAAATAGTATCAGAGGTATACCTATATATTGCCAAGAACCTATTAATGATATTGTAGGTAATGCTGTTACAGGGTCACCCAACCACGGTCTAATTAAAACCTCTAGACCTATTGCTTTTAATATTTTATCGATAAATCCCCATGTAGGGTTCAACATTAGGTTAAATAAAAACCCTACAACAAGCACTGAAAGTGTTGTTGGAATAAAAAAAATTGTTCTAAAAAATTCAGAACCTTTAAATTTTCTTGTTAAAATAATAGCTAGAATTAAAGCAGTCAAATTCTGAACAATACACAATACCACGAAAAATTTTATATTATTTACAAATGCACCAATAAGCCTCTCATTAAAGGGCGATTGGGTGAAAAGTTTAATATAATTAGCCAACCCAACAAACTTTTCTGCTTTAAATAAATTGCCAGTATAAAAGCTGAGTCTTAATGAATTAAGTATTGGTACAATTAAAAACCAAGAATATAATATAAGTGCAGGAGCCAAGAAAAAAATTATTATTGGTTTTAATTTTCGGTTTTTCTTCATTTCATTACTGTTAACTAAAATTTTATTGTATATAAAATTAATTTATTAAACTGGCTTTAATATCAAATTATATTAAAGCCAGCTTAATACTAGGTGGATATTAAATATCTATATACTTTTACATTTTTTACTTAAACTTGTACCAAGTTTCTAATCCACTCTGGACATGCTGTGCTGCTTCTAAAGGTGTAAATTCTTTGTTAGCCAACTTCGACAAGGCTTCATACATTAAAGAATTTCCAGAAGGTTCCTTATCTGATAACTTTTCATAAGTCAACCTTTCAGTTAAATCTGCATTATATGATGCTTCAAGCATCTTCTGTGCAAGTGGTTCTAGCGTATAATCCCCCTTAACATATGAATAGAATCCTGGTAAATTCTCCATTAATTTTTGACCAAATTCAGGCGTGAGTAACCATTTAAGATATTCAATAACTTCTGCAGAATGGGGAGTATCTTTGTACATAGCAAATGCTATATCACTATTCCAACAGTACTGCAATTTATCGCCTTCATTTTCAACCGGAGGTGCAAACCATCCTAATTTAAAATCCAAACCCATATTTTTAAATGTACCTATTTCCCAGGAACCACCAATAAATATTGCAGCCTTCCCTGTTGTAAACATTTGTTGTGAACTTACATAATCAATAGCCTGATACCCTTTTGGATAATATTTAGTAAGCGAATCTACAGCCTCAAATGCTTTAACAAATGGTTCATCTGTAAATTTCATTTCACCAGCCATAAGTTTCTGCCTGCTCTTCTCACCACCGTAGAAATTACAGCCATAATCATTATAACCAGTCTCATATAATGTCCAACCCTCTTTGCTTCCCTGAGCAATAACTGTTTCACCATTTTCTTTCAGAGTATCGCAAATTTTTATAAATTCAGACCAAGTTTTTGGTTCCTTAAGGTTATATTTATCAAAAATATCTTTGTTGTAGTAAATACCATGTACTACAGCTCCTATAGGAACTGCATAACTTATGCCATCTTCTGTTGCCCAAGCTGCACGGGAATGAGCCGATAAATCTGTTAGACCAGTTACCAAATCGTTTAATTTAGCCAAATGGCCACCATTATATATATTTTTACCAGTACCAAAGCTATGCAAACCCAAAACATCAGCAACACCTGTACCAGTTTCAAGAGCAGTACCAATTTGTGCATAATACTCTGTATTCTTTATTGGTTTGAATTCAACTTTTATATTAGGATGCGCTTTCATAAATACTGCATTAATAGCATTCCATGCATCAATATCTTCTGTTCTCCAACTAGTAACCGTAATCGTTACAGGCTCACCTGCTGTAGTTGTCTCAGCTGCTGCCGTTGTTTTTGCAGCGGTGGTTTCTGCAGCTGTTGTTTTAGCGGCTGTTGTCTCTGTTGTAGTTGCTTTACATCCTGCCATAGAAACAGTAAGACCCAGCATAACTGCCAGAACAACTGCAACAATTAAGAACCATTTACTTTTCATTTTCATTTTCCTCCTCAAATGTTTACTTCTATTTTAATTTTTTATACAATTTCTCTGAGATTTGTTTGCTATATATAGTTTTTAAAGAGGCTAGTATAATCAAGCAAATCTCATTTTATTCCTTCATTAAAACCTCCTTTATTTATGGTGATAATTATTCTTTATATAAATAATCTACAAATAGATTTTTAAAATTGCCTTTTATTGAATGCTTATAAATTCTTCAACTATATATTCTCTCTTTAAGTTTTATAAGTTCTAAAGATTTACTGACTATGTCTTTCTCTGTGAGACTATAATATTTCGAAAGATCTTCTACGCTTCCTGACATACCGAATTTGTCATTTATTGATATACTCATTATCGGAACTGGGAAACTTTCAGACAGAACTTCGCTTACTGCAGAGTATAACCCACCAATTTTAGTATTCTCTTCAACAGTTATTATCGCTTTCGTTTTTTTAGCATATCCAAGCAGAATATCTCTATCTATAGGTTTTATTGTTGGTAAATTTACAAGAGCTGCACTAACACCTTCTTGTTTTAGGCAGTCCCTGGCTTTTATAGCATTTGCAAGCAGTATACCAGTAGAAACTATTGTAAGATCACTTCCTCTACCTATAACTTTTGCTTTTCCTATAGTAAATTCATCATCTTCTTTTGTTAAAATTGGGCTCTCAAATCTTGATAGTCTTATATAAACCGGACCTACATAATTTAATACCGCCTGCTTTATTGCATTGGCTGCTTCATTGCCGTCAGCGGGTATAATTACAACTATATTTGGAATACTTCTCATTATTGAAATATCTTCTACAGATTGATGCGATGCACCATCTTCACCTACAGTCAGCCCTGCATGGGTAGCAACAATTTTTACATTTAAATTAGATTTGCATATAACATTTCTTATCTGATCAAGAGCTTTGCAAGTAGCAAAAACTGCAAAAGTAGATGCAACTGGAATTTTTCCATCAACAGCTAGCCCTGCTGCAACACCTAATAAATTTTGCTCTGCAATACCAACGTTAAAAAATCTTTCAGGATACTTTTTGGCAAAATAACTAGTTTTAGTAGCTTTTGAAACATCAGCATCAAGTACTACTATTTTTTCATTTTCGCCTATTTCCACCAACACTCTGCCATATGATTCTCTGCCTGATATATAATCCATATTGCTCACCTTTCTTTAAGTTCATTTAATGCTAGACTCAGCTCATCTTCTTTTAAGGGAGTCCCATGGTATTTATTTTCATTTTCCATAAAGCTCACACCTTTGCCTTTAATAGTTTTTGCAATTACTGCTTTTGACTTACCATTCTTACTACCGGTTGCAATCTTAAAGGTAGAGGCTATTGATTTAATATCATGTCCATCTATTTCAAACACTTCCCAGCCAAAAGCTTCCAGTTTTTTATTTAGAGGCTCTATATTCATAATATCAGAGGTTTTCCCATCTACCTGATATCCGTTTAAGTCAATAATTGCAATTAGGTTATCGAGTCTGTAGTGAGAAGCAAACATAGCAGCTTCCCATACCTGCCCTTCATCACATTCACCGTCTCCCAGCAGGACATAAATATTTCTGACGTTGCCATCAATTTTAGATGAAGCTGCGATTCCACAACCAACAGACAGTCCATTACCAAGTGAACCTGTGGATACTTCGACACCGGGAGTTTTGGTACTATCGGGGTGGCCCTGCAGCACCGAACCCAGCTTTCTTAGCCTTCTAAACTCGTCTTTGCTAAAATATCCGCACAGTCCTAAAGCAGCATAAAGTGCAGGTGCGCAGTGCCCTTTTGATAATATAAATATATCTCTTTGCTTTAAACGGGGATTTTTAGGATCATGATTTAAGATATCAAAGTAAAGCACCGTCAGTATATCAGCCATGGAAAGCGATCCGCCTGGATGGCCTGACTTTGCGTTTGTTGTCATTTTCAGAACTTCGGCTCTTATATTGTTACTAATTTCTTTTAAATTTTTAACATTCATATCTATTTTAAATTTTTAATAATTATAAAAAATTTCTTAAGATTTAAACTTTTTGAATTGTTATTTTTTAAATTTTTACAATATAATCTAAATTTTTCGGATTTGAAGGGTCGATGTTTTTCTTTAGTGCCTGGTAGTACCCAATAAGTTGACCAAATAATTGATAATAAACTTGGCAAAGTAATTCATCTTGCAGTCCAAGATTGGCTTCTAGAATATAATCATAAAACTTTTTATAACTTTCTAATTTTGTTTTGTCACTAATGACTAAAATTTTTGCTCCAGCCTTTTCCAGTTCCATACACGCTTTAACCTGGAAATCAATATTTGTTTTAGATAAGTAAGCAATAATTAAATTATCTTCTTCTATATTAGTGCTATACCCTTGCCTAAATTCCAGGGTCGGCCAAAATTCTGTATTGGTAATCGACATTTCCCTTACTTTTAGGGCTGCTTCTCTGGCTATACTATAAAATGGTCCGGGACCCAGAAAAACAAATTTATTAAAATCCATAGTTTTTACTATTGATGAGATATAGTTGCAATACTGGTTGTAATTACTAAAAAATGTTTCAGTGTAATCATTAATTTTTTCTATTAACGATTCTTTCCCACAGAGTTTATAAAACAAACATAGTAGAAACAGTGCAATGCTTGATACTACTCGATTTGAAGTTATGCTTTCTTCTCTTAAATCTTCAAAAACAATTGATAAATTGCTATTTCTTGCAATATTGCTATTTGGAAAGGTAGTTAAAGAAATTAAAAATATATTTAATTTTTTTAACATTTTTAAAGCAAGCAGAGTATCAGTTGTTTCCCCTGTTCTGGAAATAGCAAAGACTTTTTTATTTTCATAACCCGGTTTAATAAAAACATCGGGGTTAAATAAGTATTCAGATGAGTTGATCGAGTAAGATTGCTTATTCATTAATTTATTATATGCAAATTCTGCCATAAGACTGTTATTGTAAGAAGAACCGGTACCCATAAAGCAAATTATTGAATTATCTTTTATGTTGGAGATCAGTACTTTTTCTACTTTATAATATTCCTTTATTATCTGTATCCATTTTTCCCCCTGGGATTTGATTTCATTAATGACTATGTATTTTTTTTCACTTCTGTTATCCATTAATTTCCTTAATTTGATTATGCAAATATTTACAATTATTTAACTATTTACACATTATATATCTATAAAAATTTATGTCAATAGAATATTTTTAAATATTTACCATTTAAAAAAATGGTTTTAAGCTTATTATTACCATTATTAGATAAAAATTATATTGATTAATATAAAAATATAACTTATAATTTCTTGTAAATGTTTACGTAAAATAAAATATTGGATGGATTTATGAGAGAAGAAGAACTTATTGCTAAAGTTGCCCATATGTACTATAAGCAGGATATGGATCTTAGAGAAATAGGAAAGATTTTTAATGTATCTTATGCTACTATTTCAAGACTGCTAAAAAAAGGAAGAGAAACAGGTATAATAGAGGTTTTTATTAATAACCCATCTGATAAATTGCATGACCTGGAATTAGAAATTAAAAATACTTTTAATATTAGAGAAGTCTTTGCAGTAAATGTCCAGGAAACAGATAGTAATGAATTAATAAAAAATGTTGTAGCTATTCAAGCAGCAGAATACCTTGAAAATGTTTTAAAAGACAGTGATATTTTAGGAATTTCATGGGGATCGACAATATATAGTGTTGTAAATAATTTCAAGGGTAAAAAAAGGATTAATGTAGATATAGTTCAGCTAAATGGCAATTTTGCAACCATACCTATTGAGTTTAATTCATCGGATTTAGTAAGGCGCATGAAAAATATGTTTATAGGCTCTTATTATTTTATTAACTCCGATACTATTGTAGACAGTAAGGAAATAAAAGAAATTCTAATGAATAGTTCCAGCATAAAGAAAACCTTTCTTTTGCATAAATCAATAAATATAGCCCTGCTTGGGATTGGTTATTTTAATGACAAGTCAATCAGTAATCTTTATAAAGATTATCTAAGAGATGACGAAATTAAAGAACTTGAAAGTTTTAATGTTGTTGGTGAGAGCCATCATATTTTCTTCGACATTAATGGTAAAATATACAACAGCAAAATAAAAGAGAGAGCTATCTCTATCAGCAAAGAAGACCTATTTAATATAGATAATAAAATAGTCGTAGCCACTGGACTTGATAAAACATTTGCAATAATTGGGGCTATGAGAGCTAAATTAATTGATACCCTATTTATTGATAGTCTAACACTGGAAAATATTTCAAAAAAAATATAAGTAAGGAAAACATTCATAAGAATTTGCTTTCACACCCCACAAGTACAAAACAGGTATTTATCCATAATTTCCAATTAAAACCACGGAAACCAGAGGATTGGATAGTATTACTCAAGATGAATACGATAAAAAAGCGTATGAATTAAAGCAAAGACAATATGAATTAAATGATAAATTAAAAAGAGTTATTGAAGCCGATGAAAGCTACTCAATTATACTTATTAATCTTCTAAATATATGTTCTAGAGCACCAGAATTATTTGAAAGTTCTAAAGTTGAGCAAAAAAGACCACTAATTAATTTTTTACTTTCGAATTTAAAATTAAGAGGTAAAAAGCTTGAATTTGAGCTTAAAAAACCCTTTGATGTATTAGTAAACATAAAGAACTGTTCAAACTGGCTGGGGAGGGAGGATTCGGTCTTTCGTCTCACTTCGTTCGCTGCAGAGCCGCGGACTCCTTCATTTCATTCAGTCCGTCCTTTCGAATCCTTTGTTTGAATATAGCACTGTTATATTCAAACTCTGATTATAGTTTTTCTTTAATCCTAAAGTGATTGGCTGGGGAGGGAGGATTCGGTCTTTCGTCTCACTTCGTTCGCTGCAGAGCCGCGGACTCCTTCATTTCATTCAGTCCGTCCTTTCGAATCCTTTGTTTGAATATAGCACTGTTATATTCAAACTCTGATTATAGTTTTTCTTTAATCCTAAAGTGATTGGCTGGGGAGGGAGGATTCGGTCTTTCGTCTCACTTCGTTCGCTGCAGAGCCGCGGACTCCTTCATTTCATTCAGTCCGTCCTTTCGAATCCTTTGTTTGAATATAGCACTGTTATATTCAAACTCTGATTATAGTTTTTCTTTAATCCTAAAGTGATTGGCTGGGGAGGGAGGATTCGAACCTCCGGATGACGGGACCAAAACCCGTTGCCTTTCCGCTTGGCGACTCCCCAATTTACTAACAAAGCTAATAAATTTTATATCAGTTTTTTTTAAAATTCAATTCATGTCTTTTCAAAAAAAGATTTTTTAGTAATCCATAGTCTGAACTGCTGAAAATTTTAAGATTGTGCTTGACATACTGCAATATATTATTATATATTACAAATTGAAAAGATAAGACTGCCAATCGAAAAGCTTTCAAGACGACTCTTCGGAGTCGTCTTTTTATTTTCCGGGTGGAGATGATGAGAATCGAACCCACACAGGCTTTCACCTAATAGACTGCCAATCTATTGCGTATACCAATTCCGCCACATCTCCACTGTTTACATTCTATCATAAACTAATATGATACAATAGTATTAAATAATACTAATATTCATTTTTTTATGATAGGATGACTCTAAAATTTTATGCTTATAAAGAGCAATAGATAATCTTCAAGGCTTAACTCTTCGGGCCTTACATCTTTATTGAAGCTCATATTTTCGAGGTTTAACAATAACTTATCTTGAATGATTTTGTAATGATCTGAGGAAAGAATTAAGGAATTGATCAGTTTTTTGCGCCTGTGGGAAAAACAGTCTTCAACAAACCTGAAAAAATTACAGGTAAAATTAATTATCAGATTATTATTGTCAATAA
>JAMDEN010000155.1 GCA_023487035.1 Actinomycetota bacterium
TTCTACCGATTTAGCACTGCTTACATGTGTTATATGTATTTTTGCACCAGTAATTTTTGCAAGCATTATATCTCTTGATACTATTAAATCTTCACTTAAACTTGAAATTCCATCAAGTCCCAGCAATGCAGAATAATAACCTTCATTAGCAAGTCCGTTTTCAGAAAAACTGTAATCTTCTTCGTGTAAAATAAGAAGAGCACTAAATTGAATAGAATATCTCATGGCTTCATACATTAGTCGTGCATTTTGAATACATTTACCATCATCTGAAAATGCAATTGCACCTGAATTTTTTAATATTCCTAAATTATTTAATTTTTCACCTTGAAGATTTTTCGTAATTGCTGCAACAGGATATATATTAAAATCCAGCTCTTTTGATTTAAGTTTTATATATTTAACAAGATATTCTGAATCAATTGCAGGTTCAGTATTTGGCATGCATGCGATAGAAGTAATTCCCCCTCTTAAAGCAGATTTTATTCCACTATTTATATCTTCTTCATCTTCATTTCCTGGTTCTCTTAAATGAACATGCATATCTATAAATCCCGGGCATACATATAATCCCTCTGCATTTATTTCCTGAAAAGATTCTTTTGAATTAAGTAATATATTTTCTTTTATTTCTTTAATTACTCCATTAAAAATTAAAATATCAGCTTTAAACTTGTTATTTAGTTGCGGATTTATAATAAACCCGTTTCTAATAATTATATTTTCTTTATTTTTTGAATTTAAATTTTTAAATTCCATAAAATTTTTTTGTTTTTATTGTTTTTAATATTTATTAATAATTTATAGAATACCCTTAAATATCAGTTATAAATTTTTATATTCTTACAATTTTTTTATCTTATCCTTCTTAATTAAAATTTTTATTTAAAAATTTTAATTATTATTTTACTTTTCTTTATATTTTTATTTTAAACTTTAAAGTTCAACTTTAACTTTATATTTAAATCCGATAATTTAATAATTTTTATATAATAATAATAATTAATAATATTAGCTAAGCGCATAATACAGGACTGCCATTCTTACAGCTACTCCATTAGCAACCTGAGTATTTATTTTTATTTTATCCTTAACTATTTCCTGCATTTCCATTACTTCATCGGATATTTCAATTCCTCTGTTTACAGGACCGGGATGCATAATGATAGAATCTTTCTTCATTTTATTAAGCCTTGATAAATTTAATGATAAAAATTCATTGTATTCCTTTGTTGACGGGTAAAATTTTTTATCCTGTCTTTCAAATTGCATCCTCAACATATAAAGAACATCTGCTTCTGATATAACCTCTTCAATATTTGAATGAATTTTTGCATTAAAACATGAAAAATTTTGAGGTATTAACATTGATGGTGCTACTACTTTTACATCCAAACCCATTTTATTAAATAATTTAATATCTGATCTTGCAACTCTGCTATTTAAAATATCGCCAACTATAGCAACTTTTAAACCTTCCAGCTTTGAAAAATTTTTATAAATTGTATATAAATCAAGAAGTGCTTGAGTAGGATGTTCATGTTTCCCATCACCAGCGTTTATTACCGGAACCGGTATATTTTTTGCAAAATAATTAATATATCCGCTATCACTATGTCTTATAATAACTAAGTCAATTTTCATAGCATTTATAGTTTTAAGTGTATCAATTTCAGATTCACCCTTTTTAAGACTGCTTAAATTTGGTGAAAAATTAATTAAGTCTGCAGATAATCTTTTAGCAGCAATTTCAAAAGAAACCTTTGTTCTTGTGCTTGGTTCAAAAAATAAATTTATTATTGTTTTACCTCTAAGCACAGGAACCTTTTTTACATCTCTTTTTAAGATTTCAGTAAATGAATCAGCCATATTCATTAAATCATTAATTTCCTTTATGCTGAATTTATCTAAATTTAATATATCTTTTTTCTCAACCATAATTTTTATTTTAATTATATTTTTCTATTTATATCCAACATATTGTTACTTTATCTTCATTATCTGTCTCGCTAAGCTTTACTTCAACGAATTCATTTAATGAAGTTGGTAAGTTTTTCCCAACATAATCTGCCCTGATTGGAAGTTCTCTGTGTCCTCTATCAATTAAAACAACCAGCTGAATTGATTGCGGTCTTCCAAAATCCATAATCGCATCCATAGCAGCTCTAATTGTTCTTCCTGTAAAAAGAACATCATCAACTAAAATGATATCTTTCCCCTTTATTTCAAAGGGAATATCAGTAATATTTACATCTGATTTAATTTTCTCATTAACATCATCTCTATAAAAAGAAATATCAAGTTTTCCTAATTTAATTTCAGAGTTTGTTATTTTTTCTATACTTTCTTTAATTCTTTTTGCAAGAGGAACACCCTTTTTTTGAATTCCAATAAATATAAGATTTTCACTTCCCTTATTTCTTTCAACTATTTCATGTGAAATTCTTTTAATTATTCTTTCAATATCGTCTGCATTTAATACTGTTGCTTTTTCCCGCATAACTTTTATTTTTAGATCATTAATTAATATTATTATTTTTTTAATAGATATTTTTTAAAAAATATCTGAAAAGCTGTTAAAAAAATGCCCTCTTACTTTTAATAAGTAAGAAGGCATTTTATATAAAATTTATATAAAAATTTTAAATTAAAATTATATATCATTTCATTTTACCTTTTAGCCTCTCCGGACTAATTTAAAGGTTCTTTTAATATTTTTTTGCTATTTGTTAATATAATAAATTTCCTGTATTATTTCAACATAATTAATATAAAAATTTCAGAAATATTTAAATGTGATCAAAATATTAATACAGATTTTTTAAAAAAAATTATTTACATAGATAACATGAGACAGTATTTAAGATAAATAATCAAATTTATTACTTTCTTTATATATTAATTAGAATTTAATTTTCTATATAGTATTATTATATTGACTTTTAAAACTAATGTTATAAAATTTCATTTTAGCTTAAAATCTAAATATAAATGAAGTCAAATATATCAATTTTATTTATGGAAAAGGAGTCGTTAAAAGTGAACATGAAATTACAGATATTTAAAAAGGCAATTTTGATTTTTTCTATTGTTATGGTTATTGCTTCATTTTTCATATTACCAGGAATGTTATTTGCAGACGAATCAACAACATCAACCACTGAAATAAAACCTCAAGTAAAATTTGATATTACTTATCCTGAATTAAAAGCTAAAGCAGGTTCTCAATTTGAATTTAAGGCTGATATTGGTTATATCGGACCTCAGGAAACAATATTTAATCTTACTGCTGAAGCTCCACAAGGATGGTATGTTTCCATACAACCTGCTTATGAATCAACTGAAATTTCAGCAGTAAAATTAGTACAGGGTAAAAAAGAAAGTTTAAAATTTGTAGCAATACCATTAACAAAGCAGGAGCCTGGAGAGTATATAATAAAAATTAAAGCTGCTTCTGACACTTTACAGACCGAAGCAGAATTAAAAGCAATTATCACAGCTACTTATGAGCTTACGTTTACTCCAACAAGCGGTAGATATGATACCAAAGCTACATCAGGCAAAGATAATCATTTTGCAGTACAATTAAAAAATACAGGTTCTGCTTCTATCGAAAAAATATCACTTTCTTCAAGCGGACCTGAAGGATGGAAAATTAAATACAATCCTTCTGAAATAGATAAACTTGATGCAGGAAAAACAAAGGATATTGATGTAACTATTTTCCCGCCTGATAAAACAATTGCCGGTGATTATATGGTAACTTTAAATGTTACAAGTGAAAACAGCAGTCCTAAGATGGATGTTAGAGTTACTGTTCAAACTCCTACAATATGGGGTTGGGTAGGTATTGGTATAATTGTTATAGTAATAGTTGGAGTAGCAATTATATTTGCCAGATTAGGCAGAAGATAATTTAACAATAAACAATATTATTAAAAGAATTTAACAGGTCTAATATGGATAACTATATAATTAGTACAAAGAATTTAACAAAAAAATATGGTTCAAAAACAGTTGTTGATAATTTAAATTTAAGCATTCCAAATGGAGAAATATACGGTTTACTTGGGCCAAATGGTGCTGGAAAATCAACAGTAATTTTAATGCTATTGGGTCTTACTGAACCATCATCAGGGAATATTTCTGTTTTGGGATATAAACCTACTAAAGATCCGCTGAGAATTAAAAGCTTTACAGGCTATTTACCTGAAAGAGTAGGTTTTTATGAAGATATGACTGCTGCTCAAAATCTTGAATATACTGCTCTTTTAAATAGTATCCCTGAAAAAGAAATACCATCAAAAATAGATGAATGTCTGTCAATTGTAGGATTACAAAAAGAAAAAAACATAGTTGTAAAGCAATTTTCTAAAGGTATGAAACAAAGACTTGGTATAGCAGATGTATTAATTAAAAATCCTCAACTGGTTATTTTTGATGAACCAACAGAAGGATTGGATCTGGAAGTTGCAAATCAAATCCTTGAAACTATATTTAATCTTAATAAAGATAAAAAAATAACTTTTATTATTTCTTCACATCAATTAAATCTCGTTCAGAAAATTTGTCATAAAGTCGGAATCATGTCAAAAGGAAAATTAATCGGGGAAGGTAATATGGCTGAATTAAGTAAAAATATGTTTGGCGGAAACAAATACCTGATTGAAGTAGAAATTATTGGTGATGTTAACAATGTCATTGAAAAAATTAAATCACTTAAAGGAATAAAAACTGTTACTTCAACTGAAAATGCAATACATATTGGAACTGACGAGGATTTAAGACAGGATGTTTCTAAGATAGTAACAAATATGGATGGAATTATTTTAACAAAGATGGATATTAAGGACTTCTCTCTAGAAGATGTTTACTTAAACTATTTCAAAGAGGTATAGAATGAAAAGTGTTCTTACAATTTATAGAAAAGAGCTGGCTGATTATTTTAGCAGCAAAAAATTTTTAATTTTGCTTGGTCTTGTTTATCTTACAGGACTTACTTCAATTTATGTGTCAATACAAAATATCAGAGCAGCTGCTCAATCTTCAACTGATGCATTTGTTTTTTTGAAGTTATATACAACGGCAGGAGATGTTTTGCCATCATTTCTTTATTTTTTAAGTTTCTTTATTCCTATTATAGGAATTGTATTTGGTTTTGATGCAATAAATACAGAAAGAAACTCGAAAAATTTAAGCAGGCTGCTATCACAGCCAATTTACAGAGATAGCATAATTAATGGCAAATTTCTTGCAGGAATAACTACTATGTCAATTATTATTGGAAGCATAATAATGATAATTGCAGGAATTGGACTGAGAATTATTGGTGTGCCTCCAAGTTCAGAGGAAATACTCAGAATACTTATTTTTATTTTTATTTGTATATGCTATGGTACATTCTGGATGGCTCTTTCAATGCTGTTTTCAGTAATAATGGATAAAACAGCAACATCCATACTTACAGCCATAGCTATTTGGATTTTCTTCTTTTTCTTTGTACAGATTATTGCAAATGCTATAGCAAATGCAATGGCACCCATAACTGATAATGCAACTCTTGCAACACAAATTAAGAATTTTAATATTGATTTAGGTATTAAAAGAATTTCTCCTGCTTATCTTTTTACTGAATCAATTACGATTCTTTTAATTCCAAGTGGAAGTCAATTGTTCTTAAGGGCTGTTACAACTGCTGATATTTCAAAAATGTTATTAAATCCATTATCTCTCGGACAAAGTTTAATTCAGGTATGGCCTCAAACAGTTGCTATTATAGCTTTGGCAATAATTTGTTTTGCAATATCTTATATCGTATTTATAAAGCAGGAAATAAGATCTACGTAATTAAATTAATTAATAACTATTAATTAATTTCATTAGAAATGTATTTTTATAAAAAAGCTGACATTTTAAGTGTCAGCTTTTTTATTTTAAGTTGTTAAATTCTTATAAATTATTCATTTTGCAGTTTATTTATACAATCTTTTAAATCTGATGGAAGGTCATCAACCAGGTCAATTTCTTTGTCTGTTACGGGATGAATAAAAACAATTCTTTTTGCATGTAAAAATTGCCTGCTTAGATTTAATCTTTTAGCAATTTTTTCTGATTCTTTATTTCCATAATCCTTATCACCTATAACAGGATGACCTATGAAGCTGAAATGTACTCTTATCTGATGAGTTCTTCCTGTTTTTGGGTAAACATCTGTTAATGTGCAATCTTTAAACTCATTAATTATTTTAAACTCAGTTACGGATTCTCTTCCATCTGCAACTATGCCCATTTTTTTTCTGTCTTTTGACGATCTGCCAATTGGCATATTTATAACTCCACCTGATTCGCTAAAACTTCCAAGAACAAGAGCCTCATAAGTTTTTTTTACTTTTCTTTCCTTAAATTCTTCAGAAAGAAGAGCATGCGTTCTTTCATCTTTTGCAATTAATATTATTCCGGATGTATCCTTATCAAGTCTATGCACAATACCAGCTCTTAAGTTTCCTCCAATACCATTAAGCTTTTTATCATAATTTACAATTGCATTAATTAAAGTATTTTCAAAATGGCCAGGAGCGGGATGAACAACAATTCCAGCTTCTTTAGAAACTGCAAGTATATAATCATCTTCATATAATATTTTTAAACTTATATCAAAAGGTTTTATCTGATATTCACCAGATGGTAAATTTATATCTTCTATTTCTATTAATTCATTTCCTTTTAATATGTAATTCTTTGAAACACTTGCTCCTGAGGATTTTATTTTTCCAAGACTTATTAATTTTTGAAGCTTACTGCGAGAGATATTAAGATTCCTGCTATTTAAATATTTATCAATTCTTAAACCTTTATCATCATTATTTATTTGAAAAATCAATTTATTTATCATAACTTATTATTTATTATGTGTTATTTTATTTTACTTTCTGTATTCTCCTTGTTGCTTTTTCCAAAAAAGTTTTTAATCAGGACTATGATTAAAATAAAAAACCCTATAACTATAAAACTATCAGCTCCATTAAACACAGCAAAAAAAGTGAAATAAATAAAATCAGTTACTTCTCTTACAAAATACCTGTCAAATAAATTACCAATCGCTCCCCCAAGAATTAAACCAAGTGCTAAATTATATGTATAAGAATACAAATTCATTGTTATTTTTAAAATAATTATTAATATTACAGCTATAATTGAAACTATTATAAATATATTAGTTTTGTTTTGGAAAAGCCCAAAAGCTGCTCCGCTGTTTTTTATATGTGTTAAATACAAAAAATTCGGGATCAATTTTACCATTCCATTTAAGGGTATGTGGTTAATAACAAGATATTTCGTAATTTGATCAGTTGCCAGCGCAAAAATAGCGCAAAATCCAAATACAATATCAAGCTTAAATTGCTTAAAATTATAATTTAAAAATTTATTACTCATTTACATTACTAAAACTTGGAATTTATTAAGGCTTAATTTTTTAAATATTTATATTAATTTTTCTCTTATTTGAGATTTATTATCATTGCTAACTTAAAAATATTTAAAATTAAATACTGTTATTAAAGGATATTAAAGATTATCTTATTACTTTAAGCCCTATTTTTAATTCTTCGTCACTTATATTAATATTTTTTATGAATAATTCATCATTATCAATAATGAAATCGAGGCTTTTACTTAAAGTTTCCTTTTTTATTAAGTCAATATTATCATTAATAATTTTTCTTACTTTTTCACTGCACTTAATATGTGTTTCAATTATATTTTCTATTTCGAAATTAGCTTCTTTTCTTATATTCTGAATATAATGTATAAGTTCTCTGCAAAACCCTTCTTCCACAAGTTTTTCTGATATTTTAATATTCAGACCTACTGTAATTTCTCCATCACTTTCAACACTTATTCCTTCTTTATCAATTGCTTCAACAATAACTTCTTCAGGTAATAATTCAATTTTTTTACCTTCGCAAATAATATTAATATTTTTATTATTCTTTACTTTAAGTGCAATTTGGATAGGATTTTCCATATCCAGATTTCTTTTTATTATAGGAACAAGAGCGCCATATTTTGGTCCAAGAAGTTTTAAATTAGGCTTTATGTTATAAGAAACCAGGTCTTCAATATTTGATACAAAATTTATTTCTTTAACATTTAATTCTTCAGAAATTATATCTTTAAAATGAGCTATCGCATTAATCTTATCTTCATCCTTATTAATAAAAATTATAGCTTCCTGTAGAGGCTGTCGAATTTTTATATTAACTTTGCTTCTAACAGATCTTCCAAGGCCAACTACTCTTCTGGCTATTTCCATTTTAAAACTTAAATCTTCATCAATATCAGATATAACAGGTTCAGGATATTTTTCAAGATGAACACTTTCAAGACCAGTACCAATACTTCCTGTTAAATTTTTATAAATTTCTTCACTTATAAAAGGAATATAAGGAGCACAAAGCTTGGATAATGTTAAAAGACATTCATATAATGTTTTATAAGCACTTATCTTATCTTTGTCTTCTTCACTTTTCCAAAATCTTCTTCTACTTCTTCTTACATACCAGTTAGAAAGATTGTCAACAAATTCCTGAATCATTCTTCCGCTATCAGTAACATTAAATACTTCTAAAAGCTCATTTACATTTTTTACTGTTATATTAAGTTCTGATATTATCCATCTGTCAATTTCATATCTTTCTTTAACAGGAATATCGTATTTTAAAGGATTAAATTTATCAATATTTGCATAAATTACAAAAAAAGAATAAGTATTCCATAAAGTCAGTAAAAATTTTCTAATTACTTCATCTACTCCTTTTACAGAAAAATTTTTTGGCAGCCATGGGGATACGGAAGTAAACATATACCATCTTAAGGCATCAGCTCCCTGCTTATCAAGAATATCCCAAGGTTTTACTATATTGCCCCTTGATTTACTCATTTTTTGCCCGTTTTCATCATTTATAAGACCCAGGCATAAAACATTTTTATAACTTGATTTATTAAAAAGAATTGTTGAAATTGTCATTAAAGTGTAAAACCAACCCCTTGTCTGATCAATTGCTTCACAAATAAAATCAGCTGGAAAATTTTCTTTAAATAACTGTTCATTTTCAAAAGGATAATGATATTGAGCATAAGGCATTGAACCGGAATCAAACCATACATCTATTACTTCCGGAGTTCTTTTCATTTTTTGCCCACAAATTTTACAGGTTAATTCAATGCTATCAACGTAAGGTTTGTGTAAATCCAAATCTTTTGGAATATTTTCACCTGACTCATAAAGCTCTTTAATACTACCAATACAAACTTTGTGCCCATTTTCATCTTCCCAGATTGGTAATGGAGTCCCCCAGTATCTTTCTCTTGTTATAGCCCAGTCAACATTATTTTCAAGCCATTTTCCATATCTGCCATTTTTAATGTGTTCAGGATACCAGTTAACTTCACTATTGGAATTAATTATATTTTCCTTAATACTTGAAGTTTTTATATACCAGCTTTTTTTAGCATAATAAATAAGTCT
>JAMDEN010000151.1 GCA_023487035.1 Actinomycetota bacterium
ATAATACCTTTGCATTGATATCACAGTAATACTTTTTTGTATCACTTACATTATATTCATTGACAGATATGACCATATAATCACCTCACAAAATTATAGTTATTATTAATAATAACTATAATGACTATATTGGTCAATATAGTCATTATTTTATTCTTCTTAGCCTGCCCTGCGCTTGAGAATGAACATTGATATTTTCAATACCGATAATTTTAAGGAAAAATGTTTTATATTGCGCCTGCCCTGCAACCAAAATGTATTTGGGATTTTCAATACTGTCAATTACCTCATAATCCAGATTACTTAAACTGGCATTTTTTACCGGTTTGAAGTTTTTCTGAAAATAATCATTTATTACCTGCTCAAAATCGGCATTTAAATTATTTAAACCTTCTGTTTGAGCCTTATTCAGATCAATGGCTTTTGAAGTTTCTTCTGCCGATATAAGACACGCTTTATACAGCTCTTCCTTTAACATCATTGAACCGCCAATATCAATTACAAATGCAATAAGCATTACAAAGACCGGCAGAAGTACTGCACTTAATATCATTGATGAAGCTTTTTCATTTTTTAAAATATCTTCTGTTTTCATATTAAGAGGAAAGAAAATTTTTAAAACTATTTGATTATGAAATAAATATAAAACTAAAATTCAAAAACTTCGTAAGTGATTCCACCAAGCCATAAATCAGGACCTAGGCCGGAACCGCCGGAATCTATATTTATAGAACGGAAACCATTTACCGGATTTTCAAATGAAATATGTCCCACTTCCCCATTTTCTGCATAAACATAAACATGAAGGATGCTTTCCTGACTGCCGCTATGCTCAAACTTTGTATTGGTGTCTAAACTTCCCTCTTCAGTACCTGGGACACTGCCCTCAAACAATATAATTTTTTCAATTCCATTTTCGTTATACCTTACTACATCCTCATAAATGTAAACTTTGTTTATTTTTCTTTTATTTGCTTCTGAAACAATTTCACTGTTATTTTCCATAAAAAAGAATTATTTAAAATTACACACTAAATTATTAAAATATATATTTTCTAGATGAGCAGTGGAATCCATGATTAAATGATATAGAACAGCATTGAGTATTAATATGATTTTTTCTTATTATCCAAAAATAATTTATATATTTTTTATTGATAATTATCCAGGTGGATTACATTTTTTACAAGGTCTATAGCCTGCATTCTTTGCCTCTTCAACTGAACTGAAAGTAATTAAATTTTCAGGTTTAATTTTTTTTGCATAAACACAATCTGAATAATGATATACATCAGAGTTTTTACTACCAACAAATGATATGGAATTATTCGTTGTAGTAGTTGTTTCTGTTGTAGTAGCTTGGATAGTTGTTGTTGGCTCCTCTGTTATAGTAGCAGCTTGTTTAGTAGTAGTTGTTGCTTCATTTTTTGTTGTGGTTGTAGATTCTTCCAATTTAGTAGTAGTCTCAATTATAGAAGATGTTATAGTATCAGCAATTGTAGTCAGTGTCGTAGTATCATTTTTATTTTTTGTTTCCTTTATTTCTGTATCAATAAAAGTTTTTGCAACTCCGCTATTTGAGCAGGAAATAATAAAACTTGAAATAAATATTATTATCAATAACAACGCTATATATTTATATTTATTATATGATTTCATAAAATTTCTCCTTTTTAATAAAGTTAATAAAGCAATCTCTCCCAATTATTAGTAAATTATTTTAAAAAATTAGAATTTAAGATCTTTTGAGCTGTTATTTTTAAGATCATCAATTAAGTTTTGAACTTCTTCTCTTTGTTTTTTTGTCTCTTCCTTATCTATTTCAGCAAATAGAATAGCACCGTCTTTAATATCAAGTTTTAAAATATCTCCCTCATGTATTTTTATGGGTATGTCGCTTAACTTAATATCAATTTTGGAAGTCTCATCCGGTCTTTCTAACAGGACAGCAAACCTTTTATTTATAATTTCATCTACCGTATATTTTTTTATCACTGAAAATTCCTTTAATAATAAATATTTTGTAAAGATTTCTAACCTGGGGGATTACATTTTTTACAAGGTCTGTATCCTGCACTTTTTGCTTCTTCAACGGAGTTAAAAGTTATTAAGTTCTCGGGTTTGATGCTTTTAGCGCTACCGCAATTCGGATAATGATAAACATCAGATTTTTTACTGCCGACAAATAGTGCGTTACTCGCTTGAGTGGTAGTTGTTTCTTCTGAGCCCATAGTTGTGGTTGTTTGTCCACTTCCACTGGTAGTTGTGGTAGAAGAACTACCCGGGATATATGGGGAACCTCTCGTTACGTTTACATCTGAACCGTCTGATTCAATAATAATATCTCCTTCTGTGTCTGTCATGTAAACACTAGAGCCAAGAGATAACAGATTATCTATTGTAGTTTTAGCGGGATGTCCGTAGGAATTGCCCTTTCCGACAGATATTACTGAAATTTTAGGATTTACCTTTTTTAAAAATTTTAATGTGGAAGAAGTCTTGCTTCCGTGATGTCCTACCTTTAACACAGTTGCAGAAAGTTCTATTCCACCTGAAATTAACTGGCTTTCTTCTTTTGATTCCGCATCGCCTTCAAATAAAAATGAGGTACTTCCATATATTAGCTTTACAACAACAGAGGAGTTATTTAAATCACTGTTGTATCTTTTGTAAGGGCCGCAAACAATTAGCTTGACATTTGTTCCTAAATCAAAACTCTCTCCAGGAGAAGGAGTAAGATAATTTATATTTTTTGCCTTAACTGCCTTTAGATATTCTTTAAAAGTAGCCGAGGTATGATTTACCCCTGTATCTATTACGTTATCAACTTTAAAAGAGTTAATAACACTAACCAACCCTCCTATATGGTCTTCATGGGGATGTGTGCTTATAACTATGTTTAATTTATCAATTCCTAACGATTTAATATATAAAACTACCTTATCGGAACTGCTTTTAGGTCCTCCGTCTATTAATATATTAATATTTCCGGGAATTTGTATTAATTCAGAGTCTCCCTGACCTACATCAATATAATGGACTATAAGATTTTTACTGCTTGAATTAGGATTGTATATTGCATCTTCATTAAGCTTTGAACTTTTTTTTTGAAAATTGTTAAAACTAAAAGCTAATGAGAATATTAATAGAAAAGATAATAAGAAAAATATTATTTTATTTTTTTTCATATTGTTAATTGAATTAACTTTTTTGCCTATTAAATTATGCAGCAGGTTCTAAAACAAAATCTCTTGGCACATACCTTTGATAATAAAGAAAAACATTATAATACATATAAGAAATATAATTTAAATATACAGCTGGTGCCCCTACTTTTAGCCCTGTATTATATTCCTGAGCAAATGCCCATTGCTCTGTAATATATTTATTATATCTGCTCGGATGATTCCAATAGGTAACATGGTTAAACTCATGAGAAAGTGTGCAAGCAATTTCCATTTCAAACGGCATTTCATTAAATTGTCGCTTTGATAAATCCATGTATACCACAGATCCATATGTAGCACCGAGAGCATTTGAAAGAGGCCTTTCTTCAATTCTACTGACAGAAGCGTACTGATTATAAACTTCAGGATCTTTTTGAGCTAATATATTTAAAGCCTGAACAATAAGATTATAATAAGCTTCACTGCCTACAATCTTGGGATCCTTACCCTGCGTGGTAGCTGCAGTTCCAGTATTTGCAACTGTTACAGTGCCGGCTTGTATGCCATAATTGGCACAAATATTTGCAAATTCTGTTGAATTGACAAAGTTTGAAAATACAAATTCTCTTGAGTAGCCGCCATTGAGTAAGCCCATCCAGTTATTATAACCGCCAGTATCAGCTGGTCTGTCAAAAAAGGCTCTATACATTATTGCAAGGAACTGGTCGTTATTTAAATTTCTATTTTTTAATTCTTCGCTAAATACAAATCCATATGCTGCCTGTCCACCCGTAACTTTACCGGATATCAAATTACTGACCCAATTATCAAGTCCTGCAGCATCAGGGCCTCTGTCCAGGCAGGTTTGATAAAGCCTTGTTACAAAACTGGATACATCAGTGGCTTGATCAGCAAAAGCAATTGATGGAAAAGTAAAAGTCAGCATAAAAGCCAGAAGAAAAACTGTAATAAAAATTTTAATTTTCTTATTTTTAAACATTTATACCCCTTTATTTATACTAAAATGAAGTCTCGCAAATTGTTTTTAAGTTAGATAACATAGGTTCAAATTTTTGAGTTTAAATTAATAAACTCTAACTTAATATACTGCATTGGACACAAACTTATCTTCTTAAAATAAATACTAAAGATTTATAACCTTTCATAAGAACCGCACCATAGTTTAGCAATAGAGTTATTTAATCTAGACCATAGAAACCAAAATATTAAACTAAATGGGAAAAAAATAAAAATATAAAATACAATTAAACAAAATCTTGATAAACCTATAGTATATGGCCTAAATCCTAAATTAATACCTCTTATTGTAATTGAAAGTATAAATATGTAAGCACCACCAAAAATTAAAAATAACCACATAGTAGTATAAATATCTGAGTTATTATACCCTAATAAATATAAAATATTTGCTTCTTGAACAGAACTTATTAATATATATAATAAAAAACCTGATAAAATTACCAATTGTACTATTAATAAAATTTTTACTCCTGATAATAACTTTAAACCCATTAATCTTAATGTAGCATAGTCTCTCATGCTGTCTTCAAGAGTATTGTTATGCTCATTATTTTGAAATAAATTACTATTATCTTTGTTTTCATTTTTATCATCATTACTAAAATTATTTTTACTATTTAATTCATCTATATTTATATAATCATATTTATCTTCAGTTTTTAAAAATTCATAACCACAATTTTTGCAATATTTATCTTCAAATGAGACTTTTGAATTACATTTCGTACAATAAATGCCTGTTTCTTTTTTATAAGATAAATCTATCTTTGTGCCGCAAAACTTGCAAAAATTATAAGATTCTTCAATTTTATTTCCACATTTTTTACAGAACATAATAATTAATCTAAATTATTTAATGATTGAGTTGTAATAATCTGAAAGTTTCTTAAAAGTATTGTTAAATAAAGCATTGTATTTTTCATAATTTTCAAGTTTTTAATTCTATTAGTTTTTAATATATAAATGATAAATTAGAAAGTAAAAGTATTTAAAGAATATTTATATTTAATTATTTTATTTTTATATAAAATTTTAGTCAAATATATTTCACAATATATTTCACAAATATCCCTTGACACGTGGCAATTGCGTCAGAAAAGATATATCATAGAAGCAAAGAATATAAAGTATTTGATTGCAATAGTTGAGGTAATAGTTTTTCAATATTTAAAGACACAATCTTTGAGCATACATCAACCGATCTCCAGAGATGGTTTTATGCAATCCATTTATTCTTAAATGCTAAAAAAAGGCATTTCGGCTAAACAATTACAGAGTGAAACCGTAGTTACTTATAAGTGCGCTTGGAGAATACTAAAACAGATAAGACAAGCTATGGAAGATAAGAATAATGATAAACTTTATGAAACCATAGTTGAAATTGATGAGACCTATGTCGGAGTCAAGCCAAGAAAATCAAATAAGAAAGATGACGATTTAACAGGTGGTGGCATTAAAAGAGGTAGAAGCACTAAAAAAACTCCAGTTGTTGCAGTTATAAACAGGGAGGGAAAAAAGTGTTTGCTAAAGTTGCACTTGCAAATAGAAAAGGCTAGAAATTAACAGGTAGGCAATTGATAGGAATTTTAAATCAAATCTGCAAGGGTAATAATGTTGTAATAAGTGATGAATTTACGGGATATGATAAGTTAGAAAATAGCAAATATATTCATTTAAAAGTTGACCATACCAAGATGTTTGTTGATGGTGATATCCATACAAATACAGTTGAAAGTTTCTGGACAATAGCTAAAAGAGCAATTTATGGGATTTACCATCATGTATTAGTTAAATACTTACAGCAATATATTAATGAATTTAGTTCCAGATATAATAACAGAAATATAACAGAAAGTTTTGATATTGTTTTAAGAAATTCAATCTGTTAGAATCTTAATAATAAAAAATCTCTGGAGATTTTTAAAAAATGAATACCTTTTCTTTAGAGGCAGATACAAGAACCTTAATTGATAAAAGCCTTGAAAATTTAGGCTGGAAACTTTTAGGAAAAGAGCAAAATGTTTTTTTTGAACGGCCAAGAACAGATGGCGAAAGAAAAAAACTAGGTGGGAAAAGAGCAGATTATGTACTTTATACTGAAAAAAGCGACAAACCCTTAATAATCATTGAAGCTAAAAGAAAAGGTGAAAATATAAATAAAGCCCTGGGACAGGGTATAGAATATGCAAAAACATTAGAAGCCTCTCTCGTATATGCTACAGATGGTTTATTTTGTAAGTCTTATCATGCTAAATTTGACAAAATACCCCTATTAAATGGTGAAGAAATCGATGAATTCATACGTGAAAATTTAGCACTACAATATTTAACAAATTGGGATGTTAATACTATATCTGAAAAAGTTAGAACTTCAAGAAAAGACTTAATTAAAATTTTCAATGAAGCTAATAATATGCTTCGCGGCGAGGGTTTAAGAGCGGGAATTGAAAGATTTAGTGAATTTGCAAACATACTTTTTTTAAAGCTTATTAGTGAAAATGAAGTTATAAAGGAAGAAAAAGAGGGAAAATTTTCAATAGAAAGTGAATATCGGTGGGATTATATAAAGGAATTAAGGCCAAATGTAAGAATAGAATATATTAATGATACTGTTTACAAAAAAATCAATGAAGTTTACGGTAATGAAAATATTTTTGATAAACTTAACATTAAAAGTCCTAAAACCCTATCAAGGATATTAGATAAGCTTGATCCTCTAACGCTCACAGACATAAATTCAGATGTTAAAGGAGATGCCTTTGAATATTTCTTGAAGGAATCTACAGCCACAAGAAATGATTTAGGGGAATATTTTACTCCACGACATATAGTTAAAGCTATAGTAAAGCTTGCAAATCCACAAATTGGTGAAAAAATCTACGATCCATTTTGCGGAACTGGAGGACTACTTATTGAGAGTTTTAGACATATTTGGAATACAATGCCAAGAAATCCAAATACTGAAAAGATTCTTCGAAAAGATACTATTTATGGCAATGAAATAACAAATACATCCAGAATAACAAAAATGAATATGATTTTAGCAGGAGATGGTCATAGCAATATAAGAATGCAAGACAGCCTTGCTAACCCAGTAGAGGGTGAATATGATGTAGTCCTTACCAATATGCCATATTCACAAAAGACAGATTTTGCAAATCTTTATGATATAAAAACAAATAACGGTGACAGTATTTGTGTGCAGCATTGCATGAGGGCTATAAATTCAAATTCTGTTAATGGCAGAATGGCGGTAATTATTCCAGAGGGATTTCTGTTTAGAAAAGATTTAGCAAAAACCAGAGAGTTTTTACTTGATAATTGTAATTTACAAAGTGTTATTTCTCTTCCGCAAGGGGTATTTTTACCTTATGCTGGAGTAAAAACCAATATTTTATATGCAACTAAAGTAAATCAGAAACATCTAAAGAAACGGGATAATTATTGGTATTTCGAAGTCAAAAATGATGGTTACACTTTAGATAATTATAGACGTAAATTAGAAGGCGAAAATGATTTAGATAATTTTCAAGAATACAGGATTCTCGATGATGACCAATCAGAAAATATGTTTGAGATAGGTTTTAAAAAAATTCCTATTGAAAAAGTAAAAGAGAATAATTTTGTATTAGCGGGTAGCAGATATAATGAATATTTTAAATCTATCAGTTATAATACTGAACCATTTAAGAACTTTGCGACTCTCTTTAGAGGTGTAACATATAGTAAAGACGATGAAGTTTTATTTGAAACAAAAAATAAAATTCTTACTGCAGATAATATTACTTTAAATTGCGATCTATCCATAAGAAAGGTAGTATTTTTAAATAAAGATTTAGATATTGGGAATGAGAAAAGATTGAATCAAGGAGATATTTTTATCTGCACTTCAAGTGGAAGTAAAAGTCATATCGCTAAAGTAGCATTTATAGAGAATAATACAGATTATTATGCTGGTGGCTTTATGGGAGTGATAAGGACAAATAGTAAAAAATGCTTATCGAAATATTTATATTTTCTATTGATGTCGAATCAATTTAAAAAAGAAATAAGATATCTTACAGCAGGTTCAAATATAAATAATATAAGCAATAATATTATTAATATTAATTTCCCTCTATTATCTATTATAGAACAAAAACAGATTATTGAAGAACTTGAAAATTATCAAAATATTGTTAAAAATGTCAGAGATATAATAAGCAATTATAAACCAATTATTAAGATTCCTGATAAGTTTGAGAATATTTCATTATCAAATACTGATTTATTTGAGATTATCTCTGGTGGCACTCCCGATAGTAAGAACGCAGAATTTTGGAATGGTGATGTTTGCTGGATAACTCTTGCTGACTTGCCAGCAGATAATATTGTTAATTTTATTGAAAATACCAAAAGAAAAATTACTGAAAAAGGTTTGATAAATTCAAGCGCTAAATTATTGCCCATTAACTCTGTGGTTGTATCCAGTAGAGCTACAATAGGAAGGATAGGTATTACAAAAGTGGAATTAGCCACAAATCAAGGATTTAAGAATATTGTAATTAAAGATTTTAGTAAGGTTAACCCAGTTTATCTGGCTTATGTATTAACTACACGTTTGGATTATATGGAACAACTAGCAAGTGGTGCAACATTTAAAGAAATTTCAAAAGATAATTTCAGCTCAATTTCTATTCCGTTAATCCCTATTGAAATTCAGAATCAAATAGTTGCTCAAATTGAAAAAGAACAAAAATTAATACACTCTTCAAAAGATTTAATAAAAGTTTTTTCAGAAAAACTACAAAAAAGAATTGATGAATTATTCATTTAATCACGAATCAAGGGATAATTCCGTTTTATTTATATCATTCCAGTTTAAAATATTTATTTTACCTATTGCGTCATCTAAAAAAGTATCTGAAAGCATATTGATATTTATAACTGTTGTATATACAATGGTAATATGAAAACTGTCATAAACATTAAAATCGACAAAGAAATTAAAGAAAAAGCTCAAAAGTTAGCTCATGAATTAGGGGTGCCTTTGAGCACTTTAGTTAATGCCTACCTACGGCAATTTATTCGAACCCGTGAATTTTCTTTCTCTCTTGCTTATTCAATGAGCCCTGAGCTGGAAAAGATTATAAACGAAGTAGAAAAAGATATTTCAAATGATAGGAATCTATCACCGCGTTTTGACAGTGCTGAAAAAGCTATCTCCTATCTTGAACAAAAAGCGATAGATGAAACTAAGATTTCATAAAAGATTCGTAAGAGACTACAAACTTTTTGACCAGAAAATAAAAGCATCTTTTCAAGAACG
>JAMDEN010000135.1 GCA_023487035.1 Actinomycetota bacterium
GATTGGCAAAAAGAGTTAAAAAGCCCCCAGGATTATATGGAATCATTAAAGCTTGATTTATTTGAAGATGAAGTTTTTGTTTTTACGCCTAAAGGTAAAGTAGTAAATCTCCCAAGAAAATCAACTGTAATTGATTTTGCTTACGCAATTCATACAGATATAGGACAAAATTGCATAGGAGCTAAAATTAATGGTCAGATGGTTCCAATTGAAACTGAACTTGAAAATGGAGATATCGTTGAGATAATTGTTTCAAAAACTCCCAAAGGTCCAAGTAGAGACTGGCTAAATATTGTTAAAACAGCAAAAGCAATAAATAAAATAAAGCAGTGGTTTAGCAGAGAAGAAAGACAGGAATCTTTAAATGCCGGTAAAGAAATAATGTTAAAAATACTGAGAAAAAATGGTCTTTCCTTTAAAACTGTCAATCTCGATGTTTTTGAAAGTGTTGCAAAGGATATGACTTTTGATAAAGCAGAAACTTTATTTAGAAATATTGGAACACATAAAATTTCAGCTCATCAGGTTTTTACTAAAGTTTTAAAAAAATTAAACCAGCAGGATAATCAACCCAAAGAAATGACTCTTGATGATATTCATCAAAAAGAGCAAGTTAAAAAACCTGGTACAGGAATAAAAGTAAAAGGTATGGAAGACGGAGTTCTTGTTTTTATGGCTAGATGTTGTAATCCTGTTCCTGGAGACAAAATAATAGGATATATTACCAGAGGTAGAGGAATATCTGTACATAGGGAAGATTGTACAAATATTAAAAATTTATTAAAAAATGAAGAATCAAGGATAATTGAGATTAACTGGGATAAAAATGCTCCATTAAAATTTAATGTTGAAATTCAAATAGAAGCTCTGGATAGAACCAAATTACTTAAAGATATTACAAATATAATTAGTGAGTATGATTTAAATATTATTTCAGCAACAGGTGGTGCTCAAAAGAAAAACGGTTTTGCTAAATTTAAATTTGTAATAGAAGTTTCAAATAAATATATTTTAAAAGATGTTATAAATAATTTAAGAAATGTCGACTCTGTTTATGATGTTTATAGAGTATTACCGAAAGGATAATTTTGTGGAAATAAAAAAATTCCAGTTAAAGTTTTTTGATGTAAATTGCTATCTTATAAATTATAAAAATAATTATTTTTTAATAGACCCTGGTTCAGAATATCGAAAAATAAAAAATTATATTTTAGAAAAAAAAATAAAACTGGATTTTATCTTAAATACACATGGGCATTATGACCATATTGGTGCTGTTAATGATTTAGTAACAGAGTTTAATATACCTTTTTATATACATGAAGAAGAAGAAGAAATTATAAAAGATCCTGAAAAAAATTTATCTTCAGATTTTAACCTGGATGGATTATCATTAAAAACTTATAACCTTATTAAAGGGAATTACGTTAATAATTTTTTAAACAAAGATATAGAAATAATGAATTTTCCGGGACATACACCTGGAAGTATTTTAATTAAAATTGAAAACTGCCTTTTTACTGGTGATGTTTTATTTAAAGGTTCAATAGGAAGGACAGATTTACCTGGTGGAAGCAGTAAGGAAATGGAAAATTCTTTAAGAAAAATAAAGACTTTAGATAAAAAATTAAAGATATTACCTGGTCATGGCCCTGAAAGTATTATAGAAGAAGAATTAAAAAATAATTATTTTTTACAAAATTTAGATTAATTCAGATTAAATTTTAATTAATAATTAAGAAGAATCTTATTAAAATATTTCATTATTATCATTTTATAAAGGAAGGTTAATTTGATTTATAATTCACCCAGAGGAACCTCTGATTATTTTGGAGAAAGTATTAAATATATAGATTTTATAATAAAAACATCCAAAGATTTATTTAAATTATATAATTACTCTGAAATAATAACACCTCATTTTGAATATACTGAAGTTTTTTCCAGAGGAATAGGTGAAAATTCAGATATAGTTAAAAAGGAAATGTATACTTTCCTGGATAAAAAAGGCAGATCTTTAACTTTAAGGCCTGAAGGAACTGCTTCAGTAGTCAGGGCTGTAGTTGAAAGAAAACTTTACAGTGAAAATCTTCCATTAAAATTATTTTATATAGGTAATATGTTCAGATATGAAAAGCCTCAAAAAGGACGCATGAGAGAATTCAAGCAAATAGGTATTGAAGCTATTGGTAGCGATAATCCTGCAATTGACGCAGAAGCAATCTGGCTTTTACATAATCTTTTTGATAATCTTGGTTTTAAAAATCTTGTTTTATATATAAACAGTATTGGCTGTTCTGAATGTAGAAGAAATTATATTAAATTACTTGAAGAATATTTAAAGCCTTATAATGAGCAGTTATGTGATGATTGTAAGAATCGTATTGGTAAAAATACACTAAGAGTTTTTGACTGTAAAATTCAAACCTGCAAAAATATATTAGCTAATGCTCCAAAAATTAGTAATTATCTATGTGAGAGCTGCAGAAAACATTTAAAAGATGTTTTTAGTATCTTAGATATTTTAGATATTAAATATGTGCATAATGAAAATCTTGTAAGAGGTTTTGATTATTATACAAGAACTATTTTTGAAATTATATCCAAAGATATTGATAGTACTCAAAATGCTTTAGGAGGTGGAGGTAGATACGATTATCTTATAAAAGAATTTGGAGGTCCCGAATTAAGTTCAATTGGATTTGCTATTGGGCTTGAAAGAACAATGCTTTTAATGCAGGAACTTGGTATTCGATTAAAGGAAGACGAAAATAATTTATTAAGTGCTTATTTAATAAGTATGTCTAATGAATTTAATTCATATATTTTTAAAATTTTAAAATTTTTAAGAAAAAATAAAATAATTTGTGATAGCAATTTTAATATAAAAAATATTAGTAAAGAAATTAAGTTTGCAAAATTAAATGGATATAGCCATATTTTAATTATTGGAGAAGATGAGTTTAATAACAATCTTATAACAATAAAAGATTTAAATAATTATACTCAAATGAAAATAAGCTGGTTAGATGAAAAAAATAAATTATTAAATTTATTTAAAAATCCTGACTATAAGTAAAATAACCTAATTATAAATAGTAATAATAAAAAATAATAAAAAATAAAAAAATATAAAAAGTACATTTTAAAAAGCACATTTTAAATAAAGTAGTTTGGAGAAAATAGAAAATGACAGATTTTGAAAATATTTTTAAAACAGGATTCAGAACAAATTTATGTGGGGTAATAAATAAAGATTATTCTGAGAAAGAAGTAGTTTTATGCGGGTGGGTTTCTAAAAGAAGAGACCACGGAAAATTAATTTTTACTGATTTAAGAGATTTTTCAGGAATTATTCAAATTGTTTTTAATCCTTTATTTAATGAAGAATCTTATGAAATAGCTAAGGAACTTAGAAATGAATATGTTATACAAGTTAAAGGCATTGTTAAAAAAAGAACACAGGATACTATTAATAAAGATATAAATACAGGTGAAGTAGAAATTTTTGCAAAAGAATTAAAAATATTAAACAAAGCAAAAACTCCTCCCTTTATGTTAGATAACAGAGAACAAATTGATGAGCTTACACGTTTAAAATACAGATATATTGATTTAAGAACAAGTGAAATGCAAAAAAATTTACGCTTTAAAAGTGAAATCATGCATATAACAAGAAATTATTTAAGTTCTCATGGTTTTGTAGAAATTGAAACACCGATTCTTGCAAAAAGTACTCCTGAGGGTGCGAGAGATTTTTTAGTACCATCAAGGCTTAATCCAAATAAATTTTATGCACTTCCGCAATCACCTCAGCTTTTTAAGCAAATCCTTATGTTTTCAGGATTTGACAGGATATACCAGTTGGCAAGATGTTTCAGGGATGAGGATTTAAGAGCTGACAGGCAACCTGAGTTTACTCAAATAGATCTTGAAATGACCTTTGTTAAGCAGGAAGATGTTATGCTTCTTATTGAAGGACTGATTAAAGATATTTTTAATAAAGCATTAAATACTGAAATTAAACTACCAATTGAAAAAATAACATGGTTTGATGCAATATCAAATTACGGCTCTGATAAACCTGATTTAAGATTTGACCTTAAGGTTAATGATATTTCAGAAGTTTTTAAAGATTCAGAAATAAAAATTTTTAAAGAAACGTTAATTAATGGGGGAGTCATTAAATGTATCAAGATAGATAACGCCCATTTATTAAGTCGAAAAGATCTGGATGACATATTTATTATGGCAAAAGATAATGGTGCAGGTGGTTTATTATGGATTAAAATTGATGAAAATTTACAAATGCAATCTCCTATTGCTAAATTTTTAACTGAAAATGAAAAAGAAAAGCTTGTTAAAAATTTAAATCTGCAAGCAAACAATCTTGTTCTTATTATTTCAGATAAATTTATTAATGCATGTAATGCTTTAGGAATAATAAGAAACCATCTTGGAGAAAAATTAAATTTAATTAATAAAGATGAATATAAATTTTTATGGGTTTATGATTTTCCATTATTTGAATTTGATGAAAAAGAAAACAGGTATAAATCTGTTCATCATCCATTTACTATGCCTGACAGTAAAACTATTAGTTACCTGGATTCAGATCCTTTAAAAGTAAATTCCATTTCTTATGATATAGTATTAAACGGTACCGAAATAGGTGGAGGTTCAATCAGGATTAATGATCTTAAACTTCAAACAAAAATATTTAAAATATTAAAAATTGATTTAGAAAAAGCAAAAGATAATTTTGGCTTTTTCCTGAATGCAATGGAATATGGAACACCTCCACATGGAGGAATAGCACTTGGTCTTGACAGGCTGGTCATGTTACTTGGAAAGCTTAAAAGTATAAGAGAAGTAATTGCTTTTCCAAAAACTCAATCTGCAATAGATATGATGACTCAATCACCAGCAAATGTAAGTGAGGAACAGTTAAAAGAATTATATATTAAAACTATAAAATACGAAGAATAAAAAATAATAAAATTTAATAAAACTTAAATGAAACTACTTATTTTAAGATGAGTATTTTTTTAAAGGCTTTTGTTTTCTTAATTTGTAATAGTAGCGATGCTGTTTGAAATAGTATTATATTTGTGCTAACATTTTAAATGTACCCTGTGTTAATCGTAATTAAAGTTAATTTTTATGCCAACAAGTTAACTTAATGGAATCTTTACTCTGGCTGTAGTGTAAATGCCCTTAAATTCAAGGGACTTACTAAGCAGCAGGAAAGAATCCGCCTTACGGGGGTAAGGCATATAAACACTTCCAATAATTACGTTAACATGGGGTATTTTTTAATGTTAAAGTTGATATTTTTTAATTTTTAAATTATTTTATTTAAGTTATGGATATAAGAAGAGAATTTTTAGAATTTTTTAAAAAAAATGATCATTTAATTTTACCATCTTCCGGATTAATTCCGGATAATGATCCAAGTGTTCTTTTAACTACTGCAGGAATGCAACAGTTTAAACCTTATTATCTTGGAGTAAAAAAACCTCCATTCCCAAGAATTTCTACTGTACAAAAGTGTTTCAGAACAAGCGATATTGATAAAATAGGAGATTCTGACAGACATCTTACTTTTTTTGAAATGTTAGGTAATTTTGCTTTTGCAGATTATTTTAAAAAAGAAGCAATAAGTTTTGCACTTGATTTTATTTTAAATGTTTTAAAGATACCTGAAAATAAACTATTTTTTACAGTTTTTGGCGGGTATGGTGAACTGCCTGAAGATAAGGAAGCAAAAAATTACTGGATTTCAAATGGAATTAAAGCTGACAGGATATATAAATTCGGGATGAAAGATAACTTTTGGGGTCCTGCAGGAGATACCGGACCTTGCGGCCCCTCAACTGAAATTTATTATGATTTCGGGGAGGAATATGGATGTGGAAGCTCATCATGTAATCCAAATTGTGAGTGCGGAAGGTTTATAGAAATATGGAACTTAGTTTTTACTCAATATAATTTTGATGGTAAAAATTATAAAGATTTACCAAACAAAAATATTGATACCGGAATGGGCCTTGAAAGAATTTATGCCGCAGTTACAAACAGTGCTTCTGTTTTCAGGACGCCATTATTTTCGCAAATCTTTAAAAAATTAAAAGAAATATCAGGTAAAGAATTATTATTAAAATGTGAAAACAATAATGATTTTGAAGTAAATAAAGCTTTAAAAATTATTGCTGATCATTGCAGGGCAATTTATTTTTTAATTTCTGATGGTGTTGTGCCTTCTAATGAAGGAAGAGGATATATTTTAAGAAGAATAATTAGAAGAGCAATAAGATTTGGAAAAGTTTCAGGTATTAATGATTATTTTTTAAATGAAATCGGAAATGAAATTGTTAATGAATATGGCAATGCTTATCCGGAAATTAAAGATAAAAAAGATTTTGCTTTTAAAATAGTTTCAGATGAAGAAAAAAAGTTTTCAAATACGCTAAAAGAAGGAACCAGGTTATTAGTTTCCAATATAGAAGATTTAAAATCAAGAGGAGAAAAATTTCTTAATCCTGCTGATGCTTTTAAATTATATGAGACTTACGGTTTTCCAATAGAACTTACAAGTGAAATTCTTACTGAAAATAATCTTTCTTTAGATATGGAAAAATTTAATTTGTTTTTAAAAAAACATCAGGAAAACTCAAAAGAAAAAACAATTTTTAATAAAAAAATTGTTGAAAATATAGATGAGTATAAAGAAATATCAAAAAAAATTTCCACTGAATTTATCGGTTATGAAAAAACAGAATCAGATTCAGAAATAATTATGATATTAAAAAATGATGGTGATAAAAAACTTATTGTTGATGAACTTTCAGAAAATGAATTTGGAGAAATTATTTTAAATAAAACTCCTTTTTATGGGGAAAAAGGTGGAGAAATAGGAGATAAGGGAGTTATAAGTTTAAATGCAGAAGCTATTTTTATTGTAGAAGATACAAAAATTCCTGTTGAGGGAATATATGTGCATAAAGGTTTTGTTAAAAAGGGAAGTTTTAAAATAAATAAAATTGTTAAAGCAAAGGTTGATATTTTATTTAGAAAAGCAATAAGTAAAAATCATACTGCAACTCATCTTTTACATTGGGCGCTAAGATCAATATATGGTAAAGAAGTAACTCAGGCAGGATCTTTAGTTACTGAATCAAGAATCAGATTTGACTATAATTTTTTTGGAGAACCTGAAAGTGAGATGATTTCGCGTATAGAAAATTTAATTAATAAAAAAATTCAGGATAATGATATAGTTAAAATTTATGAAACTACAAAGGAATATGCTGAAGAGATTGGAGCAATTGCTTTATTTGAAGAAAAATACGGTAAATTTGTAAGAGTTGTGGAAATTGATGATTACAGCAGGGAACTTTGCGGAGGCATACATGTAAAACGAACCGGTGAAATTGGATTATTTAAAATTATTGGTGATTACGGAATTGGTTCAAATTTAAGAAGAATAGAAGCTGTTACAGGATTTACTGCGCTTAATTATTTAAATGAAAAATATAATATTGTTAAAGAGTTATCAGAAAATCTTGGAATTAGTGACAATCTGATTATCCAGCATATTTCTAATTTAAAAGAAAATATTGAAAATTTAAATTTAAAGTTAGATAAACTAACTTTAAAAATAGCAAAAAATGATATTTATAAAAAATATGACAGTTTATTTAAAGATGAAGATAATAAAATTATAGTTTTTGATTTTTCAAAATCAGATTATTATGAAAATTTAACACAAAAAAATATAGGGATATTAAGTGATGAAATTAAGGATTATTTTAAAAATAAAAAAATATTAATTGCTTTAGCCAATAATATAAATGGTAAACCTGTTATAGTTTTTAATTCCTCAAAAGATTTACTGGAAAAAGGAATTAATTGTTCAGTTATTGCAAAGGAAGCAGGAAAAATAATTGGAGGAGGAGGGGGGGGTAAACCTGACTTTGCACAATCAGGAGGATCAAGTTTAAACTTAATTAATAAAGCCCTCGAGTTTGTTGAAAATAAGATAAAAGATATTATAAATTAATAAATTTAATGAATTTTTAATAAATAAATTATGAGAATAATGGCACTTGATATTGGAGAAAAAAATATTGGTATTGCAATATCAGATAAAACAAATATTCTTGCGATACCTTACCTGGTACTGAAAAATGATGATACGTTTACTGATAAAGTATGCAGTATTATAAAAGAAAAAAATATAAATAAAATTATTGCCGGGATGCCTTATACTTTAAGTGGGAATATGGGTCAACAAGCTAATAAAACTAAAGAATTTATTAACAATCTTAAAGAAAAAATCAACATAGAGGTAGATTTTATTGATGAAAGATTTTCAACAAAAATATTAAAAAATAATTTAATATATAAAAAAAAAGAAAATAAAGATAAAACAGACAAATATGCTGCAGCAATTATACTTGAGAATTATTTAAATAAGGTTAAGAAATAAATTGGAAAATAATAAATTTAATAAAAAAATATTAACAGCTTTAATATTAATTATAGTATTTATTTTAATAGTAAATATTTTTTCAATTTCCTGTAAGAGTACTGTGCAAAATTTAAGTAAAACAACTCAATCTTCAGTTCCAAAAGGTTTGGATGTTGAAGTAGAAATAACAGAAGGTATGAATCTTACTCAAATTGCTGATTTACTTGAAGAAAAAGGTATAGTGGACAATGCATTATTTTTTAAAATTTATGCAGAAGAAAAAGGTGTCGAGAAAAAAATAATGCCAGGCAAATATAATTTGAAAACAGGATCTGAATATGATGAAATAATAAAAATAATATCAGCAGGGCCACCAGTTGTTACTTTTAAATTAATAATACCTGAAGGATTTACAATTAAACAAATTACTGCAAGAATAACTGAAGAGCTACCATTTATTAAAGAAACTGATATCGAAGAAGCATTAAAAGTTGAAAATTATAATTATGATTTTTTAAAGGATAATAATAAAATTATACAAAATCTTGAAGGTTTTTTATTTCCTAAAACTTATGAAGTTTTACAGCAATATAATGCAAAGAATATAATTGAGATGTTTTTATCTCAATATCAATTTGAAACCAGCAATTTGGATTACAGTTTTGCATTAAAAAATAATTTAAGTCCTTATGATATTCTTAAAATTGCATCAATGATTGAAAGAGAAGCATATTTACCTGAAGAAAGACCTTTAATTTCTGCCGTAATCTACAACAGACTTAAAATAAATATGGCACTTGGTATAGATGCAACTCTAAGCTATTTTTTAAATAAATGGGACCAGCCATTGACAGAAAGTGATTTAAAAACAGATACCCCTTATAATACACGTTTGTATACAGGACTTCCACCTACTCCAATTTGTAATCCTGGACTGGATTCAATTAATGCTGCATTAAATCCTGCTAATGTGGATTATTTATATTATGTTGTTACTGATCCTGTAAACCACAAGCAC
>JAMDEN010000030.1 GCA_023487035.1 Actinomycetota bacterium
CGTACCATAAACTTTAAAATTGGAAGTAAAGCTGTAACTAAGAGTTTAAATATGACAGTGTCATATTTAAACAAAGGGATTCGAAAGGACGGACTGAGCAAAGCGAAGGAGTCCGCGTCTCTGCAGCGAACCGAAGGTGAGACGAAAGAACGAATCCCTCCAGGCGTACCATAAACTTTAAAATTGGAAGTAAAGCTGTAACTAAGAGTTTAAATATGACAGTGTCATATTTAAACAAAGGGATTCGAAAGGACGGACTGAGCAAAGCGAAGGAGTCCGCGTCTCTGCAGCAAGCGAAGTGAGACGAAAGAACGAATCCCTCCAGGCGTACCATAAACTTTAAAATTAAAGGTAATAGTTTATTTAGAGTTAAATATTAATAAAATTCTTGCAAAATTGACATAAGATTGCTAATATCGGGTCGTTAGCTCAGTAGGTAGAGCACCTGACTCTTAATCAGGGGGTCACAGGTTCGAAGCCTGTACGACCCACCATTTTTAATAATATTATAAATTAATTTATTTAACTAATTTTTGCGAGTATGGCGGAATTGGCAGACGCGCTAGCCTTAGGAGCTAGTAGGTAACACCTGTGGGGGTTCGACTCCCTCTACTCGCACCAATAAACTGTAAAAATTAACAGATGACTATAAGTAAGAGTTTAAATATGACAGTGTCATATTTAAACCAGGGGAGTCGAAAGGACGGACTGAGCAAAGCGAAGGAGTCCGCGTCTCTGCAGCGAACCGAAGGTGAGACGAAAGAACGACTCCCTCTACTCGCACCAATAAACTGTAAAAATTAACAGATGACTATAAGTAAGAGTTTAAATATGACAGTGTCATATTTAAACCAGGGGAGTCGAAAGGACGGACTGAGCAAAGCGAAGGAGTCCGCGTCTCTGCAGCGAACCGAAGGTGAGACGAAAGAACGACTCCCTCTACTCGCACCAATAAACTGTAAAAATTAACAGATGACTATAAGTAAGAGTTTAAATATGACAGTGTCATATTTAAACCAGGGGAGTCGAAAGGACGGACTGAGCAAAGCGAAGGAGTCCGCGTCTCTGCAGCGAACCGAAGGTGAGACGAAAGAACGACTCCCTCTACTCGCACCAAAATCTATAATTATAATCGATAAATTCAACCCTTGAAATGCAATGCAAGTATGCAATAATTCTGGTTTACACTTGACATCTTGTAATACTTATGTTATAAAGTAATTAATTTTTGATTAAGTAATGAAAGAAGCAAAAAAATGAAAGAGATTTTAACCACTATAACCAAAAAAGGCCAGGTCACGATACCAGTTGAAATAAGACGTCTTTTAGGATTTAAGGCAAAGGATAAGGTTGCTTTCAGGATTGATGGGGATAATGTGCGATTAGCTCCTGCAAAATATAACCTGGAAACTGTCTATGGTGTTGTCAAACCTTTAAATAAGCCGGAGGATTTCAAAAAGCTTAAGCAAACAGCAATCAAAGAACACGTAAAAAAAGTTATGGAAGAAATGGAAAAATGAAGTTTTTAGATACAAATATGATTCTTCGCTACCTGACATGTGATGATCCTGAAAAAGCAGAAAAATGTTATGAGTTGTTCCAAAAAGTAAAAAGAGGTGAAATTGAGCTGACAACATGTGAAGCAGTCATTGCCGAAGTAGTTTATGTTCTTTCCTCTACAACCTTATATAATTTACCCCGAAATGAAATATATTCCCTGTTGTTGCCAATTATTAATCTTAATGGACTAAAGATGGCACAGAAACGTCTCTATATCCAGGCTTTGGATATTTATGCTTCTAAAAATATTGACTTTGAGGATGCTTTGATTTTTGCTCATATGCAAAAACGTCAAATAAAGGAAATTTATAGTTATGATAATGATTTTGATAAAATTGAGGAGCTGTGTCGTTTGGAGCCCTGGCTGTAAATTTCTCTATCGCCTTCTCTTAGCAAGTTTAAGTAAGAAATTTAAGTAATCCTGTTTATATTTTCATTCTTAAACGGCAGAGTTTTTCTTTACCAGCAAATGAATCCCGATAGTTTACAATGTGAGCCTTTAAGTGAAAAATGGGACTTGGAATATTTTTATCTGTTTTTTACAATCAAAAGTGTACTTAATTTGAATAGTTGATGTATAAAACAAGTGCATTCACCATGCCATTATCAGTAACTATATAAAGATATACATAAATATACATAAAACCTGTTAAGTTATCTTGTTGCTAATGGAATAAACATAATTAAGAATTTTGTTGTTTTTCTTTCAAAAAACTTCATTAAAAAACTTTGTTTGTAATTTTAAATAAATTTATTTATAATTAATTGCTTATTTTATGGTTTTATATTGCATTCAAAGTAAATTTGTGTATATAAAGGGGTAAAATTACTGCAAAATAAAAATAAGAATAAGGATATAGGTAATATTATTTAAGACAATGCTATATGATACTATTTGATTATATGATAAAAAATTTTTATTAGTTTTAAATAACCAGAAATAAATAACCGGAAATAATTAATTTTAATAATTTTTAAATAAAATTTAAATAATTTAAGGAGGCTCTTTAAATTGAGTTATAGCATTAAAAGTCAGGAAAAAATCGATAAAAATAAAGTAAAATTAAATGTTGAAATATCCAGCGGATATTTTAATAAATCTATAAACACTGCTTATAAAAATATATCTGAAAAAGCAAAAATACCCGGATTTAGAAAAGGGAAAGTCCCTTATCAGATAATAGATATTAATTACGGGAAAGATTATGTTCTTACAGAAGCTGCAAATATTGCAATTTCTGAGCTTTATTCTGATATAATTGAAAGTTCAAATTTAAAACCTGTTGATTATCCTAAAGTTGATCTTGATGGCGAATTAAATCAAGATAAACCTGTAAATTTCAATATAACTGTAGAAATTGAGCCCGATGCTACTTTACCGGATTATATCGGAGTTCAAGCAGAAGGTTTTCCAGTTGAAGTTACTGAAGAAGAGGTTGATAAACAGGTTGAAAATTTAAGAAATAGATTTGCTGCACTTGAGCCACTTGGTGAAAATGATTCAATAAAAAATATGGATATTGTAACAATTGATTTTACAGGTAAGATTGATGAAAAAGAATTTGAAGGTGGAAGTTCAAATGATTATGTTCTTGAAGTAGGCTCTTGCACATTATATAAAGAAATTGAAGACGCTTTAATTGGCATGAAGAAAGGCGAAGAAAAATTAATAAGTGTTGAAATGCCACAAGAATTGGAAAATAAAGATATAGCAGGAAAGAAAGCCGAATTTAAAATAAAAATTAAGGAAGCTAAAAGAAAAACTCTTCCAGGCCTTGATAGTGAATTTCTTAAAGATATAGGTGATTTTGAAACTATTGAAGATTTAAGAAAATTTATTAAAGAAAATCTTGAAGTACAGAAAAAAGATTTCAGACGAAATAAGATTTTTTCAGATATCGTAAATTATCTTGTAGAAAATTCCAGTATTGATATTCCTCAGATTATGATAGATAACGAGATTAAAGAACTTAAAGATGATTTTGAACGCAGACTAAATGAACAAAATCTCACAAAGGAGCAGTATTTAGAGTATTTTAGGATAAATGAAGATAAGATAAATGAAGATTTTAGAAATAAAGCTATTTTTAATGTAAAAGAATATCTAATTTTTAATACGCTTGAAAAAGAGCTTAAAGATAAAATTGAACCAACTGAGGAAGAAATTTTATTGGAAAAGGAAAACCTTATAAAATCTGCAAAGAAAGAAGAAGATAAAAAGAAAGTTCAGGATTATTTAAATTCTCCTTCAGGTGGAAAAAATATAATTGCTTCTGTAAGAAGAAAAAAACTTGTAAACTTTTTAATTGATAATGCTAAAGTTAAGGAATTAACTCAAGAAGATTTAAAGAAGCTTGAAAAAGATGAAAGTGAAGTTGAAAAAAATAAAGAAAATGTTTCCAAAAATACTAAAAAATCATCTAAAAAATCTTCTAAGGAAAAATTAGCTGCTAATGAAAAAATTGAAGATGAAAGTAAAGATGAAAATAAATAATTTTATTACGAAATTTTATTACGGAAACAATTAATAATAAAATAAAATATTATATTATAAATTAAAATTTAAATATTGTTTCTTTTAAATTTTAAAATTAATTTTTGATGGTGATAAAAATGAAACCAATAAATAACGAATATTTAATCCCGATGGTTATCGAACAAACCAATAGAGGAGAAAGATCTTTTGATATATACTCAAGATTATTAAAAGAAAGGATCATATTTTTAGGAACAGCAATTGATGATAATATAGCAAATGTTGTAATGGCACAGCTTATTCATCTTGAGGCTGAAGATCCTGAAAAGGATATTCAGATTTATATTAATAGCCCAGGTGGAGTAGTAACAGCTGCTCTTGCAATTTATGATACAATGCAGTTTATAAAATCAAAGGTATCAACGATATGTATAGGGCAAGCAGCAAGCGCTGCTGCTGTTTTATTGCTTGCAGGAGAAAAAGGCAAAAGATTTATTTTGCCAAATGCAAGAGTACTTCTCCATCAGCCTTCCGGCGGAATTGAAGGAACAACTATTGATATTGAGATTCATACAAAAGAAATGATAAGAATAAAGGATGCTTTAAATAAAATTATTGCAAATCACACAGGGCAGGATATAAAGAAAATAGCAAAGGATACTGAAAGAGATTTTATTTTAACTGCAGAAGAAGCAAAAGCATACGGTATAGTTGATGAGATAATTTATAAAAAGTAAAATTTAAATAATTTTAAAAATTTTAAAAAATATTGAAAGGTGTTGATAAGTTTGACGGACGAGCAAGATGCAAGAAATGATATTTTAAAATGCTCATTTTGTGGTAAGTCTCAGAAACAAGTAAAAAAATTAATAGCAGGTCCAGGCATATATATTTGTGATGAATGTGTAGAGCTTTGCAATGATATTATTGATGAAGAAACAAAACAAGAACAAAATGCTGACTTTAATGACTTACCTAAACCTGATGAGATTTATTCAATTTTAAATGAATATGTAATCGGGCAGGAAAAGGCAAAAAAAGTTTTATCTGTTGCAGTTTATAACCATTACAAAAGAATAAAATACGAAGGAAAGCTTAAAAAAGATGATATAGAAATACAAAAAAGTAATATTCTTTTAGTTGGTCCTACTGGTTGCGGGAAAACTTTACTTGCACAAACTTTGGCAAGAATACTGGATGTTCCATTTTGCATTGCAGATGCAACTACATTAACGGAGGCAGGATATGTTGGTGAAGATGTTGAGAATATTCTGCTAAAGCTAATTCAAGCTGCTGATTTTGATATAAAAAGAGCTGAATCAGGGATTGTATATATAGATGAGATTGATAAAATTTCAAGAAAATCAGAAAATCCTTCAATAACAAGAGATGTTTCAGGCGAAGGTGTTCAGCAGGCATTACTGAAAATATTGGAAGGTACAGAAGCAAATGTTCCACCTCAAGGCGGAAGAAAACATCCTCATCAGGAATTTATACAAATAGATACTACAAATATTTTATTTATTTGTGGCGGTGCTTTTGGAGGTCTTGAAGATATAATTGAAAGAAGAATTAATAAGAGAAGTGTCGGATTTATTTCTGATAAATTACCAAAGAAAAATGAAAGAGCTGATATGCTCTTACCTCAGGTTATGCCTGAAGATTTGCTTAAATTCGGCCTTATTCCTGAATTTGTAGGCAGACTTCCTGTTATTACAACTTTAAAAAGTTTAACTGAAAATGATCTTGTTAAAATACTTACAATTCCAAAAAATTCGCTTATAAAACAATATAAAAAATTATTTGCACTTGATAATGTAGAGCTTATATTTACTGAAGATTCTATTAGAACTATTGCAAACCTTGCTTTAAAAAGGGGTACAGGGGCAAGAGGTTTAAGATCCATACTGGAAGAAGTTATGCTTGACATAATGTATGAAATTCCTTCAAGACAGGATATAAAAAAATTAGTAATAACCAGAGAAATTATTTTAAATAAAATTGGAAATGTATCCCAAGAGGGGCAAGCAGAATCAGAAGAATTTATCAATAATAATGAAAAGCTCGCTTAACGCTTAAAAAGTTAAATTATTAAAAAAAATTATAATTTTATAAGATTATAAAAATTATAATTAAATAAACTAAAAATAAACCAAAGCAAGTAAATTCATAGAATGTTTAAAGAAATTTCAGGTAATAAATATAATCCTCAGGCATTTGAAAAAAATATTTACAACTTTTGGATGGAGAAGAAGTATTTTCATGGAATTACAGGTCTTCCAAAACCGCCATTTTCCATTGTAATACCACCTCCTAATGTTACAGGATTTCTTCATATGGGGCATGCATTAAATAATACTCTTCAAGACATTGTTGTCAGGTATAAGAGGATGAAGGGTTATAATTGTGCTTGGATTCCTGGAACAGATCATGCAGGAATAGCTACACAAAATGTTGTAGAAAGAGAACTTGCAAAACAGGGTATTTCGCGACATAACCTCGGAAGAGAAAAATTTGTTGAGAAAGTATGGGAATGGAAGGAAAAATATGGAAGCAGGATTATTTCACAGCTTAAAATATTAGGATGCAGTTGTGATTGGGATAGAGAAAGGTTTACTTTTGATGATAAATATGTAAAAGCTGTAAATAAAGAATTTGTCACTCTTTATAATGATGGATTAATTTATAAAGGTAATTATATTATTAACTGGTGTCCAAGATGTCAAACAGCAGTCTCAGATATTGAAGTTGAACATCATAATAAGCATGGCTTTATGTGGGATATAAAATATCCGCTTATAGATGAAAAAACAGGATTGCCTGGTGAAAAAGATTTTATTGTAGTTTCAACCACAAGACCTGAAACAATGCTTGGAGATACTGCAGTTGCGGTTAATCCAAAAGATAAAAGATATAAGAATTTAGTTAATAGATTTGTTTTTCTTCCTTTAGCTCAAAGAAAAATACCGGTTATTGAAGATGATTATGTTGATATGAAGTTTGGTACTGGTGCGGTTAAAGTTACTCCATCTCATGACCCGAATGATTTTGAAATAGGTAAGAGGCATAATCTTACTCAAATTAACATAATGAATGAGGATGCAACCTTAAACAGTAATGCTGGTAAATTTGAAGGCCTGGATAGATTTGAAGCAAGAGAAAAGATATTAATTGAACTGAAGGAAAAAGGTTATTTAGTCGGTAAAAAAGAGCATACATCTTCAGTAGGTTTTTGTTCAAGATGTTCAACTATAATAGAGCCACGAGTTTCCATGCAATGGTTTGTTTCAATGAAGAAACTTGCAATTCCTGCTATAGATGCTGTTAAAACTGGAAAAATAAAATTTATTCCAAAAAAATGGGAAAAACTTTATTTTAACTGGATGGAAAATATCAAAAACTGGTGTATATCAAGACAATTATGGTGGGGCCATAGGATTCCTGTATGGTATTGCAAAGATTGTAATGAGATGATAGTTTCTGAAGAGCAGCCGTTAAGATGCTCTAAATGCAATTCTTCAAATTTAATCCAGGATAATGATGTTTTAGATACCTGGTTTAGTTCAGATATGTGGCCATTTGCATCGCTTGGCTGGCCTGATGATACACAAGAGCTTCATTATTTTTTCCCGACAAACTTGCTTATTACAGCTCATGATATTATCTTTTTCTGGGTAGCAAGGATGATAATGATGAGTCTTTATTTTATGAAGGATATTCCTTTTAAGGAAGTATTTATAAATCCTCTTGTTAATGATGCAAAAGGTCAAAAAATGAGCAAGTCAAAAGGTAATGTTGTTGATCCGGTTGAGCTTATTGATAAATATGGCTGTGACGTCTTAAGATTCACATTAGCTTCGCTTACAACACCCGGAAGGAATCTTCTTTTGGGTGAGGAAAAAATAGAAGGATCAAGAAATTTTGCAAATAAGATTTGGAATGCATCAAAATTTGTTATTTCAGGTTTATCAGGTTTTGAGGAAGAAATTAAAAATATAAAATTAAAAGATTTAACTTTGGATATTTGGGATAAATGGATTCTTGAAAGATTAAATTTAACAATAAAAGGTTTTGAAAAATATATTAATAAATTTAATTTTGCTTTTGCAGCTAAGCTTGCTTATAACTTTTTCTGGAGTGAATTTTGTGACTGGTATATAGAAATTTCAAAGAAAAAAGTTTACAGCCAGAATACGAGGGATAAAAAAACTGCTGCATTCATACTTCATTATGTGCTTGAAAATTATTTAAAATTACTTCATCCGATAACGCCTTTTTTAACTGAAGAAGTATGGCAAAATATACCACATTCAGGTGAAAGCATTATGGTTGAAAATTTTCCTATAGCTCTTAAAAAAAATTATTTATCTAAAAAAGAAAATGATCAGATTAATATTCTTTTTTTAATAATAAGTGAGATAAGAAAAATAAGATCTGAACATAAAATAAATCCTTCAATTAAAATTAAAATTTATTTTGTGATTAGGAAAGAAAGCACGATTCTAAAAGAATTAATTGTCGAAAATGAGGATTATATAAAATTATTATGTAAATCTGATAAAATAAATTATGATATACCATCATCAATAAACTCTTTAATAAAAACAACAGTAAAAGATTTAGAAATTTATATAGATACTTCTCAATCAGTAAATATGGAACTTGAGATAAAAAGAATTGAGGATGAAATAAGAAAAATAAGTGAACAGCGTGATAAATCTGAAAAGAAAATATCAAATCCTCAATTTATTTTAAAAGCTCCAAAAGAAATTATTGAAAAGGAAAAAAACAAAGTTTTAGAATACAATGATACAATATTATCTTTAGAAAATGAATTAAAATTACTTAAGGAAATTAAGAAATAATTTTTTAGGCTGGCATTGATTTGAATTATAAAGAAGTTTGTAAATATATAGATGACACATTAATTTTCGGGATAAAACCAAATCTTTTAAGGATTAATAAAATTTTAAATCTTCTTGATAATCCTGAAAAAAAGATTAATTTTATTCATGTTGTTGGAACAAACGGCAAAACTTCTGTAACAAAAATTACTGCAGCTATATTAAACAGTCATGGTTTTAAAGCCGGTTATTATATCTCTCCTCATATTTATTCATATACAGAAAGAATTTCAGTAAATGGTCATGATATTTCAGAGGATAAATTTACAAAGGTATTTGAAGATATATTACCATTAATTAATAAAGTAAATGAAATGAATTATGATGGAGAAATGACCCAATTTGAAATTCTTACAGCAATGATGTTTTATACTGCTTTAAGTGAAAGGCTTGATGTAATGATTTTAGAAGCAGGAATGGGGGGAAGATGGGATGCTACAAATGCAGCAAGCGCAAAAGTTGCAGGACTG
>JAMDEN010000103.1 GCA_023487035.1 Actinomycetota bacterium
TGGGAACATTATATATTTGTGGCGCAGATAAAGCTAAATTTATACTAGTAAAGTAATAAAAATAATAAAAACAGAAATTTTTAATAAAATAATCGTAATTATATAATTTTTATTAAAATTTATCAGGATATTAAAAATTTAATTAAAGCATGCTTAATCCAGTCAGCTAAAGTAACATCCGGCTGGCTGGAATATTTAAAATTATGTCGGATAAAAAGTGAAAAATAATTCAGAGACAACAAATTCGGGAACATTATATATTTGTGGAACCCCTATAGGAAATTTAAATGACGCAAGCTTCAGATTGATTGAAACTTTAAAAAAAGCTGATCTGATTATTTCTGAAGATACAAGAACAACAAAAAAACTTCTTTTCAGATATGAAATCAAAAGTGCTAAAGTTGAAAGCTATCATGATAATACTGAAGAAAAGAAAGTTAATGAGATAATAAAAAAACTTGAAAGCGGTTTAAATATTGCAATGGTTTCAGAATCGGGAATGCCTCTTATCTCAGATCCAGGCTTTAAGATTGTGAAAATTTGCCAGGAAAAGGGTATTAATTTAACGGTAATTCCTGGACCAAATGCAGCCCTTTCTGCTCTTGTTTTGTCAGGTCTTCCTGTGGATAATTTTTTATTTATTGGTTTTTTACCAAAGACAGGTATAAAAATTAAGAAAAAACTGGAAGAATTAAAAACTTTTCCCTATACAATGATTTTTTATGAATCTCCAAATCGAATTGAAGAATTACTGGAGATTTTAAAAGAAGTATTTGGGGAAAGACAAATTTGTCTGGCGAGAGAACTTACTAAGATATATGAAGAATGTATTAGAGGCTCAATAAGTGAAGTAATTCAAATATTAAAAGAAAGATCCCGAAAAGGTTCAAAGATAAAAGGAGAAATAGTTCTTTGTGTTTGCGGGTTAAATATAAAAAAAACTGAAGAATTTGATGAATCGGTAATTAAGAATGAATTATCTTCTTTAATAAAGCAGGGTTTAAATAAAAAAGATATATTTAAAATAATCATGAATAAATATAAAATTAACAGGCACGATTTATATAATATTTTTATAAAATTAAATAAATTTTAAAATAAATCAGCTTTTATGTTATAGTTCTTTTTTGCTAAATTAAGAATGAATTTAAGGAACATATAGTTTAAAAAAATTAAATTTAAAATCTTGAAAAATTTCGGGAGAAAATATAAATGATGAGGGAAAATATGAATAAAAAAAAAGAAAAGTTTTATATAACAACAGCAATACCTTACATGAATAGTAAACTTCATCTTGGGTTTTTTTATGAGGCAATTTTAGCTGATGTGCTGGCAAGATTTAACAGGCTTGCAGGCAAAGATGTTTTTTTTCTAACAGGAACAGATGAGCATGGTCAAAAAATTGCAAAAAGCGCTCAGTCTAAAAATATGACTCCTCAAAATTACGTGGATTTAATGGCGCAGGATATGAAAAGGCTTCTTAAACTTTATGAAATAAGCAATAATTCATTTATAAGAACGACAAACTCAAAACATGAAAAAGTAGTTCAAAATATATTAATGCAATTAAAAGAAAACGGGGATTTATATAAAGGTTATTATGAGGGCTGGTATTGTACTCCTGATGAAACTTTTTTTACTGATGCTCAGCTTGTTGATGGCAAGTGTCCTGAATGTGGAAGAGAGGTTGAATATCTGAAGGAGGAAAATTATTTTTTTAAACTTTCAAAATATCAGGACGCAATTTTAAAACATATAAACGATAATCCTGATTTTATCTTTCCTGAAACAAGAAAAAATGAGGTTTTAGGCATAATTAATCAGGGACTTAAAGATATCAGTATTTCAAGAACAACAGTAAAATGGGGTGTGCCAATTCCTTTTGATGATAATCATGTTTGTTATGTATGGGTTGATGCGTTAATAAACTATATTTCTGCTCTTGGATATTCTCTTGAGGATGATACAAAATTCAGGAAGTACTGGCCTGCTGATCAGCATCATATAGGAAAAGATATATTAAAATTTCATGCAATAATATGGCCGGCAATATTAATGTCGTTGGGAGTTGAATTACCAAAGCAGGTTGTTGTGCATGGGTGGGTAATGCTTGGGGAGGAAAAATTATCCAAATCAAAAGGTATTACCCTTGATCCGGATGAACTTGAAAAAAATTATGGGGTTGAACCAATAAGGTATTTTCTTATGAGAGAAATATCATTTGGTCAGGATGGTTCTTTTACTCATGAATTAATGATAAGAAGATTTAATAATGACTTAAGCAATGATATAGGGAATTTATTATCCAGAACAATGGTGATGATTGAAAAATATAGAAATGGAATAATTCCCTCTAATAACTTTTCAAATGATAATTTTAGAAAAAAGTGGGATGAAGTAAGAGATTTTGCAATAAATTGTGTAGAAGAATTCAGATTTAATGAGTACCTATCCAAAATATGGGAATTAATTAATATGGCAAATAAATTTATTGAAGATAGCCAGCCATGGAATGTTGCAAAAAGCAGCCAGGAAAATGATGTTAAAAAACTGGATGAAATTTTATATACATTAATCGAATCATTAAGGCTTTCAGCATTATTATTAATTCCTGTAATCCCAAAAACCTGTGAAAAGATATTTTCTCAGATTGGGATAAATAAAGATATTAATGAATTTAATTTATATGAAGATGGGGTATGGGGAAGTTTTAAGGGTGAAACAAAACTAGGAAAAAGAGAAATATTATTTCCCAGAATCAAAGAATGAAAGTTAAAGTTAGAAAATTGTAATAAAAATTATAATAAAAAGTAAGCTAACAATGAAATAATAAAGAAATAATATAAAGAAAATGATAAGAACAGTAATAATGAAAAAAACAGCAATAAATAGTAATAGTTAATAATGAAAAAATGACAATAATGAAAAATAATAATTAGTTTCTGGTGAGTAATAAATTAAATATGCCTAATTTAGAAAATTTTAAGCTTAATTTAAACAGATAATTCATTAAAAATTGAGTTATTCACCAGGAACTAATTAAGAATAAAAATAAGAAATATAAGAAATAAAGGAAAGGGCAAAGGTATGGACAAGAAAACAAAAAAAGCCAGATCAAGAGCCAAATCAAAAGACAAAATTGAAAGTGAAATAAAGTAAAACAAAAAAGGTATTTTAGATGCAAACTCAAGAGACTAATGAAATTTATTTAATTGACACTCATGCTCATCTTGACATGATTGAGAAAAAAACTCCTGAGATTATAGTTAAGGAAGCAGAAAATGAAAATGTAAAATATATAATTAATGTTGGTTCAAGTGTAGAAGGCAGCTTAAAATCAGTTGAATTTGCAAAAAAATTTAAAAGTGTTTTTGCCACTGTTGGAGTGCATCCTCATTATGCTGATAAATTTACAAGAAAAGAAGAAGAATCCTTAGATAAGTTAATTAAAAATAATAAAAAAATAGTTGCAGTAGGCGAAGCAGGTTTTGATTTTTACCAGAATACAGTATCAAAAAAAGACCAGGAGAAAACTTTTATTTCTCATATTGAACTTGCAATAAAGCATGGTATTCCAATTGCAATTCATGATAGAGAGGCACATAAGGAAACAATAAATGTTTTAAAAAATTATACCGGGCTTAAAAATTTTAAAGCAGTAATGCATTGTTTTTCGGGAGATGCAGATTTTGCATTAAAATGTATAGGAATAGGTCTTTATATATCTTTTACCGGTGTTATTACTTTTAAAAATGCAAAAATGACAAAAGAAGCAGCAAAAATTATTCCGCTTGAAAAAATATTTATAGAAACTGATGCACCATTTCTTGCACCACAACCTTATAGAGGTCATGAAAATTATCCTGCATATGTAAAATATATTGCCCGGGAAATAGCACAAATTAAAAAAATAAGTGTTGAAGAGGTTGCAAATATTACATCACAAAACGCAATTAACTTTTTTAATTTATTATAGTTCTTATAATATTATTATAAATTGTAAATTTATAAATTGAAAGATTTTTAACTATTCACAAAAAGTTTTGCGATTTAAAATATTTAAAAAAACTGATTATGATTTAAATAAACTGGTTGTGAATTACTGCTTGAAGTATTAAACAGCAGCTGCAAAATAAGAAAATAAGAGATAGATTAATAAATATAATAATATAAATAAATTTAAAGAAACTAATAAATAAAAGATAGAAATAAAAAAATAAGATAGAAATAAAAAAATAAAATAAAAATGAAAAAATTAAAATAATAAATAAACAGTAAAACACATGAGCAGTAAAACAAGTATAAATAAAAATTATATAGGTACGGCAACCAATTATATAAGTACACCAACTCAAACTATGCAGATTTTAAAACAATATGATTTGCATTTAAAAAAAACTTATGGTCAGAATTTTTTAATTGATACAAACGTATTAAAAAAAATTGTTAATTTTGCTGATCTAAAAAATGATGAAATAATTCTTGAAGTTGGTTCAGGAATTGGAAGCTTAACTGAAATTTTAATGCCCAATGTTAAAAAGATAATTTGTGTTGAGCTGGATAGAAATATTGCCGGTGCATTTAAAGAGATTTTTAAAACAAAGTTAAGCAGAAAAATAATTTTAATTACCAAAGATGCTATGAAACTTGATTATGATGAAATTTGTAAAAAATATAGCATAAGCAAGTTTGTATCCAACCTTCCTTATAAGATTGCTGCTCCGTTAATTTTAAAAATTTTAAGTCAAACTAAGAAAATTAATGATTTTTTTATAACAATTCAAAAAGATATAGCAGATAGGATACTGGCAAAACCAGGAGATAAAAATTATAATGCTTTTACAGTAAAGTTAAATTACTATGCGCAGTTTATAAAAAGTTTTCCCATATCAAGGGTTTGTTTTTATCCAAAACCTTTTGTGGATTCAGCTACGATCCATTTAAGAAGAAAAGAAAATTTATTACCTCAGGAAATTATTGATAAAATTAAAGATAACTATAATCTCTTAGCAAATATTTCATATAATGGCAGTGATGAGTTTGAGAGTTTTATGTCAAATTTTACAAATGATTTTTTTAAGTTTGTTGAAGATTGTTTTTCTCATAGAAGAAAAAAACTTATCAACTCTTTAATGTTTAGTAGTGATTATTATAAAAATAATCAGGAAGAACTCTTGGCAGATTTAAAAAAGTTGGTTTTTAATAAGGATATTAGACCTGAAGAATTAAGTCTTGAAGATTACTTAAACCTCTTTATCAGTTTAAAATTCAAAGCTATAACAGCGTAAAGTAAAAAATTGAGATATAAAATATTGTTATTTAATTTTTAATTAATTAAACATTAGTATAATTTAGTACTATTATATAATATTAATTTACGATAAGATATAAGTGGTGGAGATGTGGCGGAATTGGTATACACAATAGATCGGCAGTCTTATATTACTTTTCAATTTGTGAAATATATAACGATATATTGCAATATGTCAAGCTCTATCATAAAATTTTTTGTTTACAAATTAAATGCGAACTGTTTTTTTAAATTTATGATTTAAAAGCAAACTCCTGTTTCAGTTAAAATGTTTTAGTTATAATTTAGATTTTGATTTGTACAGTTAAATTTTATTAACCTGTTACTTCATTTAAAAATCTAAAGAAAAGCACATTCGTTGCTTCATTTAAAGATCTATATAAAATATAATAGATATATCAATTAATTGAATTTTAAAAAATTCTGATATAAAATTTATTAGCTGTATTAGTAAATTGGGGAGTCGCCAAGCGGTAAGGCAACGGGTTTTGGTCCCGTCACTGCGAAGGTTCGAATCCTTCCTCCCCAGCCAGAAACTTTAAATATAAAAGTAAAACTTTATAATGGGTTTAAATATGCCAGTGTCATATTTAAACAAAGGATTCGAAAGGACGGACTGAAGGCGACAGCCGAAGGAGTCCGCGGCTCTGCAGCGAGCTTGAAAAGCGAGACGAAAGACCGAATCCTTCCTCCCCAGCCAGAAACTTTAAATATAAAAGTAAAACTTTATAAATTAATGAATTAATTATATTTTGGGTATAGGTAATAATAGCTATTAAATATCTTATAGAAGAATAAAAACTAGATTATAAAACTATATATAATGCCAACTACCCTTTATATAAAATTTCTAGTGGATAAAAATTGTTTAATATTTCATAAAATAAAAATTTAGTATTAAATTATTAGTCCTCTAAGCTCTATAAACCAGCCATAATAGCGTTGACAAAATTTATATTAATTTTATATAATAATAATGCATCCCTATGATGATGAATCGTAGGACCCCCTGGGTAACGATGTTACGGCCAGGGGTATTTTTATTATAACATTATGGAAAAATCAAAAGTTAGTTTTTACATTGACGGTTTTAATATTTATCACCGTATAAATGAATACCAAAAAAAGACCGGAATATGTTACAAATGGTTAAACTATAGAAGTCTTTTTATTTCTTTATTAAAACCTTTTGAAGAAATATCAGATATTTATTTCTTTACAGCAATAACACAGGATTTTGGTTTAGATTCTGTCCAAAGACATAACAAATATATTACAGCATTAGAATCTCAAGGGATAAAAATAGTAAAAGGCTATTTTAGTAAAAAGAAAAAATTATGTAGAGTTCAAGATTGTAATTTTAAAGGTAATAAATATTTTGATGTAAGAGAAGAAAAACAAACAGATGTAAATATTTCTCTTTTTCTCTTAAAAGATGCTTATTTAAAAAAGTATGATAAATGTTTTTTAGTGTCTGGCGATAATGACTTTGCTCCAGTATTGAGAACAATTAAGGATTTATTCAATATAAACCCATTTTTAATTACACCTCCTTATGAGTATGGAATTGTTAATTTAAAACCAATTAAAAATTTAAAAAGTGCTTGCTTTGATAGAAAAAGACAAAAATTTAATGTTATAAACTTACAGTTTAATAATTTTATAGGACATTCTTTTTCAGAAAAAATATATGATGCTTCAGGAAAATTAATTGTAGAAATGCCTAAGGAATACTCAAAATTTTAAATAAATAAATACTATAGATTTATAATCGAAATCTATATATAACTCATCTTTCAAATAAATCATATTGCCCTAAATTTGTATCAAGCTAATTCACTTCGTGCTTTATATTTTATAAAAGAAAATGATTTTTTAAGAAAATGCAATAATATGGAAATTAGAGAAGGTAAAAATAATAAAGGCTTCTTCAAATAAAAATGATTTAGTCCTGGATCCTTTTTGTGGTTGTGGTACAACAATTGCAGTTGCTCAAAAACTTCAAAGAAAATGGATAGGTATTGATGTTTCACCAGCTGCGTGTAAGTTAATGAAAAATAGAGTTGAAAAAAATGGTGCAAGAGGTGCTGAAATTATAGGTCTTCCAGTAAATATTGATGACTTGAAAAAATTACCAGCTTTTGAATTTCAAAACTAGTGTGTCGGTGCTTTGGGTGGGACTGTAAATCCTAAAAAAGTTAGTTTAGCTTTTATATAATTTCACATAATATATACTCCTAGTCTAACCATAAAATAAATTAGTCTACCAATATAATAATATTTACCTTTACAAGGTAAAATTATCTAGATATAATTACCTCATGGGGCAATATATTAAAAGAATTTTAAATATTGATACAAGATATTCTTCTTTTCTCTGGGGAGCAAGAAGAACTGGAAAAACATACTGGATTAATCATAATTTTAAACCTGAAGATATTATATTTATAGACCTACTACAAACGGATGTTTTTGCTGAATATGCTTCAAGACCATCTTTACTTAGAGAAAGATTCCAAAACACCAAAAAATTAATCGTTATAGATGAGATACAAAAAGTGCCAATGCTATTAGATGAAATTCATTGGATGATCGAAAATAAGCAAATAACTTTTTTATTAACTGGTTCTAGTGCAAGAAAATTGCGTAGAAGCCATGTTAATCTTTTAGCAGGTAGAGCGTTAAGGTATCAACTTATGCCATTTTCATTCATTGAGGTTGGAGATATTGATTTAGAAAAAGTAATGGTTTCAGGAATGCTGCCGCCACATTTTCTATCCCCTAAACCAATTGATTTAATTAGATCTTACGTTGCAGATTATTTAAAGGAGGAAATAGCTCAGGAAGCTCAAATTCAAAGAATACCACAGTTTAGTGAATTTTTAAGAGTTGCAGCATTAACATCTGGTGAATTACTTAATTATAGTAATGTTGCTAGAGAAACTGGTGTAAGTAGCAAAATTGTGAGGTCATACTTTGATATTCTTGAAGCTACAATGTTAGGTTTTAGAGTGAGTTCATGGAAGGCCTCAAAGACACGCCGATTATTGCAAGCAGAAAAATTTTATTTATTTGATGTTGGATTAAGTAATTATCTTGCTAAAAGGCAACCCAAAGAAGGAACTCCTGAATTTGGAAAGTCTTTTGAGCATTTAATTTTGATGGAATTGCAGGCATATAAATCCTATAAAAATCCTGAGCTTGATATAACTTATTGGCGAACTAGTACGGGCTATGAAGTTGATTTTATTCTTGGTGATAAGGATGTGGCTTTAGAAATAAAATCAGGTAGAATGGTTTATGATATTGACCTCAAGAGTCTTAAAGCATTGCAGGAAGATGGTAAAGTAAAAAACTTAATAATTGTTAGTCAGGAAAAATATCCCAGAGAAATAGGAGAAATTAAAATAATCCCTTGGAGATTATTCTTAGAAAAGCTATGGGCTGGAGAATTCGGTATATAAATAGATTGCTCAAAGTAAAAATTTGGCACAATAAACATTGACGGAACTGATATTAAAAATATAACAGATTTCACTGCAGATTCATATGATCACCAAGTTCATTTGCTATCCTTGCTGCACCATAAACAGGAAATTTCTTTGCAAATGTTTTTTTCAATCGAAAATTCCCCCATATTTCAATTGAAAAATACCCTACTTAATTTAAAAAAATAATATATTCTAATTCATAACTTACCTCACTTTCCATTGTAAAATTTGCTATACATTTCATAATAAATTTCAGTGGCTTAGAATCGATTGTAGTGGTTCATCTTTAACATCAATTTTCAATTAGTCTCTCTCCTCAATAGTAAAATAAATTTAATAGCTAATGCTGCAAAAATTCCATAGTGTATTTGAGAATCCAAATAGAAAATAATTTATCAGAAGCTAAAAAATTTGTTGATATTATAGAAGAATTTATTAAAAGCAAAATTAGCCAACAAAGTTTTAACCTGGATGAAGAATAATAAAACAAGAAACCTATTAATGGCTACT
>JAMDEN010000089.1 GCA_023487035.1 Actinomycetota bacterium
TTCAACAGTAGGAATAAATGAAAAAGAAATAATTAATTACGTGAAGTGGCAGCAAAGCCAGGATTTAGGTCAAGCGAAGCTTGAATTTTAATATAAGTACCACGCACTTCAGTGCGTGGGTATCTATTTATAATAAATAGAGAGGGGTATTGGGATTACCGTATATAACTGCTCTTTCAAGTGTTTACTCTAATTATAATAAATAGAGAGGGTAATATTTTAGTTTCCCTCTCTATTTATTATAATTAACTCATTATATTATCTTTAATTATTCTATTCCTTCAAACTGATGGTCAACATTTACATTATCCTGATCCTGATGACCGCCGCCAGGTAAATTTGCTTCTTGTGCTTTTTCACTTGCAGGTTCATTGGCTGCTTCATTAGCTTCGTTAGCTGATTCATTAGCTTCTGCTGCACCATTAGCTTCTTGAGCATTATCCTGCTTATTTACATCCTGAACATTATCAGTATCAGCAGCTTTACTGCTTATGCTTTCATTGCTTGCTTCAGTTGCATTTTCTTTAGCATTATTATCAGCTTGAGTTGTATTTTGTTGAGTTACAGCTTGAGTTGTTGGTGTGTCACCAAAAACAGGTAAAGGTGTAACCATCTTAAATATTCCAAATCCCAAACCACCTGCAAGTAAAATTGAAAGAGCAACAATAACACTTGCCTTTTTTATTTTATTTTTTAACATCTCTAATTATTCCACCACCTTTCATAATAATATAAATTAATTATACAAGTTCAAAGATGGTAAGAACGTGAAAAAAAGATAAAAATTATATGAATTTTTATTACTATTAATTTTTATTAGATTTAGGCAAGTAAACTGTCACAGAGGTCCCTTTACCTAAGTGAGAAGAAACATTAATACTGCCCTTGTACAGGTTTATGATTGACTGACAAATTGATAAACCTAAACCATAACCTTTTGCTTGTGAACGTGATAAATCAGCACGATAAAACCGCTCAAAAATTTTTTCCTGATCCTGAGGGGCAATCCCGATACCTGTATCTGTAACTTTAAATATAATATTATTAATATTAGAGGATAACATAATATCAATTTTTCCGTTTTCCTGGGTATAAGTAATTGCATTATCTGTAATATTAAAAAATAATTGTCTTAGCATGGAAGTTTGACCGTTTATGGTGATACTTTCGTCAGGGGGCTTAAATTTCAGTTTAATTTTTTTACTTTTATATTTTTCCTGCAAAATAGATATAACATTATTTATAACATCAGTTAAATCAACTTTTTCGGTTTGTAAAAAATTTTTAGTCTGATCTATTCTTGTTAAAAATAATAAGTTTTCCACCAGATTTGTCAAACTGTTAATTTCCTGTTTACTGCTTTTTATTACATTTATATATTCATCTGTTGTGCGATTTTTCTTTAAAGCTATCTCCATTTCACCACTCATTATTGAAAGTGGGGTTCTAAGTTCATGTGAGACATCCGATACAAATTGTTTTTGCTGATCATAGATTTTTTGAACAGGAGTAAGAGTTTTTTGGGTTAAAATCATAGCCAGTAACGGGATAATAATAAAAAAACCACCATTTAAAATAAAAAGAATGTTGCGCAGCTGGATCATTGTTATATCACCTGCTATAGTTAACAGCACTTTCTCATTATCTGCCCATTCCCCTTCATGCTGCCCGATTTGCTGCTGTTCTTTTACCTGATTTATGTACTTTTCCCCAAAGGAATTATTTACCCAGAAATAAAGTCCGATACTGAAAGCCCAAAACATGAATAAAAATAGGAGTGAATAAAAAACAATAAGTTTAATTCTTGCTTTTTTAAGCATCCTTTTCCGCCTTTAAAATATATCCGGAACCTCTAATTGTATGGATTAGCTCTTTAGCTTTACCATCAACTTTAAGTTTTTTCCTTAAATATTTTACATAAGTTTCAATTACATTTGACAGCCCATCATAAGAGTAATCCCAGACATGTTCCAGTATTTTAGTTTTGGTTAAGACAATATTCTGATTTCGCATAAAATATTCCAAAAGTGAATATTCTCTTGCAGTTAAATCAATTATTTTATTTTTTCTTTTAACAACTTTTGTTGCAGGATTTAGCACAAGATCATCAATAGTTAAAATAGCAGGATCAGCTTTGTTTCCCCTTCTAAGAAGAGCGCGAATTCGAGCAGATAGCTCAGAAAAAGAAAAAGGTTTTGTCATATAATCATCAGCACCGCTATCAAGACCTTTAATTTTATCTTCAATACTGTCTTTTGCTGTAAGAATAAGTATCGGTATGTTTGAATTATTGCTGCGAATTTTCTGGCATACAGTAAGCCCGTCTATTTTAGGAATCATTATATCAAGAATAATAAGGTCATATTCATTTATATTATATTTATACAATGCTTCTTCTCCGTCAAAGGCGACATCAGCAGCATATCTTTCCTCAATTAAGCCGCGCCTCAGGAAATCAGCAATCTTTTTTTCATCTTCAATAATAAGTATCTGCATATTTTTATTATATAAAAGAATTATGGGAATAAGATGAGAAATCTGCTCTAAAAATTATTGATATTATAAACAAATATTATGGACACATTAAGTAATAAAATATTTTTAATCTTAATATTTTTATTAAAGAACATTTTTAATCTTTTAATTTCAGGTTTAATTTTAACATTTTAATGTTTTAATTAAATATCCATGCTTTTCCAAATTATATTATTATTCAAATCTTTAAAATATATTTTATTTCCACCTGTGCCGATAAATTTTAAATTATTATCAAAAGTTAATTTTTTATTAATATCACCAGCCAAATTTATAATATAGTTATTATAAACTGCATAAACTCCAATTTTATTTGTGTATATTTCAATGTAATTGTGATCATCTAATTTTATTGTTTTACTAATTTTTTTATTTTTTAATACATAAATATCATTTTTATTTTCTGCTGATTGTATATACGTATTATCATTTATATCGCAACCAAGTAAATATATTTTCCTTTCATTAAACTCATTTATCGGAGCAGGATAACAATATAAATTGTTATTATCATCTTCCAGATATAAAGTATAGGTATCATTTAACAAAATAAGATTTTTTATAGCAGCTGGTATGTTGTCCAGGATATGTAATCCTTTTAATACATCCATTCTGTAAATTCTGCTTATTATATTATTTCCTTTAACTATTTCAAGATTAAAAATTACCTGAGCAAGCAAATTTGAATAATCAAAATTTTTTACAATTGAATTTAAGGGTGTATCTATTCTTTTTTGAAATGTTTTTATATTAGTATCAATATTAAAGTTATATAAGTTTAAAAATGAATTACCCGAAGTAAAATAAATAATAATATTGCGATCATTCATTAAAATAAAATTAGTTACAGGAACAGTATCAGAAATATTATTAATTATATTATCAGAAGCAATATCTTTGATATAAATTACGTTGTTATAAAGATATACGCAATATTTACCGTCAGAAGAAAATGATATATTTTCTGCTTCCTGAGGAATATTTGTCAGTTTTTTTTCTATAACTTTATTTGTATCCTGTGATTCATTTTTTGATAATAATTCATTGTTTTTATTTGAATTATAATTAATTTGTGTTGAAAAATTGTTATTTAATCCTGGACTATGAACATTTAATGAATTATTTATGGCAGCAATTACTGAAATTGAAATAACACATGCAAAAATTATATATATCCATGTTAAAATTAATAATTTTTTATATGTTTTAGTAATTTTAAATTTTTTCATTCTGATTTTATTTGCTTCATTTTTTTATTTATTATTTTTTTATTTATTATTTTTTCTTTTAATATTAATTTTTTTACTAATTTCTAATCTCTTTAATTTATTTAAATTAAATTACAATCCAAGCTTAAATTCATTTTTAGTTATGTCGCATGCCGTAAATTATGGCATGACTAAAAAAGCAGTAGGTATAGCACGTTCTCCTGTTATATCAGACGGTCTGTTAACTGTTTTGCCAAGATAATTTAATGTTGTTGACATACCTCCATCAAGATTTGCAGCATTATAAGCTCCATATTGCAGTAATACATTTTGAACATCAAGATAATTTGCACCCTGGCTATAGGATTGTCTGCCATCAATTACTAATAAAAGGACTGTACCATCTTTTTTCTGAGCTATTGCACTTCGTGGAGCTAGATATGTACCCCCTTTTTTTACAAGAGGTTTACCGTTAATTATAAGTGCCGGGCCAAAAGAAATCGCGCATCTTAAATTACTTGCATTTATTTGATCAAGAGTCATCCCATTACTAACAATAAGAACATTATCTTTATTAAAACCTATTATATTAAATGAATTAAGCCCTTTTTGAATAAATTTTATTTGGCTGTTTTCAATAACAATACCGCTTGGTTCCCCACCGGTTCCGGCACCTACTACACTGTCATCCAGAAAACCTCCTGCATTTATACCGCCAATAGCACCATATAATTTTACTATTGTACTAAGAGTTGCACCTTTTTGTCCAAGTTTTGGGGCTAATCCTACAGTAACCTTTGAAGGATCATCGATAATCATTAGTTTACCTTTATAATATGACCCTGTTATATCAACAATATGAATACCTTTATTATTATCTGCATTAATATCTGAAACTGAATTATTTATTTTATTTTCTGAATCAGATGTCACTTTGTTGTTATCACTGTTATACTTATTTAAACTTTTTATTTCTATAGCATTTGAATTTTCAGTGTCATTTACAACTACTGAATTTGCCTGAGCTAAAATATTATTTATCTCATCTTTGCTTAGAAACCACGTTGCAAAAAATTTATTTCTATTTGTTGCCATAGACATAGCTACTATAGTATTTCTCAGTTTTACAAAGGGGCCATGATAAATAAACAGAAATGAAAAAAATAATAAAAATATCAGCATGCATATTATAAAATGAGAACCATATAAAATTATATAAATTGGTTTTGCTCTACTTTTCAAAATTTAAATTCCTTAATATTAATAATAAATTAATAATGACAAATAATGATAAATTTTAACTATCCTAAAGTTAAAAAAATTTTTGCATATTTAAATGAATAATTTATGAATAACATGAAGAAGATGGCAGTTTAAAAAAAAATTAGAAAAGAAATAAAAACAGATTGATATTAATATAATTAATATAAAATTGATATTAATTTTAAAAATTATGCTGAAACATATTTATGTTAAAAAACAATATTAAAAAAGTTGACTTTGATATCTGAATTATGCAAAATGTGGCTACTATGATATCCAGATTTATAACAATACAGGTGTAATAAATAGTCTAAAACCTTCTAAAGTCATAGGAATTTTCGACTCACGGAGAACAGGCAAAACAATTCTTATGAATATGATAATAGAAAAAATCAGCCAAAAAGAAATATTATTTAATATAAAGCCTGATTAAAATTTTTAATAATTATAAATTTATAACTTATTTTAAACTATTAAGATATTCTTTTTCGGCTTCTTCAGGACTTATTCCATTCTTAACAACATTAATTAAACAATCAAGAAAACTGGATGGTTTTTCTGCACAAATAACATTTCTGCCGAATACGACTCCTTTTGCACCTTTATTTAATGCTTTTTTAGCAAGATTAAATGCATCAGCCGGCTTATTAAAAACTCCACCCCCAAGTGCAAATGCCGGAACTATTGAAGAACCCGAAACTTCCTCGAATTGCTCTACAAATACAGTTTTTATTATGTCTGCACCAAATTCAGCACAAGCACGGGTTCCAAGTAAAAGATCTGAAATATCTCCTGAATATCTGTCAATTCCACCAAAAGGTATATACTCTCCAATAACAGGGATTCCAAGACTATCAGCTTCAGAAATAATATCTCCAAATTGCGTAATATTTCTTGTATTTGCTTCTTCATCAGTTCCAAGAAGAAGTGAAGCTATTACTAAATCAGCACCCAAAGAAACAGCATATTTTACGCTGCATAATTTTTCGTTATAGCCTTTATCATAATAACTTTCTCTTTCTACTTTAGAAAAACCTTTTATATAAGATTTACAATAATGAGAAGCCCAGTTAACTCTTATAATACAAAGAGGAGCATTTTTATCAGCAAAAAAATCTTTGCAAAGTTTTGCCATGCCAGGCATCACAAGAAAAGCATCAGCTTTTTTAAACTGCATTATTTGTTTTGGTAAATCCTCAATTCCTTTAAACGGACCCATATAACTGCCATGATCTGCTGCAACTACAACAGGGTTACCATTACTAAATAATTTCCCAAGCCTGACATCTTTTCCAGTCATTTTTAACTCCTTCATAAATTTTAAATTTATATTTTTTAATTAAATTTAATTATATTTATTTTTATTTTTATATTTATTTGAAAATTTTATTAATTTTAATTACTCATATCTGCATTATTAAAAAAATACTAAATCAATTTATTTCTAAAAATTATAATTATTAATTTTTAAATTTTTCATTTAATCTAATTCTCTAAAATAATAGCCGCTCTTGTTGACTTGTCTATGCCAAATTATACGTCCCCGTGACAACGTCCCCTTGACATAATCAACCTATAACAGTAACTCTTGCTAATCTTTCCCTTGCTCTAACCTGATCAAAATCCGCAAAATAAATCCTTCCAAATTCTCCAAGCTGCATTTCTCCATTAATTAATGGGACTGTTACCGAACGCCCAAGCAAAACAGAGCGTAAATGTGCATCAGTGTTAAGGCTCCAGAATGCTTCCTCACCACGTTCTCTTTTAGCAATTTCTATATGTTTAGGACCAGGATGAAGATATTGGCCTTCCGTTCTGCATGTTGGAATTATTTTCTCAAAAACATTTACTAAATCCTGTAAAATAAATTGCTCTCCCCAATAATTTACATCATCTGACTGTTCCTGAATTAAAACACTGCAAGTTGTATGCTGCGAATAAATTAAAACCAGGCCGTCCTTTATTTGACAACTTTGAACAATTTTTATAACTTCATCTGTTAAATCATGGAAAGTAGGTCTTCTATCTGAAACAATCTTTATTTTATCATGAAATACTGCCACAGAAACTTCCTCCTCCTATATAAAATTAACATTTTAAAAATATATATTATAGAATATTCATAAGCTCATCCCAAGCTTTTCTTAATGAGAAAATCATCTCTTCCAGCACTTTTACAGGATCATCTGCCTTAATAACACCGCTTGTACAACCAGTTGCTTCTGCCCCTAATGAAATTATATCATACACATCTTTGCCACTATAAATACCTGCACTATGAAGTATGTGGATATCCGGATCTATAGCTTTTACTTTTTCATTTATTTCCTTAATATAATTTCTACTGCTTATATCGTTTTGCTGCTTACCAATCTGACTTTCAGGTTCAGCAAGTATGATATTTGGATGCATTTGAGCTATAGATAATGCTTCAGTTAAATTATCTGCACATACAATAGTTGCAAGTCCAACCTCATCTGCACGTTTTATTGCTTTTAAAATGTCACTAAGGGTCATCTTTTTCTCAGCATGATTTAATAATGTTCCAGTAGCTCCGGCTGCTTTCAAAGATTCGGGTAAAACAGAACCTATGCCTCTTCCAATTTCAATAGGATCCATATGTTGTGCAAATATATTTATATATTTAACTTCTCTTGCAATGACAGGTATATCTACATATTGCGGTGTATATATAATATTTACATTATATTTTTGCGCAATTCTGTCCGCCTCCAATGCAAGTTTTAATGAAGCCTCACCATATAAATATGCTTTGGGTCCAAGCTCAAAAAATGGCGGCTTAATTTTAAATGCTTTATACAAACCTGTTTCCTCTTTTCATTTTTTCAAACAATTTTACCTTAATGTATTTAGATATAATAAATAACTCGCGTTGTAAATAAAAAATAATTTTATATAATTTTATAGATAATATAATTTTATGCTTTATTATTTTATTTCAATTTTATAAATTATTATACTTCAAAATATTCGATATCAAGCATATCACAAAGCATCTTCCAGCGTGAAGTAATATTTCCAAGATTTATAAATAATTATATCATTTTAAATATTTATTAATAAAATATAGGAAATTTATTTCAATAATTACTTTCAAACAATTTATAAGCAAACTTGGAGTCAATGTTAAAAGACTCATATCTACTGGAGGAGGAGCAAAAAGTAAATTGTGGTGTCAGATTAAATCTGATGTATGTAACATAAATCTTGAAGTTCCAGAATATACTGAAACAGCTTTATTGGGTGCAGCAGTAATGGCTGCATGGGGTTCAGGAATCTTTAAGGATATTAAATCTGCAAGTAAGAATTTAATTAGAATTAAAGAAACTTACTATCCAAATAAAAATAATTTTAATATCTATAATAATAATTATAAAAAATATAAAGAACTTTATAAGAATGTAAAAAAACTTTTTTAGTTCTTTAATAAAAAATAATCTAATTATTATCCTGGGTTACTAACTATTGAAGATTATTTAAAAAAGTGTTATTTTTTTATTAATAAGGGATGAAGCTCCCTTAGGTAAAATCCAAAACTGCTATTAGAAAAGCTGATAGCTTCTACTAAAATAAGTAGGAGATATCAGTTTTTTTATTTTTATAATCATATCAGATAATAAATTAATTAAAAAAAGTTTTTAACAATTAAGAAAGTAAAAGATATTATGGTAAGTTTAAATAACAATTTTTATAGTATTTTATTTAAAAAAAATGAAGATAAAATAAAAGAGCAAAATATAGATGAGCCTGGTTTTTTTATTGATTTAAATCTTGACCAAGTTATAGATACAATAACAATTGGTAAAAAAGAATACAACTTGAAACCATTTTTTTATATTCATTTAAATGATATTGATACTATCATTTATAGACAGAAAATATTTAAAGAGCTAGAAAATACAATTTTATTTGAAAATATAAAATTATTTGCAAGAAAAATTAGTACAATGAGGGATTATCTTGCAAAGGCTGAAAAGCTTTATTATAAATTTCAAGAAGAAAGATATTTTTTAGATGCAGTTGAAATTTATTGTGATGCAGTTGATTCTTTATTTAATTATTTATCAACCTTTGAATTAAAATCCGACGGATTAATAGCTTTTCAGAAATATTTAACAAAGTATGTAAATTCAGAAGAATTTATTTCTCTTAAGAAAGTAACAAAAAAACTTATAGAAGATTTAAAAACTATAAAGTACTGCATCCAAATAAAAGGTAGTGGG
>JAMDEN010000087.1 GCA_023487035.1 Actinomycetota bacterium
TTGCTTAAATTTTTAATCTTATCACTCATTTTTTTAAATTTATTTTCCCTTTATTTATTTTTATTGTTTGTATCTGATTCCAAAGTTTATAATCTTACATTTATGCCTTCTTTTTTTAAATATTCCTTTGCCTGCCTTATAGTGAATTCACCATAATGAAAAATTGATGCAACAAGAACAGCATCAGCACCTCCAAATTTTATAACATCTCTTAAATGTTCAAGTTTCCCGGCACCCCCGGAGGCAATCACAGGAATATTTAAAAAAAGAAGGCATAAATGTAAGATTATAAACTTTGGAATCAGATACAAACAATAAAAATAAATAAAGGGAAAATAAATTTAAAAAAATGAGTGATAAGATTAAAAATTTAAGCAATGAAAATAAAAGTGAAGAAAATTTAAATAAGTCGGGTAATGATTACGAAAATGAAAAGCTGGTACCTGCAATTATTCAGGATTATAAAACAGGAGAGGTTTTAACACTTGCTTTTATGAATAAAGAATCTTTAATTAAGAGCCTGGAAACCGGATATACATGGTTTTGGAGTCGTGAAAGAAAAAAATTATGGAATAAGGGAGAAACCTCAGGGAACAAACAGGAAATTAAAAATATTTATTATGATTGTGATAAAGACGCAATATTAATAAAAGTTAATCAGACAGGAGTTGCATGTCATACTGGTAATAAAACCTGTTTTTTTGAAGAGTTAAAATTAACTGACAACCGCCAGATTAATTCAATAAAGGATTTAAAAGAAATTAATCTTAATTTTGGAAATTATAACGGTACTTTTTCCAGTTATCTTAATGAAAAATCAAATTATGAATTTTTTGCTGAACTTTATGAAATAATTAAAGAAAGAATTATTTCAAAATCAGAAAATTCATATACATATAAGTTACATTTAAAGGGGATGGATGAAATTATAAAAAAGTTTGGAGAAGAAAGCATTGAAGTTGTTCTGGCGGCAAAACATCAAAATAAAGAAAATCTTGTTTATGAGATAGCGGATTTAATGTACCATCTTACGGTTTTGATGTTTGAGAAGGAAATAAATTATAATGATATTTTAAATGAGTTAAAATCAAGAGCAAAATAAAACAAATTGCATGGTTTTTAAAAGGGAGTGAGTTAATTTGGCAAAACAAATAAAAAGGATAGGGGTACTGACAAGTGGTGGTGATGCAAGTGGAATGAATGCTGTAATACGCTCGATTGTCAGGTATTCAATTTATAAAAATATAGAAGTTTATGGATATTATGAAGGCTTTAAAGGCTTAATTGCAAATAATTATAAATTATTATCAAACAATTCTGTTGGAGGTATTATAGATAGAGGCGGCACCTTTCTTTTTACTGCAAGATCCGAAGAATTTAAAACAAAAGAAGGTTTGATAACTGCTAAAAATAATCTTGAATCAAATAATATTGATGCTTTAGTAATAATTGGTGGAGATGGGTCATTCAGGGGTGCAAGAGATTTAAATAATTCAGGTATTAATGCAGTAGGTATTCCTGCAACAATTGATAATGATATATATGGAACAGATTATAGTATTGGTTTTGATACTGCGCTTAATGTAATTATAAGTTTAATTTCAAAAATAAGAGATACTGCTTCTTCCCATGAAAGAATTTTTGTTATTGAAGTTATGGGTAGAAATTCAGGCGAGCTTGCAATTAAAGCAAGTGTTGCTGCAGGTGCTGATTATGTACTGATTCCTGAAATTAAAGTAGATTTAGTGAAAATTTCAAATGCAATAAAAAATCATAGAGAAGGTAAAAGACATACCCTTGTTATAGTTGCAGAAGGAGCAGCAAAAGCTACTGATGTTGCAGCTTCTATAAAATTACTTGTTGAACATGAAGTTAGAATATCAGTTCTTGGTCATATACAAAGAGGTGGTTCACCTTCTGCTATGGACAGGATTTTAGCTGCACAATTTGCTCAAAAAGCTATAGATTTTTTAATTAGCGGAGGGACAAATGCAATGGTAGGAATTCAAAACAATGAGATAAAAACAGTTCCTTTTGAAGAAGTATTTAATGGTAAAAAAGAAATAGATAGAAATTTATATGAATTAGCTCATATTCTTGCTTTGTAAAATAGATGATGGTGCCGAAGGCCGGGGTCGAACCGGCACGAACCTTACGGCCCACTGGATTTTGAGTCCAGCGCGTCTGCCAATTCCGCCACTTCGGCAAAACAATGTTAAAAAATAATACAATTAATACAAATTATAATCAATACTAAGTATTTTTAAATTTATTTTAATTTTTTCATTGTCACGGGGACGCGTTGTCTCCTTGACAACTTGTTAATTGCATGGCTTATTAAAGAAAATTTTTTATAAAATTTTTGAATTAAATTGACATGAATTTATTATTTTAATATATTTTTAAGTTAGCGCCATTAGATTTTATTAATTTGATGGCGCTGTTTTAAACTATTAAATATTAAAGATATATAGTTTTTATTTTTTTTTGAAATAAATTTAAAAAAGTATTTAAATATTACTTGTAGTATTATAAAATAAACAAAAAATTTCAAGTTATAAAAGGAGTATTAATGGAAAACAAGGCATTGGGATTAATTGAAACTAAAGGACTTGTTGCATGCATTGAAGCCGGGGATGCCATGGTTAAAGCAGCTAATGTTCAAATGATTGGTATTGAGCAAATTGGCGGAGGTTTTGTAACAGTTATGGTTGAAGGAGATGTAGGTGCAGTTAAGGCAGCAGTAGATGCGGGTGCAGCTGCAGCTAAAAGAGTAGGAGAACTAATTTCAGTTCATGTAATTCCTAGACCCGATCCTTCTACAGAAAAGCTTGTAAAGAAATAAGATTTAAATAATTTTATTTAAAATATATTTATATTTGATATTAAGAAAAAATTTAAATAATAAAAAAGGGGTTAATTTAATTTAGCCCTTTTTTTATTGTTTTTTTATTTTTGATGTTATTGATTTAGCATAAAAAGCATTTGTTAAAAATAATATTTATGTATGCTAAAATAATTAATAATTTATAGAAACATTTTTAAATCAAGTAAAAAGATCTATATATATTTTTTTATGAAATTTATTATTTTATTATTATCTTATTATACGTGGAGGTATTAATGGTTGAAGATAAAACTACAGAAAAGAAATCAGCTGCAGAAAGTTTTGGCGAAATGTTAAAAGAATTTGGGAGTGCAGTTGCTGAAATTTTTAATGATCCCGACTTGAAAGCCAAAGCAAAAGAATTTGGAGAAAGTGCAAAAGAATCTGCAAAAATTTTTGCTTCAAGATTTAAAGACGATGAAGTAAAAGAAAAATTTAAAGATGTAAGCAAAGCTGCTCAAAATTTTAGTAAAAGTGTTGCAGACTATTTTAAAAGTGAAAAAAATAAATAATGAACTTAACTTATATTTAAAAGAAAATGGTGATAGTAAAATCATAAATAATTCCGCTTAATAATTATTTAATAATTAAAAAATAAAGAATAATCAAAGATGAAAAATAAAATTATTTTAATAGATGGTAATAATATTGCTTACAGAGCTTTTTATGCACTTCCACAAACAATTGCAACTACAGATGGAACAATTACTAACGCTGTTTATGGCTTTACCACAATGGTTTTAAAATTAATTGATGAGTATAAACCTGATTATATAATTGCTGCATTTGATAGTAAAACTCCTACCTTCAGACATGAATTATTTAAAGAATATAAAGCTCAAAGAATGAAAATGCCTGAGGACCTTATATCACAACTTCCTTTAATTAAAGAAGTTCTTGAAACGATAAATATAAAATGTATTGATGTAGAAGGTTATGAAGCAGATGATATTATTGCAACTTTAGCAAATAAATTAACAAATGATTTTAATGAAATACTTATAGTTTCTGGTGATAAAGATATTTTGCAGCTTGTTAATGATAAGATAAAAGTAATGGCATTAAAAAGAGGAATTACAGATACAGTTACCTATGATGCACAAGGGGTAATTGAAAAACTTGGAGTAACTCCTGATAAAATTAAGGATTTATTGGCATTAACGGGTGACAGTTCTGATAATATTCCTGGAATAAAAGGTATTGGTCCTAAATCTGCATTAGAGCTTGTTAAAGAATATGGAAATATTGAAGAAATTTATAAACATATACATGAAATAAAAAATGAAAAAATTAAAAATTTGCTTGAAGAAAATAATAAACTTGTATTTGATAGCAGAAAATTAACAGAACTTGTAACAAATTTAAATTTAAATATCAATAATTTACTTGCGAAAAAACTAAATGAAGTTAATTTTAAAAAGGTAGAAGAAATTTTTAGTAGCCTCGAATTTAAAACTTTAAAGGAAAGAATAAAAAAAAATTCAATTTATTCAAGCGCCTTCCAGATAAATGATAACAATAAAATAAAAACAGATAATGGTTTAAATAATAAATTAATTACAGAAGAACAAAAATTAAAAAATATAAATTTTAATGTTTTTGATTTAAATTTTGATAGTGAAGAATTTTTAAAAAATTCAAATGGTAAAATATTTTTAGAATTATACGATACTTATTTAAGTGAAGAGAAATCAAATAAAGAAGAATCCGGGGAAAAAAATATAAAAAATTTAATTATTTATAATGATTTTGATAATCCATACGTTTTTTATTCAAATTTCTTTCGAGATGAAAAATATTTAAAAATAATTAAAAATATTCTTGAAAATAAAAATATAATAAAATCCGGGTACAACTTAAAAGAAATATATAAATACTTAAAGAAATATAATATAGAAGTTAATGGATTTTTTCATGATTTTATGATTTTTTATCTTCTTTTAAATCCTGATAAAACTTATATTGAAATAAACGAATTAATAAAAATTTATTTTCCAGATATCAACTCAGAATATTTAAATTTGAAATTTAATCAACCTGAGAAAAATTTTAAAAATAAAACCAATTCTAATATTAATAATATATCTGATACAGACAATAATGATAATAATGCAAATAATCTAAAAAGTAATAAAAATCAGCTTTCATTTTATTCAGAAAATAATATTAACGAAAATCCGGATATTGGAATTCCAAATAGCAATTTTAATGAAAATTATATAGAAAATGATAATTTTAAGATTTCATTAAATAATATATTGCATTATAAAAAGCTTGAAGAAATTTTATTAAATGAAATAAAAAATAATGAATTATATGAACTTTATGAGAAAATTGAAGGCCCTCTTATTAAAGTTTTAGCTGAAATGGAGTTTACAGGTATTACAGTTGATAAAGAATATCTTGAAATTTTAATCAAGCAATATGAAGAAGAAATAAACAAACTGGTAAATGAAATTTATGAAACCAGTGGTGAAAAATTTAATATAAATTCACCCCGGCAGCTTTCCAGTATTTTATTTAAGAAACTTAATTTAGCTTCATCAAAAAAGACAAAAACCGGCTATTCAACTGACATCTCAACCCTTGCATCTTTAATAGATAAAAATCCTATTGTTGCGAAAGTTATAGACTACAGAGAAAAAGTAAAACTTAAAAATACTTATATAGATGTTTTGCCAAATTTAATAGATCCTCAAGATAACAGAATTCATACAACTTATAATCAGCTTGGTACTACAACAGGCAGAATAAGCTCAAGTGACCCTAATCTTCAAAATATTCCTGTAAGAACAGAACTTGGAAGGCAGATACGTAAAGCTTTTGTACCTGGGCAAGGTTATGATTATCTTTTATCTTCTGATTATTCTCAAATAGAGTTAAGAATACTTGCTCATCTATCAGAAGATGAAAAATTAATTGATATTTTTAATAAAAATGGTGATATTCATACTTTTACTGCTTCAGAAATATTTGGTGTGGATATCAAGCATGTTACAGAAGAATTAAGAAGAAAAGCAAAAGCTATAAATTTCGGGATAATTTATGGCATGACTGAATATGGGTTAAAATCAAGATTATCTATAAATGAAGATGAAGCAAGGGAATATATAAACTTATATTTCAAAAGATATCCTAAAGTTAAATCATATATTAATTATCTTATTAAAGAAGCTTATAAAAAAGGATTTACAACTACTTTATTTGGCAGAAGAAGATATATAAATGAACTTAGCAGCTCTAATAGAAAATTAAGAAGTTTGGGTGAAAGGCTTGCAGTTAATACACCAATTCAAGGAACAGCTGCAGATATAATGAAACTTGCAACTGTAAAGTTATATAATGATATTCGGGATAGTAAAATAGATGCAAATATATTGCTACAAGTCCATGACGAACTTGTACTGGAAATTAAAAATAAAGATTTGGAGGAAATTAAAAAAATTGTAAAAAATGCTATGGAAAATTGCGTAAACCTTAAAGTTGCAATTAAAGTTGATATAAAGGTAGCTGAAAACTGGTATAACTAAAAAATAAAAAATTTAAAAAATTGTAAAAAAAATATTAAATATTGATTTAAATTTTCAAGCATGTTATATTTTACGCACAAATTTAAAATTGGAGGGATTTTTGGCGCATGACTAAAAATATTATGTACAAACAAGTTACCGATGACAACTGTATGATCAGGAACGAAAAAGGGGAAATGGTTCCAAACTATGATATAACTATCATAGATTTTGATGAGGGGGATATTTTAAAAGGAAGAGTGGTGAAAATTGATAAAGACGAAGTTCTAGTTGATGTTGGATTTAAATCAGAAGGTGTAATTCCAATAAATGAACTTTCAATCAGGAATGGAGTAAAACCTGAAGAAGTTTTATCACTGGAAGAAGAAATTGAAATAATGGTTCTTCAAAAAGAAGATCAGGATGGAAGATTAATTTTATCTAAAAAAAGAGCAGAAATTGAGAAAAGTTTTGATAGAATTGAAAGTGTTTACCAAAATGATGAAACTGTTGAAGGTCAGGTTATAGAATATGTTAAAGGTGGACTTATTCTGGATATAGGCCTTAGAGGATTTTTACCTGCATCACTTATTGACATTAAAAAAACAAGAGAACTTTCTTCTTATATTGGAGAAAGATATGCATGTAAAATTATAGAAGTTGACAGAAACAGAAATAACGTCGTTCTTTCAAGAAAAGCTATAATTGAAGATGAAAGAAAAGAACAAAGAAAAGAAGTACTTGGCAGTATAGAAATAGGACAAATTAGAAAAGGTTCAATTACCAGTATAGCTGATTTCGGTGCCTTTGTAGATGTTGATGGAATTGATGGGCTTATTCATATTTCAGAACTTTCCTGGAATCACGTGAAACATCCTTCAGAAGTTGTAAAAGTAGGGCAAGAAGTTAATGTTGAAATTCTTGATATTGATTACGAAAAGCAAAGACTTTCACTTGGTTTAAAACAAACACAAAAGGATCCTTGGGTTGAAAAAATAAAAAATTATAAAATTGGAGATATTGTTCAAGGTAAAGTTACAAGAATAGTTAAGTTCGGTTTATTTGTTCAAATTCAAGAAGATATGGAAGGTCTTGTTCATATTTCTGAGCTTAGTGTTGAACCCGTTAAAAAACCAAGTGATGTTGCTAAAATAGGCGATGAACTTATTGTTAAGATTATAGATATAGATTTTGATAAAAGAAGAATGGCTTTTTCAATTAAACAAGTTACAAATCCTGAGACTTCATCAGATAAATCAATAAAACTTGAAGATTTATCAGAAGAGTTAACTTTAGATGAGAATAAAAGAAAAGAATCTAAATTAGAAGCGGCTGATATTAAAATAGAAGAAAATTCTCCTGAAAAGGAAAGAGAAAAAGCTATTAAGGAAATTTTAAAAGAAATGAAAGATGAAGCCAATCTTTAAAGATTATTTTTGAAATTTTTTTAAGAATATCCCTTAACCTTAGAATATCCCTTAACCTTAAAATTATAATAAATAAAATATTAAAATAAACTTAAAAAAGTTAAATAAAATTCAAGTATAAATTATCCCTTAATTTTTATAAAAAATTAGGGGATAATTATTTTACCGGAAATATTTTATTTTAAAGAAAAATATTTATTTTAAAGAGGTGTTTAAAATAAAAGTTATAGGAATTGTTGGTAAGACCGGGTGTGGTAAAAGTTTTGCTTCAGATTACCTGGCTAAAAAATTAAAATCCTCTATAAAACTTGATGTGGATTTGCTGGCAAAAGAAATTTATAAAAAAAATAAATATATTGTAAATCAAATAACAAATTGTTTTGGAGAAGATATTTTAAAATCAGATGGAAGCATTAATTTTTTATACCTTGGTAAAAAAGTTTTTTCAGATAAAAATGAAATAAAAAAATTAAATAATATAATGTTTCCTTTAATATACAACGAAGTATCAGATTTTATAAAAAGAAATTCTTACAAAAAATATATTATAATAGATGCTGCAATACTTTTTGATGCAAATTTAGATAATTTTTGTAATAAAGTTATTTTAATAAAAACCATGGCAAAAAAAAGACAAAGTTTTTTAAAATGCAAAAATTTAAATCTATGTGATGAAGATATAAATCAGAGAGTAAAAAATCAAAGAATAAAAATTAAAAAAGACAAAGTAGATTTTATAATTGAAAATAATTCTTCTATTGAATCTTTATATAGGAAATTAGATATTATTATTAATGATATTTAATAATATTTAAATTATAAGAATAAATTTTTTAAAAAATAAACATAAAATTTATTTTCACGGTTATTAAACAAAATCATAAAAAATAAAAATTGAGTTTAATATGTCATTTGAATCTTACAAAATAAACAAGAAATTTAAACTATTTGCAAATTATAGCCCGCAAGGAGATCAAGGTAAGGCAATAAAACAATTAACTGAAGGTATTTTAAAAGGCTATAAATATCAGACATTACTAGGAGTAACCGGTTCCGGGAAAACATACACTATTGCAAATGTAATTAATAATATTCAATTGCCAACTTTGGTTTTAGCACCAAATAAAACATTAGCTGCACAACTATGCAATGAATTTAAAGAATATTTTCCCGAAAATGCAGTTGAATATTTTGTAAGTTATTATGATTATTATCAGCCTGAAGCGTATATTCCTGGCAAGGATATGTATATCGAAAAGGATTCATCAATTAATGAAGAAATTGAAAAGTTAAGACTTTCTACCACTAATTCCT
>JAMDEN010000031.1 GCA_023487035.1 Actinomycetota bacterium
GCATCAGATTCTGAAGAAAAGAAGAATGAAAAGAAATAAAGGATAAATTAATTAATTTTTATATTTTTATTTTTATAAATTTTATTATTTTTTCTAAAAAGTATATTTTTGTTAGAAAGCTGATTGTTAATGGAAAGAGCAATAGGTGTAGTAGAATTTAGAAGTATAGCAGTTGGAATTGCTGCTGTTGATATAATAGTAAAAGCTTCTGAGGTAAATATAGTTGATGCAAAAAGTATCTGTCCCGGGAAGTATTATATTCTTTTTTCAGGCGGAGCAAGTGAAGTACAAAATTCATACAATACTATACTAAATGAGAGTGAAAGATTTATTGTTGACGGCATAACTATTAAAAATATTTATCCTCAGATAATGGCTGCTATTACTCAGACATCTGTTATCGAGGAATTTAAAGCTATTGGTATAATTGAAACACTTACCTCACCTTCTATTTTTTATGCTGCTGACAGGGCAGTAAAAGCTTCTGATGTTGATTTAGTTGAAATAAGAATTGCAAGAGCTTTAGGTGGAAAAAATACCTGCATTTTAAATGGAGATATATCTTCAGTAAAAGAATCCGTGATGGCTGGAATAGAATATGCCCGAGATAAGGATTTTCTTGTAGATTATCAAATTATTGCATCCCCTCATCCAGGCTTGTATAAAGCAGTCATATAAGATTAATTTTATCAGATTAATTTATTATTGTTTTTTATTGTTTTATATTGTTTTTATTTTTAATTTAATGTTGTCAAATAATATTAAAATCAATAAAATAATATCAAGTTTTTAGTTTAATAACCAAATTCTTAAAATATATTAATTCAAGGAAAGAAATGAAAATAAAATTAAGCTATGGTAATGAAGGACTTGAAGTTGACATTAATGAAAAAAATCTACTTGAAGTTATTGAAAGCAAAGGCATAAAACCAATTCCTGACGTAAAAAAAGCCTTAATTGAAAGCTTTTATAATCCTATAGGCAGTATTTCTCTTAAAGAAAAAATAAATGGTAAACAGAAAATATGTATAGTTATTTCTGATTCAACAAGAGCTGTTCCAACAAAATTAATCCTTGAAGTTCTTTTAAATGAGCTTAATACTTATGGAATAAATAATGAACAAATTACAATTTTAATTGCTACTGGTCTTCACAGACCAAACTTAAATGAAGAACTTGAAAAGCTTGTAGGAAAAGAAATTAAAGAAAATTACCGGATTGTTAATCATTATGCAAAAAAACGGGAAACTTGTGAGTATATAGGAAAAACAAAAAGAGGAACACCGATAATTATAGATAAAGCATATCTTGAATGTGATTTCAGAATACTTACAGGTCTTATTGAACCTCATTTTATGGCAGGTTTTTCTGGCGGGAGAAAGGCAATTTGTCCTGGTATCAGTTATCTTGATATGTTTAAACATTTTCATGGTCCCGAAATTCTTGAATCGCCTTATGCAACAAATGCAAATTTAGAAAATAATCCTTTTCATCTTGAAGCAACAGAAATTGCAAAAAAGGCAGGTGTTGATTTTATTGTTAACGTCACAATTAATAAAAACAGAGAAGTTACCGGAGTTTTTAGCGGAGATCTTGAAGAAGCATTTAATAAAGGTGCTGTATTTTGCCGTGATGCAAATTGCAAAAAAATAAAGGGAGAAGCTGACATTGTTGTAACTTCAGGTGGCGGACTTCCACTGGATGCAACATTTTATCAAGCAGTTAAAGGTATGGTAAGTGCAATGCCTGCAGTAAAAAAAGGTGGCATGATAATAATTGCCTCAGAATGCAATGAGGAAATAGGAAGCGAAGAATTTATCCAGTTATGTACTCTTGAAGATAACCTTGATGTATTTATTGAAAAAATTAAAAAACCAGACTTTTTTAAAATTGACCAATGGCAGCTTGAAGAGCTTGTTAAAGCAAGAAGAAAAGCTGAAATTTATTTATATAGCTCATGCATGCTTGCAAGCAAGCATAAAGTTCCTGAATCCACGGTAAAATTAGTAAATTCAGTTGAAGAAGCTATAAATATTGGTCTTAAAAAATTTGGCAGCAATGCTACAATAAACGTTATTCCTGAAGGTCCTTATACTGTTCCTGTGGTTTAATTTTAAATGTACTTGTACTTAGAGCAGTTGCAACCAATATGATTAATTATATTCCTGGTGAATAATTCAATTTTTAGTGAATTATTTGTCTAAATTAAGCTTAAAATTTTGTCAATTTAGCCTTTTTAGCCAATTATTAACCAGAAACCGATCATGATATTTAAAAATTTGCTTATTTATACTTATAAAAATACACAAAATTTAACACAAAAACATTTACAAATAAATTTTATTATTTTATAATATTGAAATAATGTTTTATTTATTTACTCTAAAGGAAAAAAATAAAGATTTATTATGGCAAGGATAAACATTTCCATACCTGATGATTTTTTATCAGAGATTGATCATTATAAAAAGATTAAAAAGGTAAACAGGTCTCAATTTTTAGCAGATGCTGCAAAAGAATATTTTTCAATAATTGAAGACAGGTTGGCTTCTGAAAAAAGGATTAAAGCTTGGGAAAGGCTTTTTAAAACAAGAGAAGAAATAAAAGAGTTCTGGCCAGGAGAAAAAATTGATGTAGTAAAAGAAATAAGAAAGATGCGGGAAGAAAGAATGCAGAGGATAGAAAGTGCAGTGACTGAAGAGAAAAATGGACCTGAATGAATTTTTAATAAAAGAGGATATAAAGAAAAAGTATATTCTAGATACTTCTGTTATTATCAAATGGTACTCGTCTGATAATGAAGATAATTTGGATAATGCCAGTTTGTTTTATAAGCAGGTAAGAGATAATCAGATAATTATTATTTCTCTTGATTTAATGGTTTATGAACTTTTAAATTTTTTTAATTTTAAATTGTGTCTGCCTGAAAACAAAATTAATGATATCTTATCAGAAATATATGATATCATTTTTGTAATAAACAGCAATAAGTCGCTTCTTGAAGAGGCTTATAAGATAGCAAATATTATAAAAAATTCAATTTACGATTCTTCTTATATTGCACTGTCTTTAAAACTGCATTTCCCTTTGTTTACCGCTGACAAAAAATTATTTAGCATTGCAAAAGAACATGGATATAATATTTTTATGATTTCTGATTATCAACAATTTTTTTAAACAATTCTTGGTTTAAAGTTGCCAAGTTTTCGAGGATAAATGTTATTTTTATTAAAACCCGATATTCAGAAATTTGTCCATTATCGCTAACGATTACCTCGAACTTCTACAAATACCTTATACCATAGAACAGCTTCATATAACTTTTAGGCATGAGAAAATGAAGTATAAAAATGGGGTATAACTTATAAATGTATTATTGCAATTTATTTAAGAATAGATAATAATTTTAAATATTTTTTATTTGATTTTTTCAGATTAATTAAATTTATTTATTAAAAATTATATAAAGGAACAGATAAATAACAAATGGATAAAAAATATATTCCTGAACTTGAAAAGATAGTCGGTCCTGAAAATGTTATTACTTCTTTTGAGGAAAGGCTAACTTACAGTTATGATTCAACAAGACTTGAATATTTGCCTGATGTTGCAGTTAAGGTTAGGGATGCGCAGCAAATAAGCAGCATAATTAAACTGGCAAACGATTACAACATTCCTGTTACTCCAAGAGGCGCAGCAACAGGACTGAGCGGAGGTTGTCTTGCAGTTAAGGGCGGTATAAGCCTGGTAATGGTTGAAATGAATAAGGTGCTTGATATAAATCCGATAGATTTGCTAATTACAGTGGAAGCAGGGATAGTAACTGAAAAAGTAAGCAAAGCTGTCGAGCATTTAAAATTATTTTATCCGCCTGATCCCGGCAGCATGAAAAGTTCCACAATAGGAGGCAATATTGCTGAAAATGCAGGTGGTCTCAGGGGTTTGAAATATGGAGTTACTAAGGATTATATAAATTCAATAGAAGTGGTATTGCCGACAGGCGAAATAGTAAATATGGGATCAAATACTGTAAAAGCAGTTACAGGATATAACCTGGTTGATTTAATGTGCGGCTCTGAAGGAACCCTTGGAATTATTACAAAAGCAACTCTCGGTCTTCTTCCGGTGCCGGCAGATAAGGTAAGTATTCTTGCATTTTTTAAGGATATGACTGATGCTGCTAAAACAGTAAGGGATATTGTTGCTGAAGGAGTAATAACTGCCACTCTTGAAATAGTGGATAAAGTTACAATTAATGCTATTGAAGATTTTTTAAAGATTGGTCTTGACAGAACTGTCGGAGCAATGCTTTTGATTGAAGTTGATGGACAAAAAGGAGCAGTTGAAATAGAAGCAGATATTGTAATGAAAGTTTGCAGCGCAAATAATGCTCTTTTGGTAAGAAGAGCAAAAAATGATAAGGAAAGAGATGAGCTTTGGGCTGCAAGAAGAGCTGCATTGTCATCACTTTCAAGGATAAAGCCTTCAACAATACTTGAAGACGCAACTGTTCAAAGAAGTAAAATGGTCGAACTCATTAACGCAGTAAATGAAATTGCAAAAAAGTATAATATGCTTATTGGAACATTTGGTCATGCAGGAGATGGTAATCTTCACCCAACTATTTTAACAGATTTAAGAATACCTGAGGAAGCAGAAAAAACTGAAAAAGTAATTGAAGAAATTTTTAATGCTACAATAGCTCTTGGTGGTACACTTTCAGGCGAGCATGGCATAGGAATAACAAAAGCAAGGTATCTGAAACTTGAGCTTAGCAAACCTGTTTATGATTTAATGAAAAAAATTAAAAATTCTTTTGATCCTGATAATATATTAAATCCCGGGAAAATGGAGTGTAACTGGGATTTTTAAAAGTAAGATTTTTTGATTAAGATTTTTAAGATTAAGATTTTTTAAAGCTAAATTTTTAAAAATTGGATTTTTAAGAAAAGTTTTAATTTTTAAAAGATGAAAAAATAAATCTATAAAATTTAAAATAAATTTTAAAAAAGGAAAAACTTTGGAACCAGAAGCAAAAGTAAAAATTAAAAAAGAAAAATTTGAAATACTTAAAAAAGCAGACGATCTTTTTGTTTGCAGCAGATGCGGAACCTGTCTTGCTTACTGCCCAATTTACAAACAGACTTTGGATGAGAGTCTTACACCAAGAGGGAAAATGAGTCTTCTTGAAGCGATAAGCAAAGGCAAGCTCGAATATACAGACAGGATTTCTGAAAAATTTTATACCTGTACTTCCTGCAATTTATGTAAAGAAGAATGCCCAAGCGGAGTAAAGATTGATGAAATGATAGAAACAGCCAAATCTGACTTAATTGATGTAAATAAATATCCTGAAGTTATAGATATATTAAAAGACAGAATAAAAAAAGCTTATAACATAACTTTTGACAGTAATATCGGAAGGCTTGATTGGGTAAAAGCGCTGCCTGAAGGAGATCCCCGAAAATATGTAAAAGAAAAAGCTGATGTAGTTTATTTTGTCGGATGTGTTTCTTCTTTTTCTCCAAGATCTTTTGGAATTCCGCGCTCAATTGTACAGGAACTTGACAGCGCAAAAGTTGATTATACTCTTCTGGGTGAGGATGAGTGGTGCTGCGGTTTTCCTCTTTTAAATTCAGGAATAAAAGATGCGGCATCTGATATGGCAAAGCATAATATTGAAGCAGTTAAATCAAAAAAAGCAAAGCTTCTTGTTTTATCCTGCCCTTCATGCTATCACACATGGAAACATGAATATCCAAAATATTATGATGGAGAAATCAATTTTGAAATTCTTCATATTTCAGAATATTTACTGCGGCTTGTAAAAGAGAAAAAAATCAGGTTAAAGCCACTTTCAGGTAAAATTACATATCATGACCCGTGTGATTTGGGAAGAAATTCAGGAGTATATGAACAGCCAAGAGATGTTATAAAAAGCATACCGGGAATTGAATATGTGGATTTGGAGGCAAACAGGGAACTTTCAAACTGCTGTGGCGGTGGAGGAAATCTTGAATCTGTCAACCAGGCACTTGCTTCAAAAATTGCTCTTTCAAAAGCTGATGAAATTATTAAAACAGGCGCAGATATTGTAGTAACTTCCTGCCAGCAGTGCAACAGAACAATAGATGCTGCGATGAAAAAGAAAAAGAAGGAATCAAATGTAAAAGTGAAAGTTATTGATTTGCCTGAATTAGTTTTACAAAGTATTAATAGTGGTAAAGAAAATAGCTAAGAGAATAAATAGCATAAAAAAATCAGTTTTAAATTTTTCAGGGTTTTTATAAATTTGTAAATTGTATAAGTGTTTTTTTATAAATATTGTTTTTATGGTTTTAAAGTACGCTATGCAATTTGAGCAAGTTAAATAAAGATTTTTTAGAACCAAAGAAAAATTATAAGAAGTATAAGAAACAAAAAAGTTAATGAGAAAATAATAATAGAAATTAAAAGGGTTATTTATAAAAATTAAAAAACTAAAAAAGAAACAGAAAAATAAAAAATAAAAACAAAAGAATGTAAAAAGTAGGAGGAAATTAATATGAACATAGAAGGATATGAGTTTCCGGAAGAATTATTGTATGAAAAGAATCATTTCTGGGCAAAAATATCAGGTGACGGCAACATAGTATTTGGTGCAACTGATTATTTTCAAAAAATGGCAGGAGAAATAGTGTATATTGAACTTCCTGTGAAAGGTGCAAAAGTTGAACAAGGTAAATCAATATCAAGTCTTGAATCCGGGAAATGGGTTGGCAGAGTTTTTGCTCCATTTTCAGGAGAAATTATTGAAGTAAACAGTGAATTGGAAGATTCCCCCGAGTTAATTAACCAGGCATGTTATACTGATGGATGGATTGCAAAAATAAAGCCTTCAAAAAAGGATGAAGAAATAGCAAATTTAATTAAACCGGGTCCGGATCTGGAAAAATTTATAAAAGAGGAAATTAAAAAAAATGCCAAAAAGTAAAATAAAAATTGAAGTCGAGCCTATCGGTAAAAGATTTTTTATTGATGAGCCTGCAAATTGTTTAAAGTCTATTCAGGATGCTGGAATAGAAATAAAGTCTGTTTGCGGTGGCAAGGGAACATGCGGTAAGTGCAGAATAATGTTTATGAATGGCAGTGCAAATGAGCCAAACGAGCAGGAACTTAAGATACTTTCAAAGGAAGAAATTGAACATGGAGTCAGACTTGCATGTCAACATGAGTTTACTGAAGATACCACAATATATATCCCGGCTTCTTCTTTAAGTGAGGAACAAAAGCTTCAGGTTATTGGTCAGGAAAGAGATATAAAAATTGAGCCTGTGGTAAATAAATATTATTTAAAACTTGAGCGTGCTACTTTAAAAGACGTTAAAGCTGATTTTAACAGGATTAAAGATTCATTAAAAAGCACACATAGTATAACCGTAGATAACATTGACTTTCGTGTGCTTAGGGAAATGCCAAAAATTCTTAGAGAAAATAACTGGGAAATTACTGTTTCAGTTAGAAATAAAGAGATAATTTTAATAGAAGGAAAAGATACAACTGATAAAAGTTATGGTATTGCTGTTGATTTAGGAACAACAAAGATTGCAGTTCTACTTGTTGACTTATTAAGTGGAAAAACTATTGATAAAAAAGGAGTAATGAATCCGCAGATAAGTTTTGGTGAAGATGTTATGAGCAGAATTGATTTTGCATCTGAAGATGACATGAAACTTAAGCAGATTCAGCAGGTTGTAATTGATGCTATTAATGAAGCTATTGTGGAATTGTGTAATAAAAATGGTTTAAAAGTAAGTGAAATACTTGAAATGACTTTAGTTGGTAATACAGCAATGCACCATCTTTTTCTTGGATTACCAGTAAGGCAACTTGGACTGTCTCCATTTCCAGCGCTAACAAATGATTCAATTGATTTAAAGGCAAGAGAAGTTGGAATAAATATTGCAACAGGCGGATATATTTATCTGATGCCGGTAGTTGCAGGATTTATAGGCTCCGATCATATAGCAATGATACTTGCAACCGGCTTATATAACATGGAAGGTAACTGCATCGGGATTGATATTGGAACTAATACTGAAATTGCATTAATAAGTCAGAGTAAGCTTTACAGTGTTTCAACTGCTTCAGGTCCTGCTTTTGAAGGTGCACATATACGTTATGGAATGAGAGCAGCACCAGGCGCAATTGAAAGAGTTATTATTGATCCACAAACTTGTGTGCCAAAAATTCAAACGATAGATGATAAAGATCCTGTTGGAATTTGCGGTTCAGGAATACTTGATGCTATTGCGGAGCTTCTGAAAGCAAATATAATTGATAAACGTGGTAAGTTTAAACTAGATAGCGGATGCATCTGTAAAGATAATTTAGGAAATCTTCAATATGTGTTACTTCCAAGCTATTATGAAGAAAGAATAAATAATAATCAGGATTGTGGTGTTAAAAATAAACAGGATATGACACAAAAAGATACAGCACAAAATTCTGACACAGATATGGAAGAATTAAAAAAATCGCTATGTCCTTGTGATGATTTGATCTCAATTAATCAGAAAGATATTGTTGAAATTCAGCTTGCAAAAGGAGCTATGAGAACAGGTATTGAAATTCTTCTTGAAAATGCAAAAATTGATTTTAAGGATATTGATAAAATAATAATTGCAGGAGCATTTGGCTCATATATAGATACTAAAAATGTTATTAATATCGGGATGTTTCCAAATGTTCCGCTTAAAAAAATCAGCCAAGTGGGAAATGCAGCAAGTATAGGCGCGAAAATGGCACTAATTTCAAAAACTCAAAGGAAAATAGCTGAAGATATTGGCAGGATGGATAATTATCTTGAATTAACTGTGTTTCCGACATTTAGCGACCATTTTGCATTAAGCGTTTCATTCCCGTCACCAGAGGAGATAATATAACTTTAACTTGCTAAAATGAAATTATATAAATAAATTGTACTATCTAAGCTTGGTGTTTACAGTTAACACTTATACCTCCAAGCAAAATATTATAAAATATATTTTAACCTGTCAGAGCTTTTAAGTCACTGACAGTTTGTAATTTAAAACAAGGAATAGAAC
>JAMDEN010000036.1 GCA_023487035.1 Actinomycetota bacterium
CCTGGAAAATGGAGTTAAAAGCTACAAGTCCTGCTGCATATTCTGTATCACCCCTGGCAAGGTCATTCCAGACAATTACCATAGCAATACAACGGGCAAGACCTATCATTATAAGGCCAACCATATACTGTGGGTAACCTCTAAGCAGTGCAATTGCAAGTAAAAACATAAGTATTGGACCTATTATCCAGTTCTGAACGAGTGACAGTCCAAGTACTTTCCAGTTTCTGAAAACATCCTTTAATTCCTCATATTTTACCTTGGCAAGAGGAGGGTACATCATTAAAATTAAACCTATTGCAATAGGTATATTGGTAGTTCCAACTGATAATTTATTTGTTAAATTAGCAACATTGGGGAAAAAATAACCCAGTCCCACTCCTGCTGCCATAGCTATAAATATCCATAATGTTAAAAACCTATCAAGAAATGATAATCTTTTTACAACTCCGTCTGCCATAATTATTTCCTTTCTAAGTAATAAAAAAATTTATTAATAACTATGTTTTTTTTAATCCTGGGATAATAATAAAGTTTGGGCCAGTTCATTTATTTTTTTAACTGGCACATTTTTTACTATTTTAGCCAATTCAATAGCTTCTTTTATTTCATCTTTGGTTATCCCCAGCTCAATGCATTTTTTATAATGCCAGTCAAGACAGGGAATGCAATTACCTGCTACTGCTGCCCCAACTGCAATAAGCTCTTTAGTTTTTTCATCCATATTTTTTGACTATCTTTATCTTTTTAAACATTCTTTTTTTTGAAAATAAGTATATTAAAAATTTTAAATTTATCAATATATTAAATATTAACATATTTCAAATACAGTATAAATACTATTTTATATCGGCTCACTCTATAGGTTTTTATAAAAAATGTTTTATATTATAGTTTTCTTTTTATTTCAAAAAGGATTTCATTTATATCATATGATTGTCCAAGGCAAGCTACTTCATCTCCCACAGCAATTATTGGAATTGCTCCTAACCCAAATGATTTTAGTAATTCAAAAATTTGTGGATGCTGTTCCAAAATTTTTGCTTTTTTGATATCAAATATCTCTACCGTAATATTAAGGTTTTTTTCAATATCATCCTTTAGTGAAATCAATTCTTCCTCACTTTGACCAATAGGTCCACAACAGCCTGCCTGAGGACCACAGGGAAATTCCTGTTTCATGGTAAAAATTTTTATTGATTTTTTATTGTTTTCCATAATATCATCTCCTAATATCTTAATTTTTGCTGAACTCTGTTTTTTTTGAATAAATTTCTTTGGAATGATTATTATTAAAAATATTCACTCCTGCAAGTTTAAGCCTCTCCAATCCTACTGGTTCGTCCTTAAAGAGGGGGACTTTAATCATTGGTACTTTAAATCTCTTTTTAATCTCAGTAAAATATTTTCTTTGCTGCTTTTTTCTATTTTCAAAAAAGATATTATTCCCATATTCTTTTGGTAATATATAATTAACAGCAACAATTGAGGTATTTATACCCACTTGACTCTTTAAATCTTCAGCTGCCCGCCATGCCTCAATTATCGGAGTATATTCAGGATACATAACAAAGATAAATGTACTTTTTCTAACATCCCTCATAGTTTCTATAACATGCATATACTTATTTTTTGTTTCTTCTGAAGTTTTTTTTGCCAGTGAACCCAGATCAATAAAACCTTTCCAGTCAGTAGGAAGTTCAAGCAGCCTCAGAGTATGTCCTGTCGGTGCAGTATCAAAGATTACTATATCATACCCATTTGGTTCAAAATAGCTCATAAACTTTTCAAATGCTGACATTTCCTCGGCACAAGGTGAATTTAGGTCTTCTTCTACAGATTTTTTTGTTTCCATATCCAAATCTTTAACTGCTTCTAAAATCCTCTTTTTATATTCTTTCAGAGCTTTTTTCTGATCTATTCTTGCAGCAAACAAATTATCTGCACCTGTAATTTCTTTTGGAGTATGGGTAATATTTTGTCCAAAAATATCATTTAAATGAGAAGCAGGGTCAGTTGTAACTATTAAAGTTTTTAAACCTTTCTCAGCTAAATAAACAGAAGTTATACATGCAATTGAGCTTTTGCCAACTCCGCCCTTACCGGTAAAGAAAATATATCGGGTTTCATTTTTTTCCGGGCAGAATAAATCATAAATGTCTTTTGCCTCCCCTGTTATATTAAATTCATCCATATCTTCAAAGGTATTTTTATTGGATAAATCAGTTGCGTCTTCCTCTTTTTGCCCGTCATATAAAAACCTGCCTACGTTTTCCAATAATTTTATACCAGATAATTCAGATTCCTTCAGAGGATAAAATATTTTAGTTAAATGTTTAAAATCTTTCTCAATTTTTTTAACATTTGCTAATTCTTCATCTTTTTTCTCTTCAAAAAAACTATCAGTAATTGCCTCTTCGGGCAACAATCCATTGACAATAAGTGCGCTAGTTTTAATACCTAAATTAGAAATTTCTTTGATACTTCTTTTTGTTTCAAGTATTGAAGAATTCTCCGGTTTTAAGACAAATATAAATGAAGTTTTGTTTTTATCCTGAAGATAGGAAATGGCTTTCTCATATTTTAATTTAGCGCTCTGCAAAGATGCCCCCGGTCCTATACAGGTGGATACACTATTTTGCAGCGTTTCACTCCAGCCGGATGGAAGCTCCAGGAGTCTAATAGTATGTCCGGTGGGGGCTGTATCAAATATCACAACATCATATTGAGGATCATCCATATATTCTATAAATTTATCAAAAGCTGCTACTTCTTCAACACAGGGACTATTTAATTGTTCTTTTATTGTCTGAAGGCTCTTTTCATCCAGTAAATCCCTCATCGGTGAAATGATTCTTTCTCTGTATACCTCTGATGCAATGTCTGGATCTATTTCAATTGCAGAAAGATTTTTAATGCCGTCAATTGGAGTAATTTTATGCCCGATTTCCTGCTTAAAAATATCCCCAAGGTTTGGTGCAGGATCTGTTGTAACAAGTAAAGTTTTATATCCTTTATTGGCTAGCCATACTGCTGTAGCGCAACTCATGGTACTTTTGCCTACTCCGCCTTTACCGCTAAAAAATATATATTTTGTCTCATTTTTTATATTTAGCTCTATTAATCTGTTCATTTAGCTCAAACCCTTTCTAACAAATTTTTATAATAATATATTAATATATTTGACTAATTCTTCTTTAAGCTCATTAAATTTTAGATACCTCTTTTTAGCAATAATTTTTCCATTAACTACAGTAATCGGAAGAATTTCTTTTCCATTTTCTTTGACCAGTTGAAAAATTTCCTTATTTTCAAGAAACATCTTGACATTATACAATAGGCTTGCTCTGATAATTTTTAAATCGCTGAATTCATTGCTTATCCTTTTTAATGTTTCGTTAAATTCTATCAATTCCTTATCCGGTTCAGGACCACATAAACCAGTAGGACAGCACATCGCTCCCTCATATATGATTAAATTATTTTCTGACACTTTAATGCCTCCTTAATCCACTTATTGTAACCTTGTAACAAGAGCTACTGAATAATACTGAATATCTATATTTTTTTTGACCTTTCAGCAACTTTTTTTAAAGGCTGGTTGATGCATTCTTTCATGTTTGATAAATCTCGCAAAAAAAACTTTTCCTTGCGCAAATGCTTTTTGAAACTTTCATACAAATTTTCTTCAATTTTATTCTTTGGTTCAGCAAGAGAATAATAGACCCACGTGCCTTCTCTCCTACACTTTACTAAACCTGAATATCTTAAAATAGTAAGATGACGGGATACTTTGACCTGGGAAAGGGCCAGTGCTGCCTCAATCTGACAGACGCAAAGTTCTTTCTCAGAAAGCAGTAATACAATTCTCAAACGTGTTTCATCCGCAAGTGCTTTAAATAAATCAATATATTGTTGCATTTTTATCTCCTATATACTTATAATCGAATAATCATATATAATAACCACAAAAAAATTAGTGTCAAGAAAAATCTTTATAAAATTGTTAGTTAAAAATAAATCTAATAAAATTATTTCTACTTTTTTTGACAAAGTGGAGAAATAGATCTTAATTTTTTAACTATCCCAGGTAAAACCTCAATAACATAGTCTACATCTTCAACAGTATTGTCTCTTCCAAGAGTAAAACGCAATGAACCATGCGCAACTTCTGGGGGCACTCCCATAGCATATAAGACATGAGATGGTTCTGAAATGCTTGATGTGCAGGCAGAACCGGATGACGCACAGATACTTCTAGCATCAAGCTGGAGGAGAATTGACTCACCTTCTATAAATTCTATGCTTACATTCACATTACCAGGAAGCCTCTTTGTAGGATGGCCGTTTAATCTAGTGTATTTTATTTTTTTTAGAATCCCTTTTATTAATTTATCTCTTAAAGGAATTAGACTGAGTATGTCTTTTTCCATTTCTTTTTTGGCTAACTCTGCTGCCACACCAAAACCCACAATTCCAGCCACATTTTCTGTGGAAGCCCGTAGTTTATTTTCTTGAGCGCCACCATAGAGAAAAGGCACAATTTTAATCCCTTTTCGAATATAAAGTGCACCAACTCCCTTTGGTCCATAGAGTTTATGAGCTGAAGCAGAAAGTAAATCCACATTCAATTTAGTTACATCTATTGGTATATGTCCGAAGGTTTGGACAGCATCGGTATGAAAGTATACTCCCTTCTCTTTAGCAACCTCGCCTATTTTTTCTATTGGCTCAATTGTACCAACCTCATTATTGGCATGCATTATTGAGATAAGAATTGTATCTTTGCGAATTGCTTTTTTAATATTCTCAAGACTAACCAATCCTTGATTATCTACAGGAAGATATGTTACTTTAAAACCTACTTTCTTCAAAAACTTGCAAATATTAAGAACTGCATGATGTTCGATAGAGGTAGTAATTATATGTTTGCCCTTTTTATTATTAGCCCAAGCTACTCCTGAGATTGCGAAATTGTCAGACTCAGTGCCTCCTGAGGTAAAGACGATCTCTGAAGGATGAGCATTAATAACAGAAGCTACCTTTTCTCTGGCAACATTAATAGCTTCCTTTGCCTCTTGGCCATAAAAATAAAGAGATGAGGGATTACCAAATTTCTCCCTAAAATAAGGTAACATTGCTACACTTACATTAGGCCTCATTGGTGTCGTAGCTGCATAATCTAAATATATTCTTTTCATTTCTTCTTCAAGTTTTAATTATCGATTACATTAAAATTGTCAATTCTTTTTATGTTAATAAAAAATTTAAATAGCTTGTTACTTTTTAGGTCTCTAAAACCTAAGCCAGTATGATCACACCTTCCCTAATCTTACAGGTATTGTAGTTGTAGAATCTAAATGTTTTTTTCATCTCCTCTTTATTTTTTATTTATCAATTACTATATACTAATAATCGAATATAAATATATAATAACTAAAATAATATTAATGTCAAGAAGCAGTTTTTAACAGATAGATGAAAAACTACATAAGTAAGCCAATCAGCCAGAAGTTGCACAGGATAAAATACACAATTTTCTTTAATTTTATTCCTTACTATTTTTACATCAGGCACAAAACCTGATAATACTACTTTTCCGCTAATAGTAAGTGCCGGGGTTTGCATTATACCCATTTCAACCATTTTTTGAATATCAGTTAGGTGTTCAACTTCTCTTCCAAGACCTATTTCTTTAACAGATTGCTTTGTAACCTCCAGAAGTCTTTTGCAGTTTGTACAACCCCCGTCCTATTACTTTTATTTCCATCTTATCTTTTCTCCTTATAATTTATCTCTTTAGTTAAAATTTTTATTTGTTATTGATAAATTTAAATATTTAGATATAGTAGTATATTAAATTTTTTATTGTAAGTAAATTATTTTTTTTAGAGGGCAATTAAATTGACAAATCTCAAAAAAATAACAAAAATTTTAAAAGCCTTATCAGATGAAGGCAGGATAAGAATAATTGCACTTCTTAATAAAAGAAATAATTTATGTGTAGGTGAAATAACACGGATTATCGGTCTTTCCCAACCTACCATATCATCGCATTTAAAGAAACTTCGGGATGCAGAAATAATAACTCATTCTAAAGATGGGCTTTGGATTAATTACAACTTGAATGAAAATGTGAAAGAACAAGTTAAACAATTTTTAAGCTTAATTATTCAAGTACTTGATGAAGATGAAAGTATTAGATCTGATGTTTCAAGGTCTGATAAAATTGATGAGATATAATTTGTAAGAGACAATAAGAATAACGAGGAGGTAACAATATGAGTTTTGAGGAATATGCTTATGATAAATTCATTTTTAAGGTTAAAAATGAAATTTACTATCATATGGATGGATGCTGGGTTGAAAAGGCTGACAATATTGCAACTATCGGTGTTACTGATTTTTTTCAGACGTTAAATGGTGATGTTGCCTCTGTTAGCTTATTTGGTATAGGCATAAAATTAAAACAAGGTGATTCCATCGGAGATATCGAAACAATGAAAGTTTCCTTTGAACTGACTTCACCGGTAAGCGGAGAAATATTGAAACATAATAAGTTATTGGACAATTCTCCAGAGCTTGTAAATTTAGATCCTTATGGCGAAGGATGGTTACTTAAAGTAAAACTTGATGATTTTGAAAGAGATAAGATAAATCTGATGGACAGCAAAAATTATTTTGATTTCATGAAAACAAAAGTGGCTGAAGAAGGAGAAAAGTTAAAAAGTGAGTCGTGATAAAAAAGTTATCGTAATACCCTGCAGCGGTATAGGAAAACCCATAGGTACAGTTTCAAGAGAAACAACCTATGAGACCATTGAAAATTTGGCAAAAGGTAAAGCTGAAACAGTATGCCTGGCACTTCTTGTATCCGGTGATAAGGATACAATTAAAAAGGTTAAAGACAACTATGTCATAACGCTTGATGGCTGTGCGAGGCGTTGTGCTCAAAAAAATGTAGAACAGTATGGTAAAACTCCTGATAAAAGCCACATGATACTAAAATTTGCTGCTGCAAATCCCGATAAGAAGCCCCGGGGACTTATTGACATTGGTAATAGCGGCAGAGTACTGGTTAATACAATTGCAGATACAGTTGCAAAAGATGTAGAAGATTTAATTGAAAATAAAAAGGATGCAGAGAAAAAGAATAATCATTAAAGAGAGGTTTTAAAATAATGGATAATAAAATAACTCAAAAGACTGAAAGCGAAAAAAACAAAAAAGTGGGTATCGTTTCCTGTAGCGGTGAAGATCTGCCTGAAGGCTCTATTTCCAGGCTTGCAACACTTGAAGTGCTCTTAAAGCGAAAACCATTTGATACTACAACCATATGCCTGCCTTTATATATTGCCGGGGGTGAGGGAGACAGGATGTTTGCAAAAAATTATCCCACCATTACTGTTGATGGCTGTGAAAAGCTTTGTGCTAAAAAAGCTACAGAAAAATTCTCAGGTAAAGTAACACACTCAATAAATGTTAAGGATTTTTTAAAAGAAGGTGAAGAGCCTGTTAACAGATGTAATTTAAATGATATGGAAAAAGAAATAGCTGGCAGAGTCGCTGACGAAATAGAAAAAAATGTTGATAGAATTTTAAATGAAGGGCAGGATTAAATGGCGACATTTGTTTATAAGAACAATTCAGAATGGATTGGCGGCCATAAGGGTCACATTAAAATGGAAAACGGAGTAGAGCTTGATTTTTCAGCACCACCTGCACTTCATGGCCACCCTGATGTTTTAACTCCGGAAGATGCCTTCCTGGCAGCAATAAATACATGCTATTTTATGATGTTTATATGGGCTGCCGAGAGATATAAAATCGATCTTGTTTCATTTGAATGTGAAGCTATAGGAAAAGTAACTGAGTTTATGGACAAGACCTCAATATTTAAAGAAGTTACTCTGAGACTAAAGATAGTTGCAAGAAACACTACTGCTGAAAAAATAAATAATGTCTTAAAATCAGCAAGAAAGTATAGCCTGGTAGCAGAGTCAATTAAGGCTGAGGTTAAAATAGAGCCTGAAATAAAAATTATTTAAAGTTTTAATTGTTATATAGATATTTAATCAATTTTTACCTTCGACCAATACAGTTTTCCCTTGGGCATAAATCACAGGCAACTCTTGTCTTATCTATTCTGTCAATTGATCCGAATCCATATACTCCTGATATGGATTTAAATGGGACCATCAGGTAGCTCTTATTAAGTTCTACACCAATTTTATTTCCATCTACCATGGAAAATATTTCTTTTTGCTCTTCAATAGTCCATTTATATTGACCCGGTGAGTATGTGCAGGTTGATCCCCAGCCCTTTTCCCTGATGTTTTCTTTCTTTATGATCTCACCTACATGATTACCAAGAATTCCTAAAAGTTCAGTGGTTATTGCATCCATTATTATAGTTGAAAGCATATCACCGCTATCACCTGTATCTTTTATTATTTTATCTGTCTTACTTCCAAGAGTAGTTATAAAAATAGTTGAAACTTCAGATCCGGTTAGTATTTTTGAAATATTAGGCCCTGTGAAAATATTTCCTGATTTAAAGTATACACAGTCACCAGTTACTTTTTCTATTTCATAGTTTGAATAAATTGCTTTTGGTTCAATATTATCGATACAAATTTCACTTTTATCGGCAAGTAATTTTTCAATCTGAGGGTTTAATCTTCCACCCATTAATTTTGTCAGGAAATCTCTACCAGTTTCTTCAGGAATTTCAAGTTTAATATTTTCTAAAATTATCATAATATCTTTCTTTTCATTAAATATTTTTTTTACTTCCCGGATAATTTACTTTTATTCCTTCCTTGCATAAGGGGCAATTTTCAGGAGAATATTTATCAATATCAAATTTGACAAGATAATAATAAGGAACATCAAAA
>JAMDEN010000021.1:0-6942 GCA_023487035.1 Actinomycetota bacterium
CCTCGCAATATCCATTCCCCCGACAATTAATTTTTCAAGTATTTTTTGATGCTTGCTTGAAGGGCCGATTGTGCAAATTATTTTTGTTTTTTTAAGCATAAAAGTTAAAAAAGAAAACAAATAAATAAATATTGTTGTTAAAATAATTATAATTGCAAATTTATATATTTTCTATCAGCAGTATACAGGGAAAAAATATTAAATTATTAAAAAATATTTTCAAAATAAATGAAAAATTAATTAAAAAAAATTGTAAATTTATTTCACTATCTAAAAATATTTACAAAATTCTTTAAAAAAAAGGAAAAGAAATATATTATGTTGATTTTGAAACTATTTTTGAAAACATGTTTTCAGGGAAATAATAACCGAAGAAGAATTTTCAATAATTGAAAAAACTAAAAGTATGGTTGGCTAAGACCATAATCTGTTTTTAAAATTATAAAGAGTAAAAAATGATAAAAATAGATAATACCGTGATGAACAATTTAAAAGCAGATGTTGCAATAATAGGTGCAGGCATAACAGGCTGCGCTATAGCCAGAGAATTAAGCAAGTATAAAATAAGAACAGTTGTTCTGGAAAAAGAAGCAGACGTAGGTTGGGGAACCACAAAAGCCAACAGTGGGCTCATTCACCCTGGTTATGCAGGTGACGAGGGAACTTTAAAATTAAAAATGTGCCATACGGGAAGCCTGCTTTTCAGGAAAAATGCTGAAGAACTTGATATTCCAATGACCAATAATGGGTCAATGTTAAATGCCTTGCGAAAAAATCAGATTGGAGAACTTGAACATAACCTGAAGCAGGGGAAAAAATATGGTGTAAGGGGTCTTAAAATAATCTTTAACAGTAACAGTTCTCTTAAAGAAATAGAGCCCAATATCAGCAGCAGTGTTTTAGCCTGTCTTTATAGCGAAGAGCATTATCTTATTTCTCCTTACGAAGCAGCAATTGCTATTTATGAGAATTCAAAAACAAACGGAGTATATTATCTTTTATCTTCAAAGGTTACTGGAATTAATTATAATAATATTTCAAAAAAATTCTACATTGTTGCATTGAACACTCTTGGTTATTTAAATAAAATGTGTGGAAAGAAAATTGTTGTTGAGACTGACTATATAATAAATGCAGCGGGTGTATTTGCAGATGAAATATCTGAAATGGCTGGGGACGGCTTTTACAGTATAAAGGCAGTAAAAGGACAATATTTCTTACTTGACAGTGAAGCTCATGGATTTGTAAGAAGGCCTAATTTCAGGATTTCTGATCCTGAAAACATTAAATCCAAAGGCATGGTTATAGGACCGACAATAGACAAGAATTTACTTATAGGTTCAACCTATGAAGCTACTGATAAATATGATAATCATACTTCCGCTGAAGTGCTTGAAGAAATAAAAGAAAAATTTCTTCAGATGTTTGAAGAAATTCCGTTTGATAAAGTTATAACTTCTTTTACTGGCTTGAGAGCTATTGCAGATACGGGAGACTTTGTTTTAGGACCTTCAAAAGTAAACGAAAAATTTATTAATGCTGCTGGAATACAATCACCGGGCTTGACTTGTGCTTTTTTAATAGCAGAAATGACGGTTGACTTTCTAGAACAAAAAGGTCTTAATCTATTAAAAAACTCAAAGTATATGCCTTTAAGGAAAAAAGCGGTTAGGTTAAATAAAGAAGATTTTATGCTAAACAATGCTTTGTATGAAAAAGATAGTAATTATAGCGAAATAATATGCAGATGCGAGAAGGTATCAAGGGCTGAAATAATAGATGCAATTAACAAAGGAGCTACAACGCTTGATGGCATAAAGTTCAGGACACGAGCAGGTATGGGCAGATGCCAGGGAGGTTACTGTACATTAAAAGTAATGAAAATTCTATCAAAAGAGCTTGGACTTCCATTTAATGAAATAACGAAATCAGGTGAAGATTCTTATATTGCAGGATGCAAGATGGAGTGATCTTGGGTTTTAAAAATATATTTTATCAGGAAATAACATGGTAAAAACCAATAAGGAAATTTTTCAGGAAGAGTATGATATTGCAGTAATAGGGAGTGGCCCTGGGGGTCTTGCAGCTTTATTAAAAGCAAATGAACTTGGAATAAATAAATCTATAATTATTGAAAGAGAACCTTATCCAGGTGGGATACTGCCACAATGCATACACGGAGGTTTCGGCTTAAAAATTTTTAAAAAAGAACTTACAGGGCCCGAGTATAACCAGATTTTTATTGATAAGGTTATGGAAGAAGGCTTAAAAGTACTTCTCAATACTATGGCTTTAAAGATAGAATATGAAAGCGGTTTTAAATATATCACTGTATCAAATAAGGAAAGAGGATTCTTTAAAATAAAGACTAAGGCTGTAATATTGGCTTTAGGATGCCGGGAAAGAACGCAAGGGCAGATATTAATTCCCGGTTCAAGACCGAGCGGAGTTTTTACTGCAGGCCTTGTTCAAAGGATGGTTAACATAGAAGGCTATCTGCCCGGAAAAGATGTAGTAATTCTGGGTTCAGGAGACATCGGCCTTATAATGGCAAGAAGGCTTTTTCTTGAAGGATGCAATGTAAAGGGGATCTATGAGATGATGCCATTTTCTACGGGGTTGTCAAGAAATATCGTTCAGTGCCTGGATGACTATAACATACCTCTTCATTATAGCTATATAGTAACAAAAATATACGGATCAAGAAGATTAGAAGCGGTTGAGATATCACAAGTTGACAAGTATTTGAAGCCGAAGGCACAAACAAACAAAAAAATTAATTGCGATACGCTTTTATTATCTGTAGGGCTTATTCCTGAAAATGAATTATCAAAAACATGTGGAATTGATATGGATAAATATTCTGGTGGTCCTTTAGTAGATGAAAATCTTGAAACTTCGGTAAAAGGGATTTTTTCCTGTGGAAACTCATTATTTGTCAATGATATTGTTGATGACGTAACAGAAGAAGGATATATAGCTGCTGAAAATGCTGTAAATTACCTAAGCAGTAAACCGGAGAAGAAAAATTACATAGATGTCAGTCCGGGTAAAAACGTAGCATATGTTGTTCCCCAGAAAATATGCTGTCAAAAGGATGTTGAATTAAGGATAAGAGCAAAATATCCTTTAAGAGATGCAGTGATAACAATATCTCCAATATCATTTCAAGAGAAATATAAGATTATAATCCCAGGCGAGATGCTATCTATCGATATAAAAAAGGAACAACTAAAAAAACTTAATATTAATAACAGATTAGTTGTAGATGTTCGCCAATCTGTTTAAAAATAAAGTCAAACAATTTACATTTTTATTTTGAAAGATAAAAATGAATAAAAAAATGAAATGTATAGTATGTCCAATAGGTTGTGTTATATTAGTTGATTTTAATGAAAAGACAAAAGAAATAATGTCATTTTCAGGAAATGAATGTAAAAGGGGTATTAAATTCATTAAAGATGAAACAACAAGGCCAGTCAGACTTCTGACCACTACCATAAAGATAAATTCAGTTGCACATAATAGACTTCCTGTAAGAAGCAATGTCCCGATCCCAAAAGAAAAAATGCTGGAAATGGTAAGAGAGGTTAAAAAAATCAATATAAATATTCCTGTAAAAGCAGGACAGGTTATCGCAGATAATTTTATGGGTTTGGGGATAAAGATTTTGTCATGTTCGACTTTTAATTCATGAACTATTATTAATGTTATTCTTTTAACAGTAATTAATATGTGATTATAATAATGTAATTTTATACAAAAGACTTTATAATTTGATAGTTTACGTATTTTAATATATATTTTTGTTTTAATTATTTACCAAAAATTGATTAATTTTTTTATTTAATTATGATTGACGACAGAATTATTGCCAGAGTAGCAGAATTATTTTATGTTCATAGTATAAGTCAATATGAAATTGCAGAAAAATTCAATTTTTCCAAAGCAAAAGTCTGCAGAATCATAAAAGACGCTAAAAAAAAGAAAATAATAGAATTTCAGATAAAAAATATAGACAAGAGGCCCATAGAATTAGAAGAGAAAATAGAAAAAGAATTTAATTTAAAGGAAGCAATAATTTTCTATAACTCAGATATAAATACCCATGATGAAGAAATAATTTTTCAGGAAATAGGAAAATTAGGTGCAGATTACATAAAAAGAATCATAGATGATAATTTAAATTTTGCATTAACATGGGGGAAAACTCTTCACCATGTAATAAGAAATTTACATCTTGATAAAAAATATAAGGTAAATGTTTTTTCAACCATCGGAAGTGTAAGCCTGACTGAAACAGAATATCAGGCTGTAAATATCGCCCAAATGTTTTCTGAAAAGATAGGCGGAATATGTTATCCAATTTATCTTCCCTTATTTGTAAAAACACCAGAATTAAAAGAAACGCTTATGCATAATATCGATATAAATAAAATAATTGGGGACACTTCTAAGATTGATTATTATATTACAGGAATCGGAACGTTTTCTCTTAATTCAAGGACTTATACCCTTGGCGGATTTGATTTAAATTTTTTTAATTCTTTAATTAAAAAACAAATTGTCGGAGAAGTCGGTTTAAATTTTTATGACATTAACGGTAATTTCATAAATGCAGGAATGGAAGATAGAACGATTAAATTAAATGTTGATGAAATAAAAAAAATTAAGAATAAAATTGCAATAGCTTTCGGTCCTGAAAAAGTTGAATCCTTAAAAGGATTTTTAAAAACGGGACTGGCAGATGTATTTATAACTGATTCAAAGACAGCAGAAAAAATATTAGCAATTTGACAAATTCCAAATAGTACAAATTTATCAATATCAATATAAATAATTCTCTTTAAAGATTATAAGTATCAAAAAAATAAATATTTTTTTTCAGAAATTATGAAATATATTTACTATTTTGAAATATATTGCTAATATTTAATAAATATCTTAGAGTATTTTTGCCTAAATCGGAGAAATTATGAAAATTGAAGAAAAACAGAAACTCAAATTCCTTGGGAAAATGATTTTAATCCGGCAATTTGAATATAAAATTGTTGATTTTGCCAGGTCAGGAAAAATATTCGGCTCCGTACATCTTTGCGTAGGAGAGGAAGCTTGCGCTGTAGGTTCCGGGTCTGCTTTAAAAAAAGAAGATTACATCATTCCTACTCACAGAGGCCATGGCCAGGCGATTGCTAAAGGGACTGATATTAAAAAGCTTCTTGCTGAAATTTCAGCAAAAGAAAGTGGTTTATGCAAGGGACGAGTGGGTTCAATGCATTTTTTTGACAAACAAAATAATATAGTCGGAAGTCAGGGAATACTTGGTGCACAGTTTCCAATAGCTATAGGAGTGGGACTTGCAATAAATTTAAGGGAAGAAGAGAGCATTGTCGCTTGCTATTTTGGAGACGGAACTTCAAATCAGGGTTTATTTTATGAAAGCATGAATTTTGCTGATTTATGGAGTCTTCCAATATTGTTTGTGTGTATAAATAATCTTTATGGTATGGGAACACATTATAGCAAAACTTGTAAAATAGACATTTTTGAGAAAGCTAAGCTTTTTAGCATTAAAATTGATACAGCAGATGGAAACAGTGTTGAGGAAACCTACAAAAAAACATCCATGCTTGCAGAATATATAAGAAAAAATAAAAGGCCTGCATTAATTGAATTGTATACATACAGGTGGCTTGGGCATTCAGCGTTAGACAGCCGTCCATACAGGCCTAAAGAAGAGATAGAAGAATGGAAGAAAAAAGATCCTGTAAAAAATTATGAGGAAAAACTTTTGAATGAGGGAATTTCAGCAAAAAAAATAGAGGATGTAAAAGCCTCTGTTAAAAATCAGATTTCAGAAGCAGTTAAATTTGCTGATGAAAGTCCTTTCTCAAAATTTACAAAGGATATGGAAATATAGAAAGGGTTGACATATGCCAAGAGAATTAACATATGCAGAAGCTTTAAGGGAAGCTATGCGGGAGGAAATGAAAAAAGATAAAAATGTTTTTTTGATTGGTGAAGATGTTGGTCAGGGATATAGAGGATGTTTTGCAGTATCAACAGGGCTTTATGAAGAATTCGGACAGAAACAGATTATCGATACTCCTATTTCAGAAAACACTATTTTAGGATGCGGAATAGGTGCATCGCTTCTAGGAATGAAGCCTATAGTAGAGATGATGTTTGAAGATTTTATATCTGTTGCTTTTGATGGAATACTTAATCAGGCAGCAAAAGTAAGGCTTATGAGTGCTGAACAGTATAAATTAAATCTTGTAGTAAGACTTCCAGGTGGTTCAAAAAATGGAACAGGTCCTCAACACTCTCAATGTCTGGAATCAATTTTTATGTCTATACCAGGAATAAAGATAGTTTGTCCTGTAACACCACATGATGCAAAAGGTCTTTTAAAAGAAGCAATAAATCATGAAGATCCGGTAATATTTTTTGAACATAAAAAACTTTATTCATTAAAAGGTGAAGTTCCGGAGGAAGAATATACTATTCCGTTTGGTAAAGCAAGGATTGCCAGAGAGGGTAAAGACCTTACTGTAATTGCTGTTTCTTATATGGTTAATGTTGCATTAGAAGCAGCGGAAATTCTTAAAGAAAAACATAATCTCGATATAGAGATTATAGATCCCAGAACACTTGTTCCCTTTGATTTGGAAACAGTTGGAAAATCTATTAAAAAGACCAGCAAGACAGTAATAATTGAAGAAGGAATTAAAAGAAATGGTGTGGGTTCTGAAATTTCTTCACTTATAATGGAAAATTTGTTTGATTATCTTGATTTTCCGGTAAAAAGGATAGCATCCAGGAATTCAATAATTCCCATGTCGCCTCTTCTGGAAAAGGAAGTAATTCCAAATAAGGAATCTGTCGTTAAGCAAATTGAAGATTTATTGATTCTTTAAAGATAATTTATAATTTAAATAA
>JAMDEN010000021.1:7480-8845 GCA_023487035.1 Actinomycetota bacterium
TATACTCTGCTGCAAAAGCAGCAGTTAATGCATTTACCAGGTGTCTTTATACAGAATTAAGACCACACGGAATTTGTGTAACACTTTTAGTTCCTGGAGGTTCAAATACAGGTTTTCAAAAAGCTGCCGAAGGTGTTAATGTTTTTGAGTGGGATGAACAATTGGCTGTACGTCCTGAACATTTTGCTGACATGGTATATCAGACATGTGCTCTAACCAAAGGTGGATGTGTTACTGAACTGGCTGTCTATGGATTAGCTCAAGATGTAAGCGGATACTAATGATTCATTCTTCAACCATTAAACAGCAACTGGTAATATTTTAAATAGAAAAACAATAGATATTAAAAATGTTTAAATAGGAAATAAAGTTTTAAATAGAGAGTTTATGAAATGGATAATATTTTAAAAAAAATAAACGAACTTAATCCCGGCAGAAATATTTTATCTGCAGATGATGAAAGTTTTAAGCTATATGGAACCATACATAAAGGATTTAAAATTGATAGTTTAGCAAAATATCTGGAACAGGACAGTAATGTTTCAGACGAATTGGTTTATTTGGCTGATGTTCCAGAATTGCGCAAAGATTTTGCCAGTGAACTGCAGCCTATTATACAGAGAGTCTATGCAGGAATGGATGTGCAGGCTGGAAGGTGCCTTGCAAGAAACAATACTCTAAATGCTCTCGAGTATCATTTGGGTAGTGAAACATATATTTCCGGGACAGACATGGTAATGTTATTAGGTCTTGATAAAGATATTTCATGGCCGGAAGGTAAATATGATACTTCTAATATTAAAGCTTTTTATGCTCCGAAGGGTAGCGTTATAGAGTTGAAGGGTGGCTGTCTGCATTATGTAGGCATTAATGTATACAGAAAACAGGGCATAAATGTAATAGTAATGCTGTTAAAAGATACTAATACTAAAATTGATTTTTTGAAAGGAAAAGAAAGTCAGGATAAGTTGCTTATTGCAAAGAATACATGGTTTTTGGCTCATCCTGAAAACAAACAGTTTAAAGAAGCCGGGTATCATTTAGGCCTGACCGGAGAAAATATATCATTTAAAACTCTTTAACCTAAGATTTTATAAAGTTTAATAAGTGATTTTAAAAGATATAAAGATAATTATATTTTATATTTTCTCAAAAATGTAAATTTTTTTTATCATTTTCAAAAAAGCCTATAATCTTGTAAATTAATTATAAATTTAGGAGATGATGTAACTGGTCAAGATAAAAAAAATAATAGCTATTATTGCTTTAATTTTATTAATGCTCTTAATGCTTATCCAAGTTATTTCTTGCACTAATACAGAGAAGCCTTTACCTGAAGATAAAGAAGCTATATCAATAAAATCA
>JAMDEN010000146.1 GCA_023487035.1 Actinomycetota bacterium
AAGAAAAACAACAGCACCTTTAAGGATACAAACTATTATTAAATCTTTATTAGCGTAATCAATAGTAATCTTATCTCCAAGCTGTTTAACTTTTTTTTGAATTTCATAGCCTGGAAATAAGATTTTGCCTAAAATTTCACTTGAACTGATATTTTTTTGACTGCTTTCTTTAATCAAATTTTTACTCTTAATCAATAAATAACCCTATCGGTTCCTTGAACTAATCCAATATAAGTAGAACCTCTATTAAATAATACATCATTACCCTCAGCATCTTTAAATTTCATTGATTCAGTAACACCATTTCTTTCCCAAGTCCCTTCAATTACATTTCCATCAAAAAAGAAAAAAGCTTTGCCTGAACCGGTTGTTCTAACTATCATATGACCTGCTGAATCACCTGAATTTACAATATCAGTAATTAAAGCAATTACATTATTAAAAGACAGTTGTTCATTTGATTCTCTATCTATACTTGGCTGTCCTCCAGTGGATTTTAAATATTTATTGGAACTTTTATCATATTTAAAATCTGAAGCAAAGGATGCCATTGAAAAATCTATTTTAATATTAATAGTATTTCCTCTTTTTTCATCTGTTGCGTCCAGTTTAAAATTAAATGGTGACTGACCACCTTCCAGAGAATAACCATTATTTTTAGCAGCTGCAGCTAATTTTTCTGTTGATGAATATGCATTATGTGGAGCAACACGTGAACTGTCTCTCCATGCGTCTTTTCCATCTGTAATATTAGCTTGAATCGAACTTGCCCCTGTATTATCACCAAGCGGTGTTAAAACATCCATATCCATATTTTCAATTAACTTATATCCTTCCGGATATGTTCCCCAAAATACATATATCGGATCAAACATTCTTGCAAGCTCTGCATAATATTGTCTTGCACTTCTAATTGGTCCAATAACATCTGCCTTTTGAGAAGAAAAAACTCCAATCAATCTGGTAATTCCACCTTCATCTACTGCTTCAATTACAACATCGGCCTTATTTAAACCTGATTGAGGCCTGGCTTCAGGAGCATTATTTATCATAATAGCAAAAGGTCTTGAATTTAAAACTTTATCAGAAATTTCAAAACCGGTTAAAATATTTATATTTCCTGTTATTTGTAATTTAGAAATTTCTTTTTTTGTAGTTTCAGTTGTTTGTGAACTTTTAGAAGCACTTGTTGAAGATTCGTTTTCAACACCAATTTTACTTTGTGTTGTAGCGCTTGTTGATTTTTTACAGCTCATTAAAGCAAATGATAAAATTAATGAAATAATAATACATAAAATAATAACTATCCTTGTAATACTATTTTTTTTTGAACTCAACTTAACGATACCTCCACATAAATATTTTTTTTAACAAAATGACTTAAACTTAACTAAATTTCTAATTATTATAATTGTAAAAATAAAAAAATAAAATGAAATGATAAAAATTAAAAATATTCTTAGATAATATTAACGGAAATAATCCACTGATTAATTAACGCAAAATTAATTAATAATATTATCTCTGGAGATTAAATTCATTTGTTCAACTTTTTTATCATTAACATAAATAAACATTTCACCATAAGCTTTTCCAGATATTACAGGCAAAGATATATTATCATATAAAAAATAATTATATATAATTTTATCGTCGGCTTTATCTAACATAAGCTCAAAATCTTTTTGAGGATATAAATCGAAAGAAACTGAATAATCATTGTTTTTTGCGGTAGCTGATATTACAGGAATGTTTGAATCCACTATTTTTTCATTTGAGAAGCTGTTATAAACCCAGTTTATAAGACGCAAAGCATCATAATTTTTGCCATAAAAAGAACTATTTAATACCACCGATATAAGTTCGAAATCATTTTTATTAGAGTATACAACAAGACAATAACCTGCTTTTTCAGTATAACCGGTTTTTATTCCTTTAATATAATCAATATTAAGCAAAGTATTTGTGTTTTTTATAATTAACTCTTTTTTATTAATATGAATAAATGTTTGTGGTGTTGAAACTATTTCTTTAAATAAATCGTTTTTTAAACAATAAGATGCAATTATTGCAAGATCTCGTGCGGTTGTTTTATGAGAAGTAAAATTACTATCCAGACCATTAGTATTTTCAAAATTAGTATTTAATGCGCCTATTTCTTTTGCTTTTTTATTCATTAAATTCACAAATTCTTTCTCATCACCAGAAATATATTCAGCTAATGCTATTGTTGCATTATTTGCTGAAGCAATAAGAGCTGCTTTTAATAAATCAAGTAATGTAATTTCATCTCCTTTTTTAAATGATATAGTTGAAAAATTTGATCCTGCAGCATTTTTTGATATTCTTATTTTTTTATTTAGATCTTTAATATTTTCTATTACAAGTATAGCTGTCATCATTTTTGTTGTACTTGCAGGATACATTAATTCATCAGGATTTTTTTCCCAAAGCACTTTTCCTGTTTTATAATCCATTACAATAGCTGAAGATGCAACTGTATCAATTCTGCTTGATGGGATTAACTTACTGTTTTCATCTCCATATAATACTTTTTGAGGAAGGATTAAATTAGATATAAAAATAAAAAATAAAATTATAAATGTGAAAAATAGTATTTTACTGCTTAAGTTCTTTAATGACTGTTTATTTTGCTTTTCATAGTTTTTTTCAAATATCATTTATATTTTTCCAAAAATAATCTGTTTTCTCTTTTAACCATTAGTGTTCTAAAACTGGCAATTAATTTTTCCAATTCCATTACAATTTCATTTGCTTTTTTAAAAGCTTCGTTGCTTTCAGACATTAAAACAGGTAAAACAATTTGTTGTATAAAAGATGACTCTCTAAAAGAAAAATTTTCAAAAAATCTTAAATGTTTTGGACGTATTCCAAATTTTAAAAATTCTATTACTATTTTAACGATTTCAATATCACTGCTTTTAATAAAATATTGTCCATCAATATCTTCAAGAATAATAATATTATTTTCAACAAGCTCATCTATAAGTGACTTCTCTATTTTTAATTTTTTCATTAAATCATAAATTGATATAGATTCACTTTTATAACTTTGCAATGAATCATCCATATAAAGTTTAAGCTGTTTTATTATGTCTTTATTTTCTTTATTTTCCAAATCAAGCTTAAAATCAAGAGAATTAAGTTTTTCTTTTATTGCCTCAAGCGGTAAATAATATTCCTTTTGCATGCGTAAAATAAAATTAATTTTTATTATATCCTCTTTTGAAAAAACTCTGTACTTACTTGGGGTTCTTTTAGGTTCAACTAACCCTTTTGATTCAAGAAATCTTATCTTGCTGGCAGAAATATCAGGATAAAATTTTTTAAATTTTTCGACAAGCTCACCGATAGTAACAAAACTTTTTTTTGTTTTCATTTAAATAATAACTTTGAATTATTTAATCAAAATAAAAATAATAAAATACATATTTTCCTATCTGAATTTTGTCGCCATTTTCAAGTATCTTTTCTTCTACTAATTTACCATTAATATAAACCCCATTTAAACTACCCATATCTATTATTTTATAATTATTATCAGTTTTTTCAATTTGAGCATGTTTTCTTGATATAGTTATATCATCTAAAAAGATATCTGAATTTGCATCTCTTCCTATTTTAAAAATAGCTTTATTAAGTAATATTTTTTCTCCTACATTTGGCCCTTTTAAAACAATAAGACCACTTTTACTTCCTGGAATTTCTTTTAAACTTTCAAATAGTTCAGGAGAGATTTCCTCCTTTATTTCAATTTTCTGTTCGATTATTGATTCTGTTTTTTTTGCTTTAAAATTATTATTTTTATTTAAATTTTTATCCATGTCTTTATTTTTTTAGTTCTTCAAATTTCTTAAGTAAATATTTTTTTAAATTATTAAAAAAATCTTCATTTCTGGATTCAATATAGCACCTGATTAATGGTTCTGTTCCTGACGGCCTTATTAAAAACCAGCTTTTATTATCCAATATTAATTTTACACCATCTTTAGTTAAAATTTCAGAAATTTTTACATTATTAATGGTAGAATTTTTAAAATTTTTAAAATAGTCAAAAATATCATTCATTTTATCAAAGGGTACTTTCATATCAATTCTTTCAGAATAAAAATACCCGAATTCTTCATAAATTTTTTCAAGGTATTGTGAAATACTTAAATTATTTTTATATAATTTAAGATAACTTTGTATTTCAAGAAGTAATAAATCTGCAAGGATACCATCTTTTTCTGGTATATGCCCTATTATACTTAAACCCCCACTTTCTTCACCGCCAATTATGGTATTGCCTTCTCTTATTTGCTTTCCGATATACTTAAATCCAACAGGTGTTTCAATAAGATTTATATTATATTTTAAACAAATTTCATCTATTAAATGGGTAGTTGCAACAGTCCTGACTGCATTATATTGATTTCCATTAAGATTTTTAACACTAGCTAAATAATACAAAATAATAGAAATCACATTATTGGGGCTAATGAAAATTCCTTTACTATCAATAACTCCAAATCTGTCCGCATCTCCATCTAATGCAATTCCTATATCAAAAGAATTTTTTATAATCTCATTTTTTAAATTTTCTAAATTTTTAATAGAAGGATCAGGAAGTTTTCCTCCAAAAAAAGCATCTCTATAATTATTAAATATTTTTGACTTAAGATTTAAATCATTATTAAAAATCTCAGTTAAAATTACACTTCCGGCACCATACATTGTATCAGCGATTACTTTAATATTTGCTTTTTTAATTAAATCTATATCAATTATTTCAAGTAAGTGTTCTTTATATTTTGAAAAATCAGAAATATAATTAATTTCCTGTAAAAATTCATCATAATTTTTTAGCTTTGGTAGAGATTTTTCATCTTCTAAATAAAAAGAAATATTTTTTTCTATTTCTTTTGTGATAAAGTCTTCTGCTGGCCCTGCATAATATGGTATAAATTTAATTCCATTATATTTTGGTGGATTATGGCTTGCAGTAATCATAATAGCCCCATCAAGTTGTAAATCCAAGACCATAAAAGCAGTAACAGGTGTTGGAACTGATTCTTTTGAATAAAAAATTTTAATTCCCATACTTGAAAGTGCATAACCTGACTGAAATGCAAAATCCTCTGATAAAAACCTGTTATCATAACCAATAAAAATACCCTTAGTTGTTAGATTATTGTCAATTAAATATTTTCCTATTGAAAAAGCTGCAATTCTGACGTTTTCAAAAGTAAAATTATCTGCAATTATATCTCTCCAACCGTCAGTGCCAAACTTTATTTTTTTATTAACGTTTTCCATAAGTAATATTTATTTAAACTCTTAATTAAAGCTGATCCTTTAAATTTACAGTTATGGTCGGGGCGAGAGGATTCGTCCTTTCGTCTCGCTATCGCTCGCTGCAGGGACGCGGACTCATTCCGCTTCGCTTTTCACTGCGTTCATACGCTTCGCTTCACTCCGTCCTTTCGAATCCTTTGTTTAAATATGACACTGTCATATTTAAACTCTTAATTAAAGCTGATCCTTTAAATTTACAGTTATGGTCGGGGCGAGAGGATTCGAACCTCCGACCCCCAGTACCCCATACTGGTGCGCTAAACCAAACTGCGCCACGCCCCGTAAATATTATTAATTTTAAAATAATATAATTGTTTAGTAAAGCTTTAAAATTCAATAAAAATTCAAGCTTAATTAGAGCAACAACTTTATAATTAATTATTAAAATAATTAGTGAAAATTATAACTTTTAATTTTTTAATTAAATTAAATCAAATTAATATTTATTAATATTTATATTTAAACCTTAATGGAGTTCCTGTAAAGTTAAAGTTCTCTCTTATTGTTTTTTGTATAAAATTTTTAATGCTTGTATTTTTTGAAATATCCAGATTTGAAAATACAATAAAATAAGGAGGATTTGTTCCAATTTGTTTTATGAATTTTAATTTATATCGCTTACCATCCTTATAAATAAAGCTTTCCATACTTTTTTCTTTAAATATTTGCATTAACTTATTCTCATTAACTGTTTTTGACCTTTCAGATAAGACAATTTCAATATATTTAAAAATATCTTCAATACCTTTTTTATTAATTGCACTAACTTTTAAAATCGGGATATAATTTGAAAAATACAATTTTTTTTCAAGCAAACGTATATTATTTTCAATTTCTTCTTTTGTAACTATATCTATTTTATTAAAAATGATTATTACACTTGTTCCACTTTTTAAGCATGTATCTATAATATTTATATCCTGCCTGGAAACTTCGCAAGTACTATCAATAAGAATCAATCCGATATCTGACTTTTCAATCGTTCTTAATGTCCTTAATTTACTATAAAATTCCAAGTCTTCTTCAATTATTTTGTCTTTTTTTAGCCCTGCAGTGTCAATAAATCTATAAGATTTATCTTTATGTTCCAATATAGTATCTATTGTATCACGTGTTGTCCCTTCTTTATCATCCACAATAACTCTTTCTTCATTAATCAAAGTATTAAATAAAGTTGATTTACCTACATTTGGTTTTCCAAGTATTGATATTTTAGGAATTTCTTTTTCATCTTTATCCTTTTTATCTAATTGTTCTTCGATTATATTTAAATTTCCTACAATTTCATCCAGTAAATCTCCAATTCCAATACCATGCATAGCTGAAATAGTAATAGGATAACCAAATCCAAGTTTAAGATAATCCTCTGTAAAGTAGTTGCCTTTCTCTGAATCGTATTTGTTACCAGCAAAGATTATATTTTTACCTGTTTTTCTTAACATTGCCGCAATATCTTCATCTGCACTTGAAACAGGTTCTCTTAAATTAACAACAAAAACAATTAAATCAGCTTCATCAATTGCTTTTTTTGATTGTAACAATATTTGAAGTGAAAGCTTATCTACAGGTTTAAAATCAATTCCGCCTGTGTCAAGTATATAAAAATTTTTACCATTCCAATCAGCTTTATAATATTTCCTGTCTCTTGTTATCATTGGTTCTTCATGAACAATAGCATCTTTACTAACGCAAATTCTATTAATTAATGTAGATTTGCCTATATTTGGCTTACCAACTACTGAAACAATTTTTAAATTATCCTTCATATTTCAAATATCTCCTTTATAAAAGATTTTCCATCTGGTTTAACAAATCTTATATTGTTTGAAATTTTTAAAAAATCTTTTATTGTTTTATTATCTAAAGTTAAGCCATCATTATTAAAAATAATATCCGGAATTAATATTTTATCAAAATAAGAATTTTTATTCTTATTTTTATATGTTTCATCATTATTAAAATATTTAATAAAATCGTAGTAAGTTAAAAGTCCTGCAACTTTTACATTTCCGCCAAAAAAATTATTCTTAATTTTATTAAGTTTAAAGTTAAAGTTTAAGTTTAAATTATTTTTATTTATAAAGTTTTTCAGCTTCTCAATTTGTTCCAGCATTATTTTAAAAAAATACTCAGAAGTTAATATAAGAATTTTTACCTTAATATTTTGTGCTATGTTAAAATTTTCTTCTTTTTTTACTTGTTTTTCTTTATAACGATTATTTTGTTTATCTTTAATTAAAGAAATAATTTTTTTATTGTATCTTAATAAATAATAGTCAATTTCATGAATAAAATTTCTGCAAAGACCTATTCCATTTTCAATTTGAGAAAAATTGCCATAATATTTATATTCCGGTAATTTGTAATCTGCCATTATATAAAATTCATCAGATAAAAAAATTTTTGAATTTTCTGACTTGATTTTTTTATATTGATTAATAATATTTATAAGTTTTTTTGATTTAACTTTATTAAATGATAATAATAATGAATTTTTGTTATACTTCGTTATTCCAACTGGAACAATTCCTATGGATAAAATATTTTTAAAATTACAAGTTAAAAAATTAAGAGTATTTAAAAGATTACTTCCATCATTAATTCCTGGACATAAAACAATCTGAATATGTGTTTTTATTTTATTTTCATCAAGAATTTTTAAAATATTTAAAGATTTTTTATGATTTTTATTTCCAAATAACAAATTCCTGACTTTTTCATCAACGCTATGAAAAGAAATATATAAAGGCGAAAGATTGTATTTAATAATATTTTCAATATCTTTTTTATTTAAATTAGTTAATGTTATAAAATTGCCATGTTTAAATGATTCAAGATAATCATCATCTTTTAGATAAAGCGAACTTCTTAAATTCACAGGAAGTTGATCAATAAAGCAAAATATACATTTATTGCAGCACTTCTTAATTTTTTTAATCATTTATAAATTCTAAATTATTTTATTTATTGCAGGTTATTTTGTTTTATAATTTAAGTGATTTAATAATATTTTTAATATTAGTAATTTCTTTTAAAGGAGTTGAAGCTCCACCAGATATTCCAATTATTTTTGCATTTTCGAACCATTCTTTTTTTAATTCTTTTGCATTTTCAATATGATATGTATTTTTATTTACATTTCCTGATATTTCTGCTAAATGAGTTGTATTTGCACTGTTCTTACCCCCTACAATAATCATAACATCTGCTTTTTTTGCAAGTTCAGCTGTTTCATTTTGCCTTATCTCAGTAGCTTTACATATAGTATTTATTATAAGAACTTCATCTTTTATGTTTTCAATAATTTTTTTTGAAATAAGTAAAAAATTTTCTTTTGTTTGTGTTGTT
>JAMDEN010000062.1 GCA_023487035.1 Actinomycetota bacterium
TATCAGGTTCCCAATTTTTTTTAATAAAATAATTCCTTTTTTTAATAGTGACAAGATAAATGTCAGTGGCGAAAGCACAATGCAAATTGAAGAAAAAGAATAATTTATACAGGAATTTAAATTAGAATAAGATTTAGCATAAGAAATTTTATTACAATTAGTATAGGCAATATGAACAGATAGAATTAGATAGATATAGTAAGGAAACAGTATATGAAATTTTTTTACAGATATAAAATTAGATGTGGTGTCTATTAACTAATATAAAATAAATCATCAGGTTAAAATAAAAGGTCAATAAATAAAAGTTTTTAATATTAATTACTAATTATTAATATTAAAAATAAATATTATATTTAATAACTTAATGAAATTTAAGGGAATAATTATGAAAATAATAAAGATTATTTTATTTATTATTCTTTTTGTTATTATAACTGCTTCCTTAGCTTATGTTTTTATAAGATATCAGGAAGAAAGAAAGCTAACTGAGGCAGACAGCAAAGATGCTGCTATAGCAAAAGAATTATTTAGCAGAGTGAAAGATTTAAAGGATATTAATGAACCTGTAGGAATCTGGGATGAAAATGGGAATTTTCTTGATGTAACTGATGCTACAGTCATTGATGATAATGGGAATATTACTAAAGTTACTAAATACGAAACTTTTAAAGATAAATATGGAAATGATGTTCAAGTTAAATTAAAGAAACAAATTGAAAAAACAAAAGACGGAAAAACCATTGAAAGCTGGGGTTTTGATAGGCCATACAGAATGCTTACCAGATATTATTCAGGAGAAATTAAGGAAATCAGAGAAAATTACATAGTTTTTCTGGTCGAATCAGAAAGTGACTTTGAGGAATTTGAGATGCACCATCACTATTTAAAAGATGTTAAGGATTATGAAAAAGTATTTGATTTTAATAATTATGATTTAAAAAATGATAAGGGATTTATGATACCTCCAGACAGTATTCAAATTGGTTTTAGAGAAATGGTTACAATTAATGACTTCAAAAAATATTTAAACAAGAAAATAAGTGTTCAGGAAAGCATAACTACTCTTTATAAAAATAGTCCGGAGTCTACTACGATAGCTTTTAAAGAATATTATTAAAAATAAATGAAAATTTTAATATAAAGTATGTTCAGAAAAAATATAAAAAACCTAACATTCTTAGCTATTTTTATATTTCTTTTAATTGAGTTAATTTTTATAAACAGTATTTTTGCTGAAGAAGAAAAAATATGGATTGATACTTCACACTGGGAAATTCAAACAACTTTTGTTTCGGATGGTTACTGGAAAACAAATGAAAATAAAAGATGGGTAGATACTTCCTATAAAGTAAATCAGGGTTACTGGTCTAATGACAGTTATCAGGTTTGGGCAGATACATCTCATTGGGTTAACAGTGGATATTGGGTACCTGAAAATTATAATGTCTGGATTAATAGTGGTTATAATAAAGTAATTAATTATAATGTATGGGTTAATAGCGGATATACTACATATAAATGGGTAAATTCAGGTTACTGGAGTACTTATTCTTATAATGTTTGGGTTTCAAGTGGTTATATAGCTAAAGTAGAGTATGGTTATTGGGAAATTGTAGAAGAATATGGATGGAGTATTAACAGACTTTATCCAGTAATAGGTTCTGCTGGTCATGCACAATGGAGAACAAAGATTTATTATTATTGGGTCGATACCTCCCATTATGAAACAAGATATGCAATCAGATGGGTGGATACATCTCATTGGGAAAGCCAATACGTCGATACTTCTCACTGGGAGCAAAGGCAAAGTACTGTTTGGGTTGATACATCACATTGGGAAACAAGACAACGTTTGGTATGGAAAGATATAAGTTATTATGTAACTGAAGGACATTGGGAAACCAGAACAGGAAGACACTGGGTTGATACTTCTTATATAGTTAATCAGGGATATTGGGAGAACTATACAACATACAGCTGGGTTGATACGTCTCATTATGAAACAAAAAAAGTTTGGGTAACTTCGGGTTATTTCGCCACTCCAATGCATGGTCAAATTATTGTTGAAAAACAACCAGAATATGTATTTACAAAATGGCACAAGGATGCAAACGGAAATGAAGCTTCAATGTCATTAAAAATTACATGGAAGGTTGATAACAATAATGTTAATTCAGAAGCAGAAAAAAGAAAAATAAATAAGGTTTATATTTATGAAGATGTAGTCAGATATAATGATAAAGGGATAGAAAAAATAATATTGTTTGATGGTAATGTTTTAAGCGCTGAAGAAGGTAGCATTGATGCCAGCTGTAAATTTGAACACGCTGGTAATGAAGAAAGTATCTTGCACGTATATGTTTATGCAGAAAGCGGAGAAGCTGGTCATATCTCATTTGCAAATCCAATAAACGGATTCCGCTCAATAAATATAAGTCCAGATAATTCAAATTTAAATCCGGATTTATGGCTTGGTGGTATTACTTATGAAATTTTTGAATTTTAATCAAAACTCATCTTAAGATTTAAATGAACATTTTTTATAAATTAAAAAATGAGAAAGCTGCATCTTTAATATTAATGGCGATATTAATGCCTGTTTTTATAATGCTTATTGCTTTTGTTATAGATATTGGTGGTTCAATAATGCTAAAAGAAGAGCTGTATAAAGCATGCCTGATATCAGCTGAAGAAGCATCAAAAATTATTGATTTAGATAAAGCTCAAATGGAAGGTTTAAATAATTTAGGTTCTTCTTTTGAAGATATAATAAATGATTATTTTAAAAAAAATTTCAAACCGATGAAAAATTCAGGTTTAAATAATTTAAACTATAAAGTTGTAGATAGTATGGAAAATCCAAAATATATTTTAGTAACCGGGGAAGCAAATTATAAAACATTTTTTTTAAAATTTATCGGCATTGAAAATATTAATGTTCATTCTCAAGCTCAAGGCAGATTAAAAAGGATAAAATAATTTCATTTATCAAGAAATATTATATCCTAATCATCTTACTTCTATTTGTAATCTTAATTTAATTATTTAACATAAATTTAACGTCTCCTTAATATTGTCTTAATAAATTTAAAATATAATTCCTCGTATAAAAATTAAAATCTAAATTGTTTGATTTTAATATCAAATTTTTAAATATTTTTAAATATGAGGGTTAAGAGTTTTGATACCAGCATAATCAGATATTAGTAATTTTAAGTTTTTTAAAATAAATATTTTTAACAAATAAAGGAGACTGCAAATGAACAAACTTACTATCAGGAAAAATATCCTTGCTGCATTACTAATAATAACAGTAGCGATATTTATTTTTGTGCCAAAGCTTTTAAATGCTGATACTTTATCAGGAGATCCATCAGGTATGTCAACTGGAAATGCTTCAAACATCTCATCAGCTATTGCTGGGGCAGCCACTGTTAATGAAATAGCTGATGAACTTGGAAAAGTTAAAATTGGTCTTAATTTTGTGTGGATTATGCTTTCTGCATTTTTAATTTTCTTCTTCCAGGCTGGTTTTGCCATGGTTGAAACAGGTCTTACAAGAGCTAAAAATGCCCTTCATACAATGGCAATGAATCTTGTTGTTTTTCTGGTTGGAACAATAGGCTTTTATATACTTGGATTTGCAATAATGATGGGAGGAGTCGGACCTTTAAGTTCACTTGGTGGAACTGCAGTTTTAAATAAGGAGCTGGCAATACACGGTTGGGGAATTTTGGGATACAAGGGATTTTTCCTTTCCGGAAGCACTTACGATGTTGCAATTTTTACAATGTTTTTCTTCCAGATGGTATTTATGGATACAACCTGTACAATTCCTACAGGTGCTATGGCTGAAAGGGTAAAATTAAAAGCTATAGTTGTCTCATCATTTTTTGTTTCAATGTTTTATTATCCTGTTTATGGAAACTGGGTATGGGGTGGAGGCTGGCTGGCTCAACTTGGAAGCAAGTTAGGGCTAGGACACGGTGCATTGGACTTTGCAGGTTCAGGGGTTGTGCATGCAATGGGTGGAATGATTGCTCTCACAGGTGCAATAGTTCTTGGACCACGAATTGGAAAGTTCAAAAAAGATGGTAAGCCTGTTGCCATTGCAGGTCATCACATACCAATGGCTATAATAGGAACAATTATTTTATTTTTTGGATGGTTTGCTTTTAATGCAGGTTCAACATTAAGCGGAACTGATTTAAGACTTGGCGTTGTTGCTACAAACACTATGCTTGCAGGAGCATTTGGGGGATTTAGTGCAATGCTATATATGTGGATAAGATATAAAAAACCTGATCCCACAATGACTGCAAACGGTGCTCTTGCAGGTCTTGTTGCCATAACTGCAGGATGTGCTTTTGTAAGCGGAGTTTCAGCAATGATAATTGGCTTGATAGCTGGAGTTCTTGTATGTATATCAGTATGGTTTGTTGAAAATAAACTGAAAATTGATGACCCTGTTGGAGCTATTTCAGTTCACGGTGTTAACGGAGTATGGGGGCTTCTTGCACTTGGTCTTTTTGCTGATGGTTCTTACGGCTCAGGGATAAATGGCGTTGGCGGAGCTGTAAGAGGTTTATTTTATGGTGGGACAGGACAATTATGGGCTCAGCTTATAAGTATTGCAGTTGTAATAATATGGGGTATAAGTACTTCTTGGCTATTTTGGAAAATTCTTGATAAAATTATAAAAATCAGGGTTAAACCATTGGATGAAGTTGCCGGACTTGATTTGCCTGAAATGGGAGTTCTGGCATATCCTGATTTTTTATTATCAACATCTCAAGGTAAAGATGGAATTGATCTGGAACCAACAGGAGGAAAAAGTAAATGAAAAAAATTGAATGTATTATTCGCCCGGAAAAACTTGATGAGGTTAAGGAAGCTTTAAATGAAGCAGGTATTTTAGGAATGACTGTAACTGATGTTTTAGGATGCGGAAGGCAAAAAGGCAGAAAGGAAGTTTACAGGGGTGTTGAGTATACTTTAAATTTATTACCAAAAATAAAAATAGAGACTGTTGTAAATGATGAAGACGTGGAAAAAATAGCAAAAATTATAATTGATACTGCAAAGACAGGTCTTATAGGTGATGGAAAAATTTTTGTCAGTACAATTGATAATGCTTTCAGGATTAGAACTGGAGAAACCGGACAGGAAGCTATTTAATATGGCTAGTAAAATAAATTATTTTTAATAATTAATTCCGTTATTTTTATATAATTTTTATATAATAATTTAATAATATTATTCAAAATTAAAATTGAAAGGAATTAAAATGTCATGTTATTTTAGACACATGAATGATGTTTTTGAAGAATTGGGTATTGAAATTAACAAAGATAATAAAAAAGAAGTTGATAAAGCCATACATAAACTGGTAAATGTCGAGTATAAAAATTGTCCTGATACATGGAAAAAGGTAAAGGAAATCATAAATGGCGATGGCGAGGATAACAGTAAAAAAAAGGATTTTATTGACAGATTAAAAAAAGAATTACAAAAAGTTTAAAGTAAAAGGTTATATTTTTAAAAAAATTGCTAAATAACTAACAATAAAAAATTTTTTTAAATAATCTGATCTATTTTATAAAAATATTATTAATTTGATTTTTTATTTAAATTGCCTGATACATACTGATTGCCTAATACATATTGATTAATAAGTTAATTATTCTTCAAATTAACGTTTGATAATTTTTAAAATTACCTTTATAATTTTGTTAAAATTATAAAAAAACGTTTTTCTTAAGAGGAGTCTTAATTATGAATTCAAGAGAAAAATTTCTTTCTGTCATGAGAATGCAAGATGGCGATTATAGTGGAGTTGAGATACCAAAAGTTGAATTTGGTTACTGGGCCGGGACTGTAAGAAGGTGGTTTAAGGAGGGTTTACCAAAAGTAGCTCCTGTGCCTGATAATATATCTGATGGCATTGCGATAATGGCTAATAAGAACATATATGGAGAAATGGAAAAAGCAGGAGATGTAAATGTCCAGCCTGTATTTAATCTTGATCAGCATTTAACGAAATTTCCTGTTGATTATAGCCCTATGTTTAAGAAAGAAATTATAAGTAAAGATGATGAAAATATTATATACAAGGATGAATATGGAGTAACAAATAAAACTTCTGTTAATATGACTTCTCTTCCGATGGAACTTGACAATCCTGTCAAGGACTGGAAAAGCTGGCTTGAATATAAACAGTATTACAGTCTGGATACCATTCCCAAAAGACTTCCTCCTGACTGGGATAATATTGTTGCAAAGCTAAAAAACAGGGATTTTCCAATAAGACTTGGTGGTACAAATGGCGGATTTCTTGGATTTCCAAGACAAATTATGGGAATAACAAGGTATATGATGGCTTTAATTGATGATCCGAAACTTATACATGATATAAATTCAACTTTTTGTGATTTTTTAATTGCTTATTATGGAAAAATTTGCCAGGATGTTGAAATTGACTGTATCCTTATTTGGGAAGATATGGCATATAAATCAGGTTCATTAATATCTCCTGCACATTATAGAGAATTTTTAACCCCTTATTATAAAAAAATGGTTAATTTTGCCAAAGAAGTTGGGGTAGATATCATAATTACAGACAGTGATGGCTATGTAGAGGATTTAATTCCCTTAATTGTTGAGACTGGTGTAACTGGAATGTATCCGTTTGAAAGAGCTGCAGGTAATGACCTGTTAAGGATAAGAAAAGCTTTTCCAGATTTTCAGATAATGGGTGGTTTTGATAAGAGAACGATGTTTAATGAAGGTGGTAAAGCTGCAATAGATAAAGAGCTTGAAATGGTTAAGGAAATGCTTAAAAAAGGAAGATATATCCCTCATACTGATCATTTTGTCTCCCAGGATTGTACTTTTGAAAACTTCACTTATTATAGAAACAAATTAAATGAATTAATTGATGAATTCAGTAGTAATCATAAATAATATATTGTGATATTGTGATATTTTGAGATAATATCATTTTTTTTATAATTTTTTTTTATCTATTTTATTGGCTTATTCTTCTTTGAGCAAAGGCACATGTATTCCATATATAATTTATTAGAGTTGGATAATATATTATTTGCCAATAACAAGACGAATAAATAGTTTCTCTCTGTTTGTTTAATTTATATATGTTTTATTAACTAGTTCCTGTTGAATGATTCAATCTTTAGTGAATTATTTATCTAAATTAAGCTTAAAATTTTGTCAATTTAGACTTTTCAGTTGATTATTTAGCAAAAACTAATTTGTCTCACCAAAATTTATTTTTCATGCCATCATGTCAAATTATACGTCCCTTTGACATATTTCCCCTTGGCAAATTTTTATTAGTTCAATAAAATAATAAAAAATTCAAAAAAATTCAAATTTAAGTTTATTTTTTATTAAATTTTAATTATAATATTTTTTAAAGCTAATAATTTTCATATTTAATTTATTAATTATTTGTTAAATTGAAATTTATCAATAAAAAATTTTACTAAATTTATTTATACTGAATATAAACTTTAAAATTATCGAAGGGAGCTTTAATGGATTCAATAATAAAAAAGATTTTAGAATTTAAAAAGGAAGATATTCCTTCTTATGAACCTTACCTTATGCTTGGTGGCGGAACTCCTGGCGTAAATCTTGTTAGAGGTGAAAATATTTATGTTTTTGACATAGATGGCAAAAAATATCTTGATGCTACAAGCCAGTCATGGGCGCTTCATCTTGGTTATGCTCATCCTGAAATAAACCAGGCTATAAAGGAACAAATTGATTATTCAAGTCATTTCCATACTGGTTTTTATACTATTCCAAGATATCTACTCGCAAAAAAACTTGCTGAAATTTTTCCGGAAAAAATGAATAGAGTTCTCTTTACTATAGGTGGTGGAGTGTCCATAGAAGCAGCACTTAAGGTAGCCATAATTAACAGGCCTAAAGCTCATAATTTTATTTCATTATATGGTGGTTATCATGGAACATCATTTATGACAACTGGAGCATCACATACAGGGACTATGGCAAGCGGAAAATACCATGGAGGTGCTACTCTTGCTCATTTTTCACAAAATTTCATAAGAGTTCCTGCCCCATATTATTACAGACCTTATTTTGAAGTAACAAACAAAGATGACAAGGATGAAGTTGACAGAAGATGTCTTGAAGCTTTAGAAATGCAGATAAAATATGGTTCAACTGGACCAGTTTGCGCTCTTTTAATGGAACCACTTCAGGCAAGCGGCGGACAGATAATATTTTCAAAAAATTATCTTCAAGGAGTAAGAGATATCTGCAATAAGCACAATATCATTCTTATCTGGGATTGTATACAAACTGCATTTGGCAGAATGGGAACATGGAGTGCTGCAGAGTATTATGGAGTTACTCCAGACATAATGGTTCTTGGTAAATCAATGGGGGCAGGTTATCCAATTAATGCAATAGTAATTAGTGATGATCTTGAAGGCGTTAAAATGGATGGAATAGACCTTCATACTTTTGGCAATAACCAGGTTAGCCAGGTAGCATCACTTAAAATGATTGAAATAATAGAAAGAGATAATATTCTTGAAAATGTAAGAAATGTTGGTGCATTTATTAGAGATGGCTTACTTGAAATGCAAAAAAAATCAGATCATATTGGAGATGTAAGGGCTGCAGGTTTTCATATAGGTATTGAATTTGTTAAGGACAGGGAAACCAGAGAGCCTGATTATAAAGGTTGCGCTGTAATGAGAGATACTGGTTTTAACAACGGCATTATCTTTGGTGTTGGTGGAACAGGACAAGGTAAAGCTGTGCTTAAAATAAAACCTCCATTAATTACGACAAAAGAGCAGGGTTCCGAGATACTGGAAAAATTCAGAAAAACAATCAAAGATGTTTATGGGGAGAATTTATAAAAGATTATGAAAGACTTGCAAATAAACTTCTTGAGCATTCTGATTTTATTGATAAAAACCTTCAAAACCATAATTTTGCTGATAACATGCTTTTAATTAGAGAAATCATATTTGTGAAACAAAATTTACAGAAGCAATAATTATAAACTACATCTTAATTAAATAGTTATTTTATTAATACTATTAATACAGGTATCAGGAGAGAGAGACACATCTAATAACTGATAAGAGAAAGATAAAAGCAAAAATAAAATATGATATAATTATAAAAATAAATAAACTAATATTAAAAATTTAGTATGTCAGAACTAACTTCATTTTTAGATGAGAGTTTTTCACTTAAAGGTAAAAATAAATACTATTATATTCGCAATAAGTATAGAACTACCAGATGCTCATTTAATGAAATTTACAATTACTCTAGAAAATTAGCCTGCTTTTTAATCCAAAAGGGTGTCAAAAAAGGTGATAAGATAATAATTAAAAGCCCAAATTCACCACAATGGGTAATAGCCTATATTGCATGCATTAAATTCGGATTTGTAATTGTCCCAATTGACTATAAGTCTGATTTTGATTTTGAAATTAAAATTATTAATCTGGTAAAACCTGAATTTATCTTTTATTCTTACGAGAATGAAACTTTTTATAAATTTACAAAATTTTTTAGTGAAAACATTTTTTATAATGAATACAGCAACAATTTTGATAAGGACAATTTTGATAAGGATATAAATGAACAATCAGCTAATAAGTTTAATTATTCAGATTCTGAGTCAAAATCTAAAACAAAAAACAATTATTTAAAATTTGACATCAGGAAAATCGGGATATTATTGCTTGAAAATTTAGAAACAATCGTTAAGGATTTTGATTTTGGTGGAAGGTTTTATGAGGATTATTTGATTTTAGATAATAATTTAGCTGAAATAGTATTTACATCAGGTTCAACGGCGATACCAAAGGGAGTAATGCTGACTCATAAAAATATCAGTTCTAATTTAAAAGCTGCTAAGCCCGTTATAGAAAGATGGAAAGGTGTTTTTAAGTTTATGATTAATCCCAAACTTTTAAGCCTTGTTCCATTAAGCCATATGTATGGTCAGGTAATAGGTATTTATATTCCATTAATGATAGGAAGTTCCGTTGTATTTCTAAATAGCATAAATCCAGAAGAAATACTTAAAGCAATTAAAAAAGAAAAGATATGGATTTTAGGAGTTTTACCTAAGTTAGCCTCAATAATTAAAAATCACATAGTTAATAAATATAACCTTAATTCAAAATCTTTTAAAAATAAGTACAAAAGGTTAAGAAATATTAAATGGTGGATTAGATTTCCTTTGTTTTCAGGTATAAAAATTAAAATAGGATGGAGACTTGTAGCTATAATTTCTGGTGGTGCTGCCACTGATTTTGAAACAGAAGATTTTTTCAGATGTCTTGCTTATAGTTTTTTCCAGGGTTATGGACTTACTGAAACAGCTCCTTTAATTACTTTAACTGATCCATCAAAAAATAAGGAAGGTTCTGTTGGAAGTTTCTTAGATGGCCAACAAATAAAAATTGTTAATGGTGAAATATATATAAAAGGAGAAAATGTTACAAAGGGATATTATGAAATAGATACTAACAATGCTGGCAATAGGACTAGTGAAGCATTTAAGAATGGATGGTTTAGAACGGGAGATATAGCAGAAATTGATAAAGATGGCAATGTATTCATAAAAGGAAGAGTAGATGATTTAATTGTTCGCCCTGATGGGTTAAATATTTATCCTTATGATATTGAAAATGTTATTAAATCTACTTCTAATAAAATTAAAGATTGTGTAGTGTTGGGTATTACAAGAATAGATAAATTGAATGACGATGAAATATTCAGCCAAAGGAGCAGTCAGGAAATTCATGCAGTTTTACTACTTGATTTTAAGAATTATTCTGAAATTAGTGAAAAAGAAATAAATGAAATAATAAGAGAGTCAAATGATAAATTAAATCCTTACCAAAAAATTGATAGTTTCAGTACATGGCCCGAAAATGATTTTCCAAGAACTCCTACTCTAAAACCAAGAAAGAATGAGATTAAGAAAATTGTTGTTGAAAGAATGAAAGCCCAGGAAGAATTTGGACCGATCGAAGAACAGAAAATTGAAAAAAAAGATTTTATTAAATCAGAAAAAGTAGATTTATATAATCTGATAAACTATGTTCATAAGGTTCAAAAAGATTATATTCAAGATGAGGCTAAACTGCAGGATGATTTAGGATTTGATTCGCTTGATATCATTGAGCTTACCAGTGCTATTGAAGAAAAATTTGATATAGATTCAGGCAGTTTAAATATAACAAAGGATACAAACTTAAAAGAACTAAAAAATTTAATTAATAATCCTCCAAAAGAGGTTTATAAAATACCTTTTTACAACTTTCCATACAATATCATTTTTGTAATTCTAAGAACCATATTTCAGTATATCTTATTTCCTTTTATCTCAATTTTATACAGGCGTAAATATGTTGGCAGAGAAAATTTAAAGCATTTAATACGTCCGACAATTTTTATTTCAAATCATGTTTCTCTAATAGATACTTTTGTTATTTTATATTCGCTTCCAATTAAAATCAGGTTAAAATTAACTACAGTAATGTCTATTGAGCATCATTTTTTAAATTATTTTAAGGGGACAGGTAATATTTTTAGAAGATTTTTTGAAGCAGTTGGCTTTTATCTTTTTATTTGCTTATTTTTAAATGTTGTTCCATTATCACGAACTCATGGTTTTAAGCAAAGCCTTGAAAATATTGGAAGCCTTATTGATAAAGGCTGGAATATTTTAATATTTCCTGAAGGAGCAATTACTATTGGTGGAAATATAAAGGAATTTGAACCAGGGATTGGAATAATTGCCAAAGATATGAAAGTGCCAATAGTTCCAATAAGAATAGACGGGCTTCATGATATTTTGCATAATGGCATTTTGCCCTTAGGACATTTCCCGAAAATTCCACTTGTAAAAATTAATTTTGGAAACCAAATCGGGAATTTAGAAGGAACTTATAAAGAAATAGCTGATAAATTAAGAAATATTGTTTTAAAATTATAATTTTTTAAAAAAATTTCAGGTAAAAAAATACATTTTAGAATTTTAAATATTCCTATTTAAAAATCTCATTAAAAGTAGTATAAGTTTTTATTTATATAAAATTAAAAATTAAGTTAGTCATTATGAAAAATATTTTAAGATCTTTAAATCATAGAAATTACAGGTTATTTTTTAGTGGCCAATTAGTTTCACTTATCGGCACCTGGATGCAGCAGGTAGCTATGAGCTGGCTTGTATATCATTTAACTAGCTCAGCATTTATGCTAGGATTAATTACTTTTTTTAGTCAAATACCTATTTTTTTACTTTCTCCATTTGCAGGTGTTTTTACAGATAGATGGAATAAACATAAAGCTTTAATAATTACTCAAACATTTTCAATGATTCAAGCTTTTATAATTGCAATATTAACATTAACAGGGATTGTTCAAGTTTGGCATATTATCGTTTTAAGTTTAATGATTGGTTTTATTAATGCATTTGACATGCCGATAAGACAAGCTTTTGTAATAGAAATGATTGAAGATAGAAAGGATCTTGGAAATGCTATTGCGTTAAATTCTTCAATGGTGAATGGGGCAAGATTATTTGGACCTGCTATTGCAGGTATTTTAGTATCAGCTGTTGGTGAGGGTATGTGCTTTTTAATAAATGGAATAAGTTTCATAGCAGTTATTGTGGCTTTGTTTTTTATGAGAATTAAAAAAGTTCAAATTAAAATAGAGATTAAAAATATATTTTTAGATTTAAAAGAAGGCTTTAAATATTCATTTGGATTTGCTGCAATAAGAGATGTACTTATTCTTATTGCAGTTATAAGTTTAATAGGAATGCCTTATACTGTTTTAATGCCTATTTTTGCGAAAGATATATTAAAAGGCGGGTCAGATGTTTTAGGTTTTCTTATGGCATCTACTGGAGTAGGTGCTTTAATAGGTGGCATTTTTCTTGCTAATAAAAAAAGTGTAACTGGTTTAGGTAAAATAATGGCTATGTCTACAGCAATTTTTGGGATTACTCTTGTTATTTTTTCTTTGTCAAAAATTTTGTGGTTTTCAATCATAATATTACTATTTGTTGGTTTTGGAATGATAACATTAATAGCTTCTACAAATACATTTCTTCAGACAATTACAGATGATGAAATGCGTGGTAGAGTAATGGGTTATTTTACCATGGCATTTATAGGTATATCTCCATTTGGAAGTTTAATTTCAGGAGGAGTTGCCGATGCAATTGGTGCACCTTATACTTTAATGATTAGTGGTATTATAGTTGTAATTTGTTCTATAATATTTTATATAAGACTTCCATTTTTAAGAAAACTTGTAAGGCCTGTTTACATAAAAAAAGGTATAATAAGCTAAATTATAATTACCAAAGTCATTCAAGCTATAGCTTATTTTAATAACTTTTAAAAATTCTTTTAAAATAAGCTAATTAAAAAAATTTAATAAGTTGAATTATTAGTAGAGTTGTATTAGTATTTCACTTGATTTTTATTTTTAGTTATTTTAAGTTTTTTTAATAGTATTATTTTAAAAATTTAAAAATTATTTTTTATTTAAGATATTTCAAAATTAAAAACAGGAGTTACTAATGGTAAACACAAAGAACATCAGAAAGTCTATTTGTGAAATAGGAAAATTGCTTTATGATAGAGGATATATTGATGCAAGTGGCGGTAATATTTCAGTTAGGGATGGCGATAAGGTATATTTAAGCCCCAGACAATCAGGGGAGCATCATCAGTGGAATATTGAAGAAGATTCCATAATAGTAACTGACATGTGTAAAGTTCCTATTATTGGTGATTTTAACAAAATAACTAGAGAATCGGTTAGCCATTATTATATTTATAATGCATTTCCAGAAGTAAAAGCAATTGTTCATGCTCATCCGCCATATATGATGGCTTTCGGGTCTGCTCATATGGATATTCCTGCTGTATCTGAAGGTACAAGATGTGTTATAGGGACTTTACCTATAACAAATATTGAAGAATCAGTTCCAGGCTCAGCTCAACAAGCTGAAAGAGTTGTTGAAAATTTTAAACAAAGAAGAAAAATTGACCCGGAATGCGGGCTAATTTGCAACATACCTTTTCATGGGGTTTTTTCAGCAGCCAGTGATTTAAATTATGCTTTTTTATATGTAGAAGTTTCTGAAATAAATTGCAAAATTTTAATTAACAGACAAATTATGTTTGGAAATGATCCGAGAGCAGATTTGTCAATTCATCATCAAATAACCAGAGAAGAAATAAATTCAATATCACAGGATAAAGATGTTTGTGAAGTCGGATATAGATATAAAGATCCTTATGGAAATGAAGCTATTTATTTAGGCGAAGGACAAAAAAAACCCGTAGTTCCAAATGTTACACCTGATCTTGTAAGCAAAATAACTGAGGAAGTTCTAAAAAAGTTAAAAAACAGCTAATTTATGAATAAATTATTTATTATGTTAATAAATTAATAAATATTTAAAAAATTAAAATAATTATAATAGAAATATATGAGAATTCCTGAAAAAAGAAGAATAGATATTAGAAATCTTATTTTGCAGGAAAAGACTGTAAGTGTTGAGAAAATTGCCAAACTTTTTAATATTTCTCCAATTACAGTTAGAAGGGATTTGGAAAAGCTACAAGAAAGAGGCTTGATTTCAAAAGTTCATGGTGGTGCAATTGTTAAAGATAATCTAATGTCTGAGCCTGTTTTTAAAGAAAGAATAAATCTTTATAAAGAAGAGAAAAAAAGAATTGCCGTTGAAGCAGCAAAAAGAATAAATGATGGTGATTCAATAATTATAGAATCAGGAAGTACTTGTCAGGGTCTGGTAAAGCACTTGATAAATAAAAATAATCTTAAAATTGCTACAGCAGGTATTTCAGTAGCAGAAGAATTATTGGAACTTTTAAATATTAAAAATGATTTTGAAATAAGTGTTTGTGGAGGAATTTTAAGAGCTGGTTCGAGCATTTATGTAGGACCTCATGCAGTAGGTTTTTTTAAAAGTATAAATGTAGATAAGTCTTTTATTGGAGCGGTTGCAATTTCAGTTGCTAAAGGTCTTTCTACAGCAACTCAGTTTGACGCTGAACTTGCAAAAGCGATAATTGATAGTGCAAGAGAGGTAATTTTGCTTGCAGACAGCTCAAAATTTGAAACAGAATCTTACATAAATTTTATGCCATTAACTGGAATTAATGAAATTATTACTGATAATAAACTGGATATAAAAATTGTTGAAAAAATTAAAAAGCTTGGTGTAAAAATCACTTTGGTATAATTAGTGTAAAGTTTAATAGAGATAAAAAATAATAAAATATAGATATTAATAAGATAAAGTTATTAATAAGATATAGATAATAATATTAGAAAAAATAAAGAGAAAAAATACAGGAAAATCGTAATGACAGGTATGGAAAAAAATATTGAATTTTTTGATATAAATTTCTGGTTTGGTGAAAACTATATATCAAAAAAATACACATTACTGGAAGAAAATGCTGCTAAAATTCTCTTAAAAAGAAAAATAGAAAATAATGTTAATTTTACTTTAATTTCAAATTTTTTATCTTATTTTTATAGTCCTGCTGTTGGAAATGATTTAACTTCAGAGTTAATTAAAAAAGATGAATTTAAAGAAGCAGGAGCAGCAGGCACATTACTTATGGAACATGAATGGTTTTATCATCCTGATGATTTTGAAAACTGGTTAATTAAAAGAAATAAAAGTGGTTTTAAACTTTTAAGGCTTTTTCCAAAAACACATAAGTATCCTTTTGAATTAAGTTTATTCGCACCTTTTTATGAAATTTTAAACTCTTATAATTTTCCTATAATGATTAGTATTGATGAGCTCGATATTACTGGAAATAAAAATATAGAATGGGATAAAATAGCAGAGATTGCTGATATGTATGAAAATATGCCCATAATCATAGAAGGTGGTCAGTCAAAGGAATTAATGTATAATTGTTTTTTGTTAGCCTTGCTCAATAATACTTCCAATGTTTACATTGAAACTCATAACTTACTGGGATTTAACCAGATTGAAGACCTTGCTGATTTTAAAGGCTCAGATAGATTAATTTTTGGAAGTTATTATCCGTTTTTTGATGATAACCTGGCTGTTTCCAGGATAATTAATAGTAATCTCGATGATAAAGATAAGGCTAAAATTGCCTCAATTAATATAAAAAGAATTATTGATAATATTATTATTATTTAATTAAAACTTTAAAATATAAAAAAATATTAAAGATATTAAATTAAAGTTTAGAAGTGAGTGGTGCAAAGCACCAGATTTTAAGACATTGACTATGGTTACAAATAATTTAGAAAATCTAATAAGGGATTTTATAATAGTTGATACCCATGTTCATCTTGGTCCTTTATCAAATCTTTATATGCCTTCAGGCAGCAATAGCAATATAATAAAATTATTAAAAAAGTTTGGAGTTAAAAAGGCTATTTGTGCAACACACAGTTCTTTATCAACGGTAAACTATGGATCTGTTGGATTGCCTTCAATTTTAGAAGAATATAAGGATTTTCTGTATGGATATTTTGTATTTAATCCTAATTTTGAAGAAATTTCTTTAAAAACTCTTGAAAATTATTTAAATAAAGATCTTATTGTTGGAGTGAAAATACATCCGTCATGGCATTTTTGTTATCCTTTTGATAAAAAATATGAAAAGTTCTGGGATTTTATTACTGAAAGGCAGATTCCTGTTTTGACGCATAGCTGGAATCCCAATGTTCCAAATAAAGCGCAAAAATATTCTGATCCATTTTTCTTTGAAGATATAATTAAAAAACATCCCGGACTGAGGTTAATTCTTGCTCATGCAGGAGGTAGAGGAGAAATGTTATATAAAGTAATTTCATTACTTGAAAATTATACAAATCTTTATGTAGATTTTGCTGGAGATATTTTTGTTCCCGGCTTAATAGAAGAATATGTAAAAAGAGTTGGTTCCCAAAGATTATTATTTGGAACTGATATGCCATGGGTTGATATAAGGTTTCAACTTGCTAATGTTATGAATCTTGATATTGATGAAAATGATAAAAGAAATATTCTCGGGCTTAATGCAATAAAACTTTTTAATTTAAAAATTTAAAAAAATTTTATTTAAGTATATGATTTTTTTAAAATTTGATTTAATATACTGATTTATAAAATCAAATTTCAAAAAATTAAAAGAAATTAAAATACATTAAGAATTTAAACTTTTTTTTATTTTATTTAATTAAAAAAACGTTTTTAATAAATAAAAAAATTTTTGTACTTATTGTATTTATAATTTTAATCATAATAAATTTTTTTTAAACTTATCGATTATTAATTACTTATTAACACATTAAAGGCAGTATAATGAATAACAATAATATTTTTATTGAGCTAAAAAATATAAGAAAAATTTTTCCAGGTGTTGTTGCTCTTAAAAATGTTGATTTTGATGTAAGGTATGGAGAAGTTCATGCTCTTGTCGGTGAAAATGGTGCTGGCAAAAGTACTTTAATTAAAATTTTGGGAGGAGCTTATCAGCCTGATGGCGGAGAGATAATAATTGAAGGCAAATCTGTAACAATTGGTTCAACTTCCATGGCTCAGCATTTTAAAATTGCTGTAATTTATCAGGAATTTAACCTTGTTCCCGATCTTTCAGTTGCTGAAAATATTTTTATAGGTCGGGAGCCAAAGATAGGGAAGTCTTTTATTAACTGGAGAAAAATAAATAATGATGCTGCAGAGATATTAAAGAAACTTGAAATAGACATAAATCCGCGAAAATTCATTTCTGATTTATCTGTTGCTGAAAAGCAGATGGTCGAGATAGCAAAATCACTTTCAATGAATGCAAAACTAATTATAATGGATGAACCTACTGCAACTTTAACAGAAAAAGAAGTATTAAAACTGTTTTCAATAATAAAAGAATTAAAAGCAAAAGGTGTTTCAATTATTTATATTTCTCACAGACTTGATGAAGCTTTTAAACTTTCTGACAGAATCACCGTTTTAAGGGATGGTAGAAAAATTGAAACTAAAAAAACTCCTGAGACGAATCAGGATGAAATAGTATCCTTAATGGTTGGTAAAGTTGTGAAGGATTATTTTATTGGTAAAAAAGAAAGAATAGATGAAAAAGAAATTATAATGGAGGTAAAAAATTATAATATTGCTGATAGCATACATGATTTAAATTTCAAACTATATAAAGGTGAAATACTTGGATTTGCTGGAGTTCTAGGTTCTGGAATCCATCATTTATTAAGATCTTTATATGGAGCTTCACAAAAGACAAGTGGAGAAGTTTATTTTGAAGGAAAAAAAGTCGAAATTAACAATCCTTCAGAAGCAATAAATCTTGGAATAGGCTATGTTACTGAAGATAGAAAAGGGGAAGGTTTATTATATGATATGTCAGTTCTTCAGAATCTTTCCATAATTATTATTAAAACATTAACTTTTCTTAAGGGATTGTTTATAAGACAAAAAAATGAACTTGCTATATTTAATAAAATGGCAAATGAACTTGATATAAAATATGCAAATGTCAATCAAAGAATAATTTATTTAAGTGGCGGGAATCAGCAAAAAGTAATTATGGGGCGAACTCTTGTAAGCGAATGCAAGGTTTTAATTTTACTTGAACCAACAAGAGGTATTGATGTTGGAGCAAAAGCTGAAATTCATAAAATAATGGTTGAACTTGCAAATAAAGGTATATCAATTATTATGGCATCGTCTGAACTTCCTGAACTCGTTAATCTTACTGATAGATGCATAGTGCTTTATAAAGGGAAATTCGCTGCAGAATTTAACAGGAAAAATATGAATGAAGAAGAGCTTGTTGCTGCTGAGATAGGTAAATTAAGTTATGAAGTTAACTGAAATTAATTAATTTTTTTTTACATATTTTTTTAGTGCAATAGTAAGCTAATAAGCAATAATAAAAGAAAATTTTAAAGGATTTATAATATGGTAAAATTTTTAAAATTATATGAAAAAATTGGTATTTTTATTTTAATTGTAGCTGCCAGCATTTTTCTTGCCATAGTCAGTCCTAATTTCAGGAATTTAAGTACGATTCTTGGTATTATTATGCAAGGAAGTTATGGAGCAATAATAGCTTTTGGTATGACATTAGCGATTACAAGTGGTGGTTTTGACCTTTCAGTTGAAGCAGTAATGGGACTTACAAGTGTAATAATTGCAATGCTAATACCAACTATGGGATTTGCTGGCTCGATAATTATTGCAATTGTAGCAAGTTGTTTTGCTGGTTTGATTAATGGATTATTAATTACTAAAATGGGTATCAGCCCGCTTATAACAACTTTAGCAATGCAGGTTATTTTAAGGGGAGCTTCTTTATTAATTACCGGTGGCAGACAAGTTGTAATTTCTCAAAAAGCTTTTATGTCAATAGGTGCTACAGAATTTCTTCATATACCAACTCCTATAATATATATGATAGTGTTATTCATTATATTTTATATAATTTTAAATATGACTGCATTTGGAAGACATATTGCGGCCTCCGGATCAAATGAACAGGCAGCAAAAATGTCCGGGCTTAACGTTTCACTTATAAAAACAATTGTTTATATTCTTGTAGCTCTTTCTGCAAGCATAGTTGGCGTTATCAGAACATCTCAAGCTTTAATAGGGATTCCAACAATGGCTCCTGGTTTTACTCTTAATGTTTTAACAATAGCCATTCTTGGAGGAACAAGTCTTGCAGGAGGAAGGGGAAATTTAATCGGAACTTTATTTGCAGGGATATTTATCTCCATGATTTATTATGGGCTTAATTTGCTTCATGTTCAAATTTTTTATCAAATGCTGGCTGTAGGAATTACTCTTTTATTTGCTTTGTTTATTGATGGTTTAAGAAACAGATATCTGGAAACTGCAAGAATTAGAGGAATCAGGGTGTAGGATCACGGTGCAGGTGGTGTAGGATATAAATAATAATTAATAAAAAATAATTTTTATATATTGTAAAAAATATTGCAAAAAATAATTTTTATCTTGTAGATATATTTTATTTAATATATTTTGAAATAATTTTTAAGGGGTTTTGATATGGATGATTCTAAAGTAAAGTTTACTCCAAAGCAAAGAGCAGGAAATTTCTTAAGCAGTTTCGGGCTTATAGTTATTTTACTGATAATTTTTGGCTTTTTTTCATCATTAATTCCAAAATTGTATTTCACCTGGCCTAATTTTAGAGACATGATAAGGTTTTCTACCTATGTTGGAATAGGAGCAATTGGTATGACATTTTTAATTATGACTGGAAATTTTGATATTTCAGTTGGATCCATGCTTGCTCTTGCCGGTGTAATAGGTGCATCAATTGCAATAAAAATAGGTGGATTTATTGGTGTAATTATAACAATTATTATTGCTACCTTACTTGGTTTTATAAATGGTATTTTCGTTACAAAATTAAAAATACCTGCTTTTATAACAACTCTCGGAATGATGTTTATATTCAGGGCTATTGCATATATATATACAAATAATGTTCCTCAATATATACAAGACAGATTTTGGATATTTCTTGGCAATGGGAGTTTTTTAGGATTACCTTTACCTATTTATATAATGGCAATATGCTATCTTATTGCATATTTAATGTTAAAAAAAGCTCCAATAGGTAGATATATATTGGCTGTTGGAACTAATAGTAAGGCTGCAGCATTATCTGGAATTCATGTAGATAATGTAAAAATTTTAGTTTTCACCTTAGTAGGAGTATTTGTAGGAGTAGCAGCAGTTTTAAATAGTTCGATGCTTGGAGCAGCAAATCCAGGAATGATGGGTGATGGATATGAATTTCAAGTAATAACAGCAGTTGTTCTTGGTGGAACTGCTCTATCAGGTGGTAGTGGAAGCTTGGGTGGTACACTTCTTGCAGCTTTGATTATTATTTTTTTAAAAAGCGGGATGAGTAATGCTCAAGTAAATAGTTACTGGCAGCAAGTTGCTACTGGAGTTGTTTTAATTTTAGCGGTTTCTCTTAATAAATTAAAATTCTGGTTAATTGGACAAACTCAATAATTTTTTAAATTTGTTATAATTAAATTATTAAAAATATAAATTAAAAGAAGCTAGAATTGATATAAAAATAGATATCAAAATAGACTGTAAATATTTTTTTATATTCAATAAATTTGTAAAGAAATTTAATATTTTAATTAAAAAAATAATATTTTATTTGCTAAAAAATTATTTTTTAATAATAAAAAAAATTAGGATTAATTATTATTAGTTTGAAATAATTAAAATTTTCATTATTAATAAAAAACAATAAACAATATAAATAATAAAATAATAAAAACAAAAGTAAAAATGAAAGGGAGGTAAAAAAGTGAAAAGATATCTAAAAATATCTGTATTTGCCGTTCTGATCCTTGCTCTTGCGATTTCTTTCTCAGTTGCTGGTTGCAAAACAGGGGCAACAACTGCTAAAGGAACAACGGCAAAAACAATGAAAGCATCAGATGTTACTATTGGTTATTCAGTTTGGACTATGGAATTCACATTTTTCCAGAATCTTGAAAAAGGTGTAAAAGATGCTTGTAAAGCGTTTGGTTTCAAATATACAATGATTGATCAAAAGTCTGATGCTACACAAATGGTTCAGGATCTGAATACTCTTGTTAATCAAAAAGTTAGTGGTATTGTAGTTACTCCTGTAGATCCCGGTGCTATGGCACCAGCAGTTCAAAAAGCAAGAGATGCCGGTATCCCAGTAGTTTGTGCTGATATTGGTAAATCAGGCCCAGTTAATGCTCTTATTATTTCAAATAACTTCCAAGGTGGACAACTTGCAGCTGAATATCTTGCTAAATTATTCCCTGACAAAAAAACTGTATTCGGTCTTGCTAACCTTAAACCACAATGGACTTATGCAAGGCAAAGAGGTGAAGGTTTTAAAGCTAAATGTGACGAATTAGGATATACTGTTAAATCAGAAATAATAGTACAAAATCCTTCTGCTGAGGGTGGTTATGATACTATGCAGCAAATTATGTCAGCTGCTCCTGAAACCAAAGGTGTTTTTGTTACATCTGGACGTGAAGCTACTGGTGCTGCAAACTATGTTAAATCTCAGAATCTGGATGTGAAAGTTGTAGGATATAATGGTGATCCTGAGGAATTCAATGCAATTAAAGATGGAATAGAAGCAGCTACTATATTACAGCAGCCTTATGTTATAGGTTATAAGGCAGTAGAAACTTTAAAGGAAATATTAGTTGATGGAAAATCTTATGAAAACGTTGAAATTCCTGCAGAGGTTAAGCTTGTAACTCCTGAAAATCTTAATCAAATTGCTGATGAAATTTTAAAAACTACTGGTAATTCGGCATTTGGTACACCAACTACAACTACTAAATAAATATTTGATTCTTAAAGAAATGTAGTTGTAAAAATAAATAAAATAAAAGGGGCATATTTTTTTATGCCCCTTTTATTTTTACTAAATTAATTATTGCCAAAATTTTATTGTCAAAATTAAACTAACTGCCGACTGGATGCTGATAAAGTATCCTTCCACCATCCGCAACTATCTCACTTCCGCAAATATAACCTGATTCATCACTTGCAAGAAATAATGCAACATTTGCAATGTCTTCAGGTTTTCCTATTCGACCAACCGGTATTTGTGCTGCAAGCATTTTATTAGTTTTTTCATTATCAGGATATCTGTCTCTTAAAAGAGGAGTATCTATAACAGCAGGAGTTATATAATTTGCTCTAATTCCTTTTGATAAAAGTTCATAAGATATCCCTTTTACCAGGCCTACAAGACCAGACTTTGAAGCTGCATAATGAACACCACCGCCACTACCTGTCCATGTTGTTGATGAGCCCACTATAATAATATTTCCTTTTTTATTTTCAATCATTGGATTTATAAGGCTTCTTACAAAATAAAATGCCCCATTCAAGTTAATGTCCATTGCTTTTTGCCAGACAGATATATCTATCTGATTTAATGGTGCTCTTACAGTCCAACCTGCATTATAAACAAGGATATCAACTTTTTTGAATTTTTTAATTATTTCCTCACAAACATTTTTTACGTCTTCATATTCTGTAACATCACAATGGATAAAGCAGCAACCAGTATTATTATATTTTTTATTAATTTCTTCCTCAGTTTTTTTTGCTTCAGTATCATTAATATCAATAATAATTGTTTGAGCACCATGCTGAGTGAATTTGTCTGCTATTGCTTTGCCAATACCATGCGCAGCACCAGTTATCACGGCAACTTTGTTTGATAAATCAAATTCCTTCATAAATAATCCTTTCAATTAAAAGAAGTAATTATTGCTATTATATTATGGCAAATATTTATTATTTTATAAAAAATATTTAAAAGCTTATAAAAAATTATATTAAAATAATCAAAATAAATCAAAATAATAATTTAAAGTTCATATTAAATTTAATATTATGTTAATAATTATGTTAATAATTTTTTAAAAATTAACTATGGTGAAAATACTCACTATTATTTTTACTTAATATAAATTTTAATATAAATTTAAAAATGATTTTAATTTTTTTTAGTTTTATGGAATTAAAATTATTTTAATTATAAAATATATTAAATCCTGGTATTTGATAAGAGGTATTATTTTTAATTATTAAGCAAATTTTTTATGAATATAACATATATATAGCAAAATATATGACGAAAAAGTTAATTTTACTTACAAATGATGATGGCATAGAAGCCAGAGGTATTTATGCCTTATATAAGACATTTATTAATGATGATGAATTTGAAATAAAAGTTATTGCTCCTGAATTTGAAAGAAGTGCCGTTGGCCATGCAATTACTGTTTTTGACCCTATATGGGTTAAAAGAGAATATAAAGATGGCGAATTTTTTGGATTTGGTGTTAACGGAACTCCTGCTGATTGTGTAAAATTATATAATGAACTTCTTGGCACAAAACCTGATTTACTGATTTCTGGTATTAATAGAGGGGCAAATGTTGGTGAAAATATAATTTATTCTGGAACAGTATCAGCAGCTACAGAAGGTATTGCAAATGGTATTCCGTCAATAGCAGTATCAATTGATTGCTATACTGAGCCTGATTATAATTTTTCTGCAAAATTTACAAAAAAAATTGTTAAAATGATATTTAAACATAATAATTTTCCAGAAAAAACTCTTTTAAATATAAACATCCCGGACTTATCTGAAAATGAAATAAAAGGTATTAAAATTACAAAACAAAGTGATGCAAAATTTAAAGATTATTTTTTAAAACGCTCAGATCCAAGGGGAAGAGATTATTACTGGATGGATGGTGAATTTATTGAAATTTCAAAATGTGAAGAAGGAGATTATTGTGCTATTAAAAATGGATATATTTCAATAACTCCAATTCAATATGATATGACTGATTATAAAAGAATTGATTATTTCAGAAAGTGGGATATAAAAATAAATGAAAGATAGCAATAAACAACTTAGCCGTGATCTGGTTAATGGAGATAAAGTAAAATCAGCATTTTTAATAACTAAAAAAGATACTAAAAAAGATAAAAATGGTAAATATTTTTGTGATTTGGAATTACAAGATTGGACAGGAAAAATTTCAGGGAAGATATGGAGCGATTCGATAAATCTTATTGATATTAATAGCTTTAAAAAGAAAGATGTGGTGTTTATTGAAGGTGAAGTAAATGATAGTGACAAATTTGGCAGGCAAATAAATATAAAGAAAATAACAAAAATAGATGATAAAAATATTGATTATTCTGATTTTATTTTTATAAGTAAAAAAATTGATGAAGAATCAAAAAAGATGTTGTCACTTGAATTAAAAAAATATATTGAAAATATTGAAAATTTATATATCAAAGCTTTGCTTGAAAGTATTTTTAATGATGAAGAATTTTTAAAAAAATTTTGCAGCGCAACTGCCGCAATAAAGAATCACCATGCAGCAGAAGGCGGATTGCTTCTGCATACTGTATCTGTTACAAAAATTTGTGAATTCATATCTAATTCTTACAGTAAAGACAGCAATATGATTAATCGCGATATATTGTTTTGCGGTTCTATATTACATGATATCGGCAAAACGGATAGTTATTCTGTAGGAACGACTATTGATATAAATGAAGAAGAAGAAAATCTTATAAGCCATATAAGTCTTGGTTATGGCATGGTTTTAGTGAAAATGGAAAAAATAAAAAATTTTCCGGAGGATTTAGAAAGAGAAATACTGCATATTATTTTAAGTCATCATGGCTTAAAGGAATACGGCTCACCTATTGAACCTCAAACACTTGAAGCAATAATTGTATATAATGCAGATAAGTTTGATGCTGATATTGATCATTTCATTAATTTAACAAATGAATGTCCTGAAAATGAATGCTGGCCTTTTTCTAATTATTTTAAAAGAAGAATTTCAATAAAGAAAAATCCCGTAAGACAAAAAAATCATAAAACTGAGGAATTGCAAAAAAATAAAATTAATACTTCAGCAAATAGCATTGGTAATTTAAATATGGAAAAATTACAGAATTTAAAAAAATCAATGCTTGAAAGTAAAGAAGTTCTAAAAGATATAACATATAGAAATCATGAAAACGATGCTGAGAATATCATAAATAAAGATAGTGTTATAAATAAGAATAATATTATGAATAAGAATGGTATTGACAATATTGAAAATAGAAAAGATCTAGGAGGTGAAAAAAATGAAGAAGATAAAAAAGACGAAATTAATAAGATACACAAAAATAGGCCATTAGAAATTAATAAAAATGCTGAAGAAACAAAACAAAAAAAGATGGAAGATACTGACTTCGAGCAACCTCAACTGATTTAATGATTTTAATTATATTATTAAATATAATTTAAATTTAATGAATTTTCAGCTAATTAATATATGTTTTTATTTAGAATAAATTATATTTTTTATTATAAAATCTTAAATTTAATTCATTAGGTTTGATTAATTTAAAATTTGTTTTTAATTTTTTATAAGCGTCATTAATTGTAGGGAATAAACCAGCACCCCATCCTGCTATGATAGCAGCACCTTTTGTTGCTAAATCCTGGTTAATATCTTGAGGGATTAATACATCTATATTATTTATATCTGCAATAATCGATGGCCAAACTTTATCTTTTGTACAACCTCCAACTATTTTTATTTTGTTTATGTCCATCCCTTTCTCATTATAAATATTTAGTATTTTTCTTAATTGGAAACCTATACCTTCCATTATAGATTTTAAAAAATCTAAATAATTATGACCAATTTCTACATTTAAAAAACTAGCTTTTTTAGAAATATCAAAATCTGGTCCAAAATTTCCAGTTAAATACGGATGAAATATAATATTGTTTTTAATGTCAGCTAATTTATCAGGATCGGAATCAATTAAATTGAAAAATTTTTTTTCATTTTTAAATAACATTATATTTAATGCAAACCATTTAATTGAAGCACCTGCTGCTGGAATTGAATATATTAATCCAAATTTATCTTTAATTACACTTCTTCCAGGGGCAAAAAAACTTTTTGAATCAAAAATTGGATCTTCAGTCATTTTGAAAACTATCCAAGCTGTTCCAGTAGCAAGTAGCATTTCATTTGTATCTAATATCCCAGCACCAACAGAAGAGCAGTATTGATCATGGCCGCCATTAATTAAAATTACTTTATTTTTTAATCCTAATTTAGATGAAATTGAATTGTTTAAATAACCAATAAATTCTCCAGAATCTTTTACTTCAGAAAAATTTTCTTCATTTAAATTTATTAAATCAAGTATTTCTTTATCCCAACAATTCTTTGTAATATTATAAAATAAAGTGATAGAAGAGTTTGATGGGTCCTGATAATATTTACCTGTTAATCTCATTAATAAATAATCATTAACGAAAAAAATTTTATAGATTTTTTTAAAAATTTCTGGTTTATTTTCCTTTAACCAAAATAATGGCATGAAAGACATATTTGTATCTAATCTCCAGCCTGTTTTATAATAAAATTCTATGTTTTTAGATAAAAGTTTTTTATTTGTTTCTAAAATCTCAGATCCTCTACGGTCTAACCATGTAATAGCGTTATAAAGTGGGTTAAAGTTTTTATCAACCGGCACTATAGTACCACCTTGAGTAGATAATGAAATTGCCTTCAGGTTTGTTTTAACTGATTTATTTACACATAATTTTGATAAAACTTTTATTACTCCTTCATACCAATCATTTGGATCCTGTTCATGGTAATTATTTTTAGGAGAAAAACTATTATAAGACATTCTTGCTGTATTTATCAAATTTCCATCAGCTGAATAAACGGATCCCTTAATATTCGAGGTACCTACATCAATGCCCGCAAAATATTCCACTTATTTCACCTTTAATACTTATAGTTAATTTATTAATAAAACTATTTATACAAAATTAAAATTTCTTTAAAAATAATTGGCAATTTTTGTAAATATTATGTAATTAAAGAAAAATTGCACTAATTTACTTCAAAATTAAATAATTATGGAAAAAATAAATTTATATTATTAAATTCCTCATACATTTAAATTAAATCATATTTTTTTATTGCATCTTCAGGTTTAAGATTTGAATTAATAACATCATTAAGTGCAGCAATTATTTTACCAGGGTTATTAGCCATAAAGATATTTCTCCCGAATACAATACCTTTTGCTCCAGCATTGATAGTATTATATGCCTTTTTTAAAACATCCAGATCTGTATTTAATTTTTCTGCACCAATTGAAAAAACAGGCACCGGAGTATTATTAACTATTTCTGTAAAATTATCTGTATAAAATATTTTAACCATATCTGCTCCAAGTTCTGCCATAATTCTTGATACTCTTTTTACCTTTTTATGAAGTAAATCAGGAGTTAATCCTATGTGTTCAACAACATAACATTCGCCAATTAACGGTATACCTAATTTTTCTTTTTGTCTTACAACTTCTGAAAATAATTTAATATTTTTTGTTTCCATTTCTTGATCATTATTTTCCAGGAATAAAGAACTTATTACTAATTCTGCACCTGATTCAACAGCTTCGTCCACCATAGTTGCTATTTCAGTGTATCCTTTTTGATAATTTAGGGGATAATAATATGCTGCAGACCAATTAATTCTAACAACTGGCATTGATTTATTTTTACCTGCAAAAAGATCCCAATTTCTTTTTAAAGAAAATCTTGATAATAATAATGCATCTGTATCTAAACAATTTATAATGGCTTTTCTTGAATCTTCCAAACCCTGTTGATCACCATACATAATTACATGATCAATTGCTGATAAAACAATATTTTTCTTGCCATTAAATAATTTTTTTATTCTTAAATCAATTCCAGACATATTTTATCTCCCAATTTATCACGATAATAATTTTATTAATAATAACATACAATAAATTGAATAAACTATTACATAAATAATGATAATAATTAATTTATTCAAAAATTTTAAATATTATGAAATATTATGAAATAATTATATGGAAAATAATATATTAGTCAATAAAAATATCAATATATTTATATTTCATTTTAAAATTTAAAAATAATTAATTAATATAATTATATACGTATTTCTATATATATTTTTCATTTTATATGTCTAATATTTTAAAAATTGCTAATAATTGCTAATAATCATAAAATTTCAATAAATATAATGAAATAATACTAGCTAATACTTGACAAATATTGCAAATTTTTTATAATTATTTCAAATAATATCATATATTATAAAAAAATATAATAATTCATATTAATCATGTTACAATTAAACAGAAAAGAAGAAATAATAAATATCCTAAAAAAGGAAAAAGCATGCAAAATTGAAGATCTCTGTAATAAGTTAGAAGTATCACTATCAACAATACATAGAGATTTAAATGAACTTGAACGAGAAGGAAGCGTTAAGAAAGTTCATGGAGGGGTTTTAATAAATAATTCTGATGATTTGGAAATAAGAAATACTATAAGACTTAAAAAAAATGTAGATCTAAAAAATAGAATAGCATTAAAAGCATTAGAATTTGTAGAAAATGGGGATTATATCTTTTTAGATAATTCAACTACTTGTTATTATTTTGCCAAAATACTTTCTGAATCAAAGTTTGAGGATATATTAATTATCACTAATTCTTATTTAATTCCAGGGTTATTTTTTAAAAATAAAGAAATTGAAGTTATTTCAACAGGAGGATTATTATTAAAAGAATATAGTTGTTTTGCAAGATCTTATGCAATTGATACTATAAGTAAATTTTCTGTTGATAAGTTTTTCTTTTCAGTAGCCGCTATATCAATTAAAGGGGAATTTGGTGATACTTTTGGTCCAGAATCTGAAGAAGTAAAAAGTGAAATGTTTAAAAGATCAGAAAAACGCATTTGTTTAGTGGACTCTACCAAATTTGGTCGTATTGGGCATATTAGTATCCCATTTCCCTTAAATGAAGTAAATAGCATTATAACAGATAAAAATTGTAGTGAAGAAATAAGGGAGGAGTTTGCTAAATTAGGGAAGAAACTAATAATTGCATGAAAATTAAAATATAAGTTTTGAAAGGTAATTAATGAAAAATTTGTTAAAAGAATTTAGTGAAGCTGATTTAAAAATTTTTAAAGAAGAATTCAACGACTTTCTACCTAAAAAAATATTAGATTCGCATATTCATTTGTGGAAAAAAGAATTTTTTAAAGAGGAAATTTCTATAGATAAACAAAAAACTAATCCATTTGCCGATAAAGATATAATTGATGGTTTTACTTTTAGTGATTTTAAATTTGTAGCAAATAAATTATTCCCGAATAAAATATATGAAGGTCTTTTTTTTGGCCTTCCGATTAAAGAAATAAACTTGCAAATGGCAAATAAATATATTTCGAATGTATGCATGGAAAATAATTGTTATGGCCTCTATATACCTGAACCGAATTTAAAAAATATTCCCGAGGATTTTTTTAAAAACAGATTTATTGGTTTTAAACCCTATCCGGATTTAGTGGAATATAAAATGCCCACAGATTTCTCTGAATTAGATATTGATGTAAGTATATTTGATTTTATTTCTAAAAAGGTTTTAGAATTTTCTGAGGAAAATGGTCTTATGCTATTAATTCATATCCCCAGAAAGAATAGATTAAATGATAAAAGAAATATAGAAGAAATAAGTACTATTGCTACAAAATATAAAAATATAAAAATAATTTTAGCTCATGCCGGAAGATCATATTGTTATAGTGATATTAAAGACAGCATTAATTATTTAAAAGATTTTAAAAATTTATATGTTGATACAGCAATGATAAATAATTTTTCGGTTAATAAATTATTAATAAAAGAGTTGGGTCCAGAAAAAATATTATATGGAAGTGATTTAGCAATAGCAGCATTAAAAGGAAAAAATATTGAAATTAATAACAAACATTATTTTGTGACTAACGTACCTCATTCCTGGAGTTTATCATCATCAGAAATGAATTTAGATAATTTTACCTATTTTATTTATGAGATTATAGGAGCTATAAAAATTGCTGTAAAGAGTTTGAATTTGGGCAAAGAAGATATTGAAAATATATTTTATTTAAATACTAAAAGGTTAATTGATGATATTTTATATAGCATATCAAAAAATTGACTTTTGTTTAGCTTAAGTCTGATTATATAAAATAATAGTTATGTTTTAAAAATAATAGGTCTGTTAAAAAAAATATTTTATCAATAAGGAGATAATATAAAAGTTAGGGGGTGATGGATAAGTTAATAGCTTTGCGTTTCCAGCAATATTTGATGGAAACGCAAAGTTTGGTACTTAAGAAATTAAAGCATATAAAATATAACACAAAATGGAGGTGATTTTAAGTTAAAAAAATAATTTCAAACTTAGAAAGACTAATTTATTTAAAACAGTTTAAGTTAGGAGAAAATAAAAATGTTTAAAAGTAAGATTTTAAATTTATTATTATTGTTTTTAATAATTATAGTTGTAATGTCTTTTAGCATGTTTGGCTGCAAAGCAACAACATCTACTGAAACAACATCAGCAGCTACTGAAACAACAGCTGGTGCTGAAACAACAGTAGCAGCATCAGAAACTACAGCCGCTGCTGAAACTGCCGGAAAAATAAAGTTAGATTTTCCTCATTGGTTTTTTAGTCATGGTGGAACTTTTGATACATGGATAAAGGGTGCTGTAGATGAATTTGTAAAACAAAATCCAAATATAGAAGTTAATGGTTATGCTGTAGGTTATGATGAATTTTGGGATAAAATTGATACAGCTATTGCAGCTGGAACTCCTCCAGATATTATAGCAGCACATAACACAAATTTAGGAAAATATATTTCAGCTGGTGCATTATTACCATTGGATGATTTGATAAACATGGCTGATATAAAAGATAATTGGAGTGTTATGCAAAAAGAAGGTGTTACTTCAACTAGTCCCGATGGAAAAACATATTTATTAACTTCAGATATGGGATTTTATTTACCGATGTATAGACCGAGCGTTTTTAAAAAAGCAGGAATATCTAGTTATGCAAAAACTCCTGAGGAATTCATTGAAATGACAAAAAAATTAACTCAATCAGGTATTAAAGGGTATGCAGCAATGATTAATCCTGGTAATTGGCAGGAAGGATTATATGATTTAGCTATATGGACTATTGGATTAGGTGGACACTATGGAAAAGATGGTAAACCAGCGCTAAATTCACCAGAGGTAATTCAAGCAGTAACTTATTTAAAACAATTATTTGATGCAGGTGTTATGCCAAAAGAAATTGACAAAGGTACATATAGAAAAATGTTTGCTACTGGAGAAGTTGGAACATTAATAGATGGCCCATGGATGTATGAAATGGCGGTTGGTTGGGACCCATCTGTTAAAGGAGATTTCGAAGTAGTTGATTTACCTTTTCCTACACAAAGAGTAACATCATTTTTTGAAGGATTATCAATTAGCTCCAAATCTAAAAATCCTAAAGAAGCTGCAAAGTTAATAGAATTCTTATGTTCTCCAGAACAGCAAAAAAGACTTGTTGAAATTACTGGAATCATGTCAGCAAGAGAAGATATCTATAAGGATCAAACATGGTCAAATGGATTGACCCAAAAATGGCCATGGTTCCAAAAGTATATTGATCATGTAAGTCAGGCTGTTCTTAATAATCCAACAGGTATGCCTGGAGAAAAAATTCCTGAGGTAGTTAAAATTTGGTACACTGCTTATGAAAAAGTGCTTTATGAAAATGCAGACCCAACAAAAGCTATGAATGATGCACAGACAGAAGCAATGGCATTATTTAAATAATAATAAATAAATATAAGAGTGGGTAAGAATATGAATAGTTTTATCTAGCCTATTCTCCCACTCTAATTATAGAATTATTATATTAAATTATAATATAAGTGAGATATAAATGATTTCAGCAGTATTTTATGGCAATCGGAACATTCAAATAAGGAAAAATAAAATAAAAAAAGTTAAAAATGATGAATTATTAATTAAAGTAATGGCATCTGGAATTTGTGGCACAGATATTTTATTTTATAATGGAAAATGTTCTTATATTAACTTACCTGTTATTCTTGGGCATGAATATTCAGGAGAAGTGGTAGAAATAGGAGAGGATGTAAATAATATTCAAATTGGAGATAGAGTAGCTATTGACCCTACTGTCTTTTGCTGTGAGTGTTTTTATTGTTGTAATGGCCAAGTTCATCTTTGTGATAATATGTTTACATTAGGTGTTAATAAAGACGGAGGTTTTTCTCAATATTCATTAGTCCCTTGCAGAAGCGTATATAAGCTTGAGAATAATATTAGTTTTGAAGAAGGTGCGCTTCTTGAGCCAATTTCTTGTTGTATCCATGGACTTGATAAATTAAAAATACAATTGGGCGATGTAGTTATGTTATCTGGATTTGGTCTTATTGGCTTTATTATGCTTCAATTATTAAAGATTTATGGAGCATCCAAGGTTATTGTTTTAGAACCAAAAGCAGATAGGAGGGAATTAGCAGAAAAATTTGGTGCTAATTACATATTAAATCCAAATAACAATATTGATTATAATATTAAGCAGATCGTACAAAATGGTGCCGATATATTAATTGAATGTTCAGGTAATCCATTAGCACAAGAAAATGCATTTTCATTTGTTAAAAAAGGTGGAAAAATACTTTTTTTTGGATGCTCCCCTGATTTCCAGAAAATATTTATTTCCACCTTATCATAATGAATTATCTTTAATAGGTTCAACAAATAGTCCTTTTTCATTTATTAAAGCACTGAGATTATTATCTAGTAAAAGAATAAATGTAAAAGAAATTATCAGTCATAAATTAAAATTAGAAAATATCGTAAAAGCTTTTAATATGGTTGGATCAAAAAATATAGGAAAGATATTAATAATACCAAATTCTTAAAGTTTTTACTTTTAACTATTAGTTTTTATAAATATTTAAAATATAAAAAAGGAAATAAAAATGCTAAAAGTAATCATTAAAGAAATTAGAAAAATTGTTATAGAGGAAGATAAAGAACTTGAAAGTTTTAATAAAGAAGAAGCTATTATTAAAGTAAAAGCAGTTGGTATTTGCGGATCAGATATGCACGTTTATGCTGGGGAAAATCCTGTTCTTTCACCTCCAAGAGTTCCTGGTCATGAATTTGGCGGAATAATCAAAAATATTGGTAGCGAAAATAACAACCTAAAGGTTGGAATGAAGGTTGTTGTAAATCCTGTTATTAATTGTGGTAAATGTTTCTATTGTAAAAATTCAATGGAATATTTATGCGAAAACCAGAGTGTTATTGGGGGTGATATTGAAGGAGCTATGAAAGAAGAGATTATAGTTCCGATAAAAAATATTATTAAACTACCAAACTCATTTGATTTATTATATTCTCCTTTAATTGAACCAACTGCTGTTGCAATTCATACTGTAAATAAGATTTATGACTCGACTGTTTTAGTAATAGGGATGGGTACTATAGGTTTATTAATTCAACAGATATGTAAAAATAATAATAATAAATTAATATCGATGGATATCAAGGATTACCCTTTAAAGCTATCTAAAGAATTAGGTGCAGATTTAGCGATTAATTTTAATGATAATAATAAATTGGAAATATTATATAAATTTTTAAATAACAGTAAAATTGATGTAGTTATTGATACAGTCTGCTCTTATAACACTAGTCTTTTTTTAGCTAGTATTGTAAGAAAAGGTGGGAAAATATTTATGGTTGGCATACCAACTAAAAATTATGAGTTTGATATAATTAAAATAATATGTAATGAAATAGGAATAATTCCGAATTATCTATATAGAGATTTAGAGTTTAAGAAAGCTGCCGATCAAATAATAGAAGGAAAAATTATGTATAAGCCTCTTTTATCAAAAGTTTTTGATTTAAAAGATGCAAAAGATGCATTTGAATTTAAAGATAAAAATCCAACAATTAAGGTGATTTTGAAAAATGATAATTAAATTACAAAATAGAATAAATAAAAAAAGTAATTATAAGAGATTTGATAAAACTCCTTATGTTTTAATAAGCCCCTCTGTAATTATTATTTTTGCTATATTAATTATCCCTATTTTTTATGCTATATTTCTAAGTTTAACAGATAGCAACCTTTTAAAATTAAACTCGGCATCATTTATTGGGTTAGAAAATTTCAAAAACTTTTTTATCAGTGATAACTTAACTAAAGTATTATATGCAACAATAGTATATGTAATAGGTGGGGTAAGCTTAACATTTTTTATTGGATTGGTTATAGCTTGGCTTTTAAATAATTCATTAAAATTTAATTTTTTATTTAAAGGAATTATAATATTACCATGGGCAGTACCCCAAGTTGTTCTAGTTTTAATTTGGAAGTGGATGCTAAATCCGCAAAATGGTGTTATTAATTTTTTCTTAAATAAATTAGGTTTAATTCCAAAAGGTTTTAGTTGGTTGAGTAATGTTAATTTTGCTATTTTAGCTATTCTAATGGTTACACTATGGAAACAATACCCATTAAGCTTTATGATTTTATTAGCTGGGATGAAAACTATTCCTGAGGAA
>JAMDEN010000112.1 GCA_023487035.1 Actinomycetota bacterium
AAGCGTGTAATATGGACTTTCGAAGAATCCTTTTGTTGAAGGACTGAATTTATTATGATCTAAAATAATATACTTATCTCTTGGAATTGTCAGAACTATTGTATCTATCATCTTTATTTTTTTCATCATCTATTTCAATTAAAAGGTTAATAAGGCCGAGCAGATTGTTATTTATTTCAAATAACTCCTTTTTTGTTAATTTTCTTTTGTAAAGTTTTTCTAAATTACTTAAATTCATAAAATGAATATCCTTTTTATTTTTCTTTCTATCTATATATGGTGAAATATCACGGAAAGAGGATTGAGCATAAAAAAATCCTTCTTTTTAAGAAGGATAATTTTTTAAAAGTTTTAAGATATTAACGTGACAAGTCACGATGACAAATCAATTTTATTCCGGTAATAAACTGATTTTAATTCTATATTCTTTTTCTTTTTTATAAAGATAAAAAGGATCTTGTTTTATTTGAAAGAATTCTTTTAGGCTATCTGATGTTCGTTGTTTGGTTTTTTTTAAATTAGCTGTTGCTTCACTGTCGCTCCAATTGATTTTTCCATTTCTTTTAGCTAACAACTTAAGAAAAATCCATTGTGCATTTGGCTTTAAGGTTCTACTGTCATGAAATCCCAAAACAAACCATACTGCGATACAACTCATACAAAGATTGGTTTTAATGGGGAAGAGACAGCAGACAAAAAACAATACGAGGACCAGGCTGAAATCATTCATGGGCCCAAACTTGACCTAACTGATGCAAAAAAATTATGTTCCCATGCAAGATTTTGTCAGCCCTTTGGTGATACATGGCATAATGTTGAAAAATCTGATGATTTAAATGCAAGAAAAATTGCTATAAAGACTTCCTGCAATTGCCCATCAGGAAGATTGATTGCCTGGGATAAAAAAACAAAAAAACCATATGAGAAAAAATTTAAACCATCAATAGAGATAATAGAGGACCCTCAAATAAAAGTTAGCGGCCCAATTTGGCTAAAAGGTGGAATAGAACTCGAATCTTCAGATGGTAGTAAATACGAGTCAAGAAATCGTATGACCCTGTGCAGATGTGGAAAATCTAATAATAAACCCTTCTGTGATGGTTCGCATATAAATGCTAAATTTAATGATGGAGATGAAAGCCTGATTTAATATTTAATTACAGAATGGGCCTTTTAAATCATTTAATTCTTTTAAAAATTGGCTCAAAATTTCACTACTTGAGGCAACCAATGCGGAAATCTCCATGTTTAAAAGTAAATCTGTGTATTAATTTGATTAATTTTTAAGTATTATTGTTTTATTAAAACTTATATTACTGGGATTAAGAAGAATGAATGATAAATCATTGAAAGAAATGACTTCCGATGAAATAAGGGAAGCAGTAAAAGAAAAGTATAGTCAGGTTGCAAAAGATCCTTGTGGCACTTTTAATTTTCCAGTTGGAAAAACTTTTGCCATAAATGTAGGATATCCCAAAGAGATAATAAATAAATTACCTCAAACATTTACCGAATCTTTTACAGGAGCAAACAATCCCCAACCTTTTATTGAGCTCAAAGAAGGAGAGATAGTCCTGGATTTAGGGTGTGGGGCAGGCCTTGACCTTTATTTTTATGCTAAATCTGTAGGTAGTAAGGGAAAAGTGTATGGCCTTGATATTTCAGCTGATATGATAAAGAAAGCAAAGTATAATATTAAATCTGTTAAAATAGATAACGTGGAGCTTGTTTGTGGTTCGTCCGATAATCTTCCTTTTAAAGATAATTTCTTTGATGTGGTAGCTTCTAATGGAATTTATAATCTTTCACCTGATAAAGAAAAGGTATTTAAAGAGGTTTATAGGGTTCTTAAACCTGGTGGAAGAACTGTATTTTGTGAAATAGTATTAAAAGATAGGCTTCCTGAAGATACAGTTAATAATATCAATGATTTATTTAGATGTATAGGTAGAGCTTTACCGGAGAAAGATTTTTTAGAGCTAATGAAAAAAACTGGATTTAAGAACACTGTAGTAATTTCTAAAATAAGAAACGCAAGAACAGGTCATGCTCTCGCTATATGTGCCAATATCCGATCATATAAAATATAAAGCTTTTAAGTTTATAAATTCTTTTAAAATTTTGTTCGAAATTTCACTACTTCGGGCAGGCAATTGATAATGAGTAACATGGTGGGGTAAATAAATTATCTTAAAAACTCAGTTCTGGTATAAAAACATCCTTCTCTGAGGTCATTATTCTGGTTCTAACTTCGTTCGCTATGACCAGCCATTTTCAGGTATGTATGTCATAACCATATGAGCAAATCTTTGCCACTACCTTATAATAGCACGGAAATAGGTATTGCATAACACTGAAAAATAGCCGGATTATAAAATCAATATTATTCCACAAAAATTGTTGCAGTCTACTTTAAAAATTTTTCTTTTTTATCCCAACTTTAAGAATTTATCTCCTGGCTATTTCCATTAAAGTAATATTTCGGCAATAGCTCCGAATGTCTACATAATAGGAACTATATCGCAGTAAAAATTAAGCACTTTATGAAATCGGAACTGTATCGCAAAAAATATATCTTCATACCTTTTGTTTAAAGTTTACATAAAAATAGTGAGTAGCATAGTGGGGTAAGTAATAATTAAGCTTAAAAACTCAATTCTGGTATAAAAATATCCTTATTTAAACTTAGCAATTTGGTTCTAACATTGCGTATGATGGCAAGGTATAAATTATAAACATTATTACCCCTTAAAATTCTAGAATCTTTAAATTAGAAAATCCTAATAAAGCTTTAATGATATTCTAATATTTCTAAATTATAATAAAGATGCAAAAATATCATAAAATAAAAAACTTTTTTATAATAATATAATTTAAAATTTACAAGAGGAGAAGAAATGAACAACATCAACTTAATAGAACTTAATAAGACCATAGATTCAGCAAAAAAAGATAAAAATCTGCTTAAAAAACAGATGGTGGTGGAAGGAGAATGGTCATTTATAGAAAGTAAGCCTCAATTTAATTCCAAAATATCTACTCAAAGTGGTAAAACCTACTCACTTAGCGCTGATGAACCTATTGCCTTTGGTGGAAGTGAGGCTGCTCCTAATGCAGTTCAATACTGCCTTTTTGGTATAGCTGCTTGTTATGCAGCCACATTTGTCCAGTGGGCAACAATAAAAGGAATCAATTTAAAAAAATTAGGAGTAAAAATAACAAGTGACCTTAATTTAAACAAAAGGTTTGCAATAAGCGAGGATGATATAGTTAACTATATTGAAATAAAACTGGACATTTTATCAGAATCAAAAGCTTCAGAGATTCAAAAAATAAAAGATATAACTGATAAAAGATGCCCTGCAATGTTCTGCCTGACAAATAATATTAAGGTTAAAACAGAGATTTTATAAATTGAATTTTCAAAATATAAAAATAATTATCTTATTATATGGGAAGGTAAGATTTATCAGGCTAAACATTTTGAATAAACGATTTATACCAGTGTATGGATAATTGGAATTTTAGAAAATTATTAATATTATTCGAGAGTGTAACTAACTGGACCTGTTGCCTTAGAAAGTATGAAGAAAGTTAAAACTTAAAACCAAATTATAAAACTTATAAAATTTGAAAAATAAGGAATATAAAAATTGAGAAAAATATTATCATTGATAACAATAATAATAATTCTAACATTAGGATTACTATTATTTACAAATTGCAAACCACAAATATCAGAAGATACCACAAAAGAAGAAGCATCCAGTTCAATAAAACCAGAAGCAACAGTAGCAGAGGATAAAAAAATAGCAGAAGAAGAAACTGTCAAGGAAGATAAAGGTCAAGATAGTGAAAACACAATAAATCCTGTTAATAAAGATGAAGACAAAATACCGTATGCCAATGACTTTACTTTACTGGATCTGGATAAAAATGAGGTATCCTTGTCTGATTATAAAGGTAAAATTGTTTTAATTAATTTCTGGGCTACCTGGTGTCCCCCCTGCAGGTTAGAGATACCGGGTTTTATTGAAGTCAATAATTTATACAAGGACAAAAATGTCCAATTTATAGGAGTATCGGTAGACACTGATATTAAAGCTTTGAAGGATTTCGTCAAAGACTATGGCATAAATTATCCAACCTTAATAGATGGCACAATAGATAATATTAGTCCCGTATGGGGTATTAGAGCTATACCCACAACTTTTATTTTAAATGAAAATGGTGAAGTGATTTTCAGAAATGTAGGCATGATGACCAAAGATCAATTAATAAAAGTCTTAGAAGGATTGCTTTAGATGCTTGAAGTTGGTATATTACCTGCATTTATTGCTGGCGTATTGGCATTTATCTCACCCTGCATTTTACCTCTTATCCCTGTATATATAGGATTAATGTCAAGTGAGGCTATTTATAAGAGTGAAAAGATAAAAATTTCAGATAGGCTACGGTTATTTTTAAACAGTCTATTCTTTGTAATTGGTTTTTCAATAATTTTTATTATCCTGGGTTCAGCTGCCACTTTTATTGGACAGGTGCTGACAAAATATTCAAGTATCATTAGTAGAGTCGGGGGAACTATATTGATAATTTTTGGTCTTAATTATGTAGGATTATTTAAGATTAGATTTTTAAATATGGAAAAAAGATTTAATTTACCTATTGTAGCAAAACAGGGTTATTTGAGATCATTTTTGGTAGGAGTTACCTTTTCTTTTGGCTGGATACCTTGTGTGGGATTAATACTTTCTGGAGTATTGCTTTTGGCAAGCAGAATGGAAACATTGTCTGAAGGTGTATTACTATTAAGTATTTTTTCCCTGGGACTTGGCTTACCTTTTATTCTTGCAAGCGTTTTTATAAGCTTTTTTTCCAACTTTTTTAAAAAAATAAATAAACACTTAAATATTATTCAAATCATTTCCGGTATTTTTTTAATAGCCTTAGGTATTGTTTTTATTACTGGTTCAATGCTAAGAATAGTGGGGTATTTGTCAAAATATATACCTACTTTGGATAAGATAAGAATTTTTAATTTTTAGATAAAATAATAATATTTTTCATTTCGTATTTTTAAATTAATATTAGAGTATTAGATTATGACCTTTGCCCCAATAGCATTTGAGATATTTGGATTTCAAATAAGATGGTATGGAATTATATTTTCACTGTCTATAATTATTGGGTTTGTAGTTGCTTATTTTATTGCAAGATACAGAAACAAGAAAGCAGATGAGACTATAAATTTTGTTCCATTTGCAATAATCTTTGGTATTTTAGGTGCAAGGCTACTTCATGTAGTTGTAAACTGGTCCTATTACTTTGGTTATTTTCCTTTAGGTAAAAGTTTAATATATATTTTAGATTTCAGAAGAGGGGGGCTTGCCATTCAGGGAGCCATGCTGGGAGCCATATTAACCTTACTGGTGTTTTGCAAAATTAGAAAACTTAATTTCTGGCTATGGGCTGATATTTTAGTACCAGGCTTTATTCTTGGTCAGGCAATTGGTAAATGGGGAAATTTTTTCAATCAGGAAGAATTTGGGAAACCCACCAGTTACCCCTGGGGAATTTTTGTAAACCCTGCAAACAGACTTTATGATTATGCCAGTTATGAATATTTTCATCCCACCTTTTTGTATGAAGCAATTGCTAATTTTGTCTTATTTATTCTATTGATGTTTATGCATAGGTTTTACAAAAATAAGCCAGGAAGATTGCCCAGTGGTCTAATTTTAGCCATGTATTTGGGTATTTATGCTATATATAGGACATTAATAGAATATTACCGTGTTGATAGTGTTTATTTTGGACCAGTAAAAGTAGTTTATATTATTAATTTCATTGCTTTAATTACTGCTCTGGTTATTGCTAATCATGTATTAAAGAAATTTAAAGATCAGAAAAAGTAATATCAGATTTTTAAACTATTTGTAGGTTTTCTTTTACAGATAAAGGATGTTTAAGATGAAATTATTACAATTTACATAAAGGTATTATCAAAAACTTATGATTAATATTTAGTAGAATTCTTAATGTCTTCAAGCATGGTTTTATTTTGTTCCAAATTTTTTATTAGTACTTCTCTCATAAGATCGCAAGCTTTTGTTATTCTTTCATCAGACAGTTTATAGAAAACACTTATACCTTCTCGCCTTGAAAGAACAACACCTTTTTGAATTAGTATGCTCATATGCTGGGAAAGATTAGCTTTGCTTATTCGCACTCTTTGTGTTAGTTGTGTTGCATTTAATTCGTCATCACGCAGGGCAGCAATGATTTCCAGTCTTCTTGGGTTTGCCAGGGTTTTACAAATATTGGCATGAAGTAAGAATATATCATCCATATATATATTTCCTTTTGTATGTTTAATTTTTAAAATCAGGACAGACTTATCTTAAAATTTTAAAATTAATATTCTTCCATTCCCATAAAGGTACCATGCCAGTTGTGATACCAAACCTGACCTGTAAAACCATTTACACTTAACATTCCTACAACAGCACCATCATTGTTGACTGTATCAATAGTATAGTAGCCATAGAATTTTTGCCCTTCATCACCTGCAAATTCATTCTGACTTATCTTGGCCAGATAACTGCCAGCAAGCTCTATTGCTTTTTGTTCATCAATCTTCATATTGATATCAAACTGATTATTGCCCATCATAGAGCGCATTCCATATTTTTGGTTCCACATCATATTTGGCCCGTACTCTGGAAATATTGCACCGTTTGTTTTATCAAACAGAAGCTCCATGGCTCCAAACCCAGTTTTTTCTTCTACAGTTTCTATATAAAAATTATTTGAAAATTCCATGATTTCTTTAATTTTTACATTTTGCAGTCCAATATCATTTAAATACTTTTCAGCAGCTGATTTAACTTTGTCAAAACTGATGTTTCTTAAATCTACGTTTTGGTTTCTATAATTAAATCCTCTCATCATGCCCATCATGTTTCCCGGTCCGAATGTATAAGCAGTGCCAGTTCCAAAGGTACCGACCGGGGAAGATAAACTGAATATTGTGCATACAGATATTAGACCTACTACACCTATAACGATTAGTATTATTGAAGATATTAAAAATTTCTTTATATTTTTCATTGTTTTATATTTTTTATGTAAAAGAATAGTATTAATTTACGGCATCAGCTCTTTTTTCATGATTTCATACTGCTCTTTAGTCAGTTCGCCTTTTGCATATCTTTCTTTTAATATCTCTAAAGAGTGTGCGCTGGTTTTATCTGTAACACCATAGCCTGGCCTTCTTACAAGCCATACAATTAAAAGTATTACCCCTATTACTATTGCTACAAAAAAAATAAAACCAAAGATCATACCTATCCAGCCTAATCCTCCACCAAAAAAACCACCCATCATATTTGGCCATCCCCACATCATAATAATTTACTCCTTTTATATCTTGTATATAGTTATTAAATAATTTATAAATGTTTAATAGTTTATAAATTTGTTAACATATTAACAGAAATTCTAATAATGTCAAATAATTTTTAATATTGAGTTCTTTATGGAAGCATCGTCTTAAAAAGAATAAAAGTAGTTCTCTATAGTAAAAAGGAAGAGGTCCTAACATTGAGTATGGTGGACAGTAAAGAAATCAAATATAGTGAGTAGCATGGTAGCGTAAATAAATAATCTTAAAAATTTAGTTCGGGTATAGAAATAATCTTATCTGAAGTCATTATCCTGGTTCTAACATCGTTCGCTATCCCCAGCCATTTCGGTATGTATGTCATATAAATTTCAATAGCTGGTGACCAGCTAAATTCTACATTAATTCTTTCAATTCTTCTTTATTTATACCAGCACTTTTTAAAATTGCAATACAAGTACCTACTGGTAAATCTCTTTTGTGAAATGGAACAACAACTCTTATTTTTGTTTCAGGCTGGTAATAAATATGATGACTTCCTTTGATTCTGTCCAGAACAAATCCTTTTGATTTTAATATCTTGATAATCTTGGCTGATGTTAAAATAGGTAAATCAGGCATTCTCACTTACCGTTAAAGTATACTCTAATATATTTTCTTCAGTTGGTATATCTTCACCATGAGATTTTAAACTCTCAATATATAATTCTATGGCTTCTTTTGCATTTATTATGGATTCATCAATTGTTTCACCATAAGTAATACAACCAGGAAGAGAGGGGACGAATACTGTATATCCGCCTTCAGGTTCCTTTTTCAATAGTATTTTATAATTTAATATCTTCACTTTTTTGCTTTCAGATTTTTAAGAATTTTAATACTCATATTATGCTATTGTTTTATTCAAAAGTAAAATAATTATGGCAATTGACCAACAAATCATAGTTCCGGTATAAAAATAATCTTGTCTGAACTTAAAATCCTGGTTCTAACATCGTTCGCTATCCCCAGCCATTCAGAACGATTTTTACAATTTTGTAGATTTATAAGCACATCAAAGGGTTTTTATCGTATTCATCTTGAGTAATTCTTCCGCTTAGAATAAAATACTCTCTCCCCAAATCATCGGAATAAACCTCGTTTTCCCCTGTAACCCTTTATAATAACCATTTGAATAATTGTCCAATATACTTTGGTAATTCATATACCAATCATGATTTTTATTTA
>JAMDEN010000035.1 GCA_023487035.1 Actinomycetota bacterium
ATATATAATATAGATTTATCTTTTGATGAAATTAATAGTGATATTGTTTATTTAAATTTAATTGGATATACTAAGTTGTCAAAAAATAATAAAATCTTTAAATTTAATGATTTTTTAAAATATTTTAAATATTTGTCAAACAATAATTTTTTAGTGGTTGAGGATTATTTTAAAAAAGAAGCCTATGTTTTAAGAAATGGAATGCTTAAAACTCCACTTGAAATTGTTTGACCTTAAGGAGTTTTAGAAAAATTGAGTAAAGAAATGCTGGTTAGCTCTAGTGAAGGTGAAACCCGAGTAGCTATTCTTGAAGATGGCCAGGTAACAGAGCTTTATTTTGATAGAAAATTTAAGCAATCTATAGTTGGAAATATTTATGTTGGTAAAGTAGAAAATGTTTTACCAAGTTTAGATGCCGCTTTTGTTGATATAGGGGTAGAAAAAAACGCTTTCCTTTATATAAATGAGATTGTTCTTGATATGGATTTTGAGGAAAGTGAAACTAAGGGAAAAAAAATTCAGCATATTCTTAAACCAAATCAGCTGGTTGTTGTTCAGGTAACTAAAGATCCTTTAAAAAGCAAGGGAGCAAGGCTTACAACATTTATTTCAATACCAGGAAGATATCTGGTTTTAGCACCATATAATGACGGAATCGGTGTATCAAGAAAATTAAGTGATAATGAAAGAGATAATTTAAGACAAATTGCCAAAGAAATAAAACCAAAGGATTTTGGAATTATTGTAAGAACTGCGGCTAAATTTGCAGATAAAAATACCCTTAAAAAAGACTTAAAACAGCTGTTAAAAATATGGAGCGGTATTCAAAGAAAAATTGCAAAAGCAACTAAACCTGCTCTCATTTATGATGAACAGCCAATAGTTATAAGACTTCTTAGAGATTTATTTTCTGATGATTTTAAAACTATACATGTTGATAGCAAGGAAGTTAAAAAAGAAATATCAAGATATTTTACAAATATTGGAGTAAGATTTTCTGACATCAGACTTCATATAAGCCCTGAAGATTTATTTGAAGATTTTAACGTAAATGAAGTTATTGAAAGTGCTATTCAAAGAAAGGTATGGCTTAAATCAGGTGGTTTTATTGTCATTGATTATGGAGAAGCATTAACAGCAATTGATGTAAATACCGGAAAATTTACTTCAAATAAAAATGCTGCTGAAACAATTTTAAGAACCAATCTTGAAGCTGCTGAAGCAATTTCAAATCAGCTAAGGCTTAGGGATATTGGTGGCTTGATTGTTATCGACTTTATAGATATGTCCAGTGAAAAAGACAAACAAAAAGTTTTAGAAAAATTCAGGCAATGTCTTGATAAAGATAAAACAAAAACTGAGGTACTTAATTTTTCAAAATTTGGTTTACTTGAAATGACAAGAAAAAATGTTTCTGATGGGATACTTGGGACATTATGCAAGCCATGTCCTTATTGTCAAGGTACAGGTTTTGTAAAATCTGAAGAAACAATTAAATATGATATTGAAAGAAAAATTAAGACTATTTTAACTAAAAATCCGGAAAAAGCATTTTTCATTAAATTAAATACAGCTATAGCATGTCAGATTATTGGACAGGGTGGAAGGAATTTAAAAGCTATTGAAAATTTAACCAGAAAACATCTTGTAATTAAGGGTGATGACAACATACAAATGGATGAGCTTATTGTTGTTTCAAAGGGAAGTTATAAAGATGTTGAAGAAGCTTCAAAACCTTTTAAAGTGGGAGACTGCCTTGAATTATTCGTAGAAGAAACTTATCTTCATAATTCTGAAGATGCTTTATCAAGAATTGATGGATATATTATTCAAATAATTGGCGGTAAGAAATATATGGGTAAAAGAGTAAAAGTTGAAATTAAAAGTGTTTTAAAAACAAGTGCTATAGCAGAAATAATTTAATTTTTAGTTTGACATTAAAAATGGTATTATGTTAATATCATTTTTTGTCATGTCAGATATTGATATTTAAAATAAAATTAATAAAATAATTTTGTTTTAAATTTTATTTAAGTTATTATTTTAAAAAATTTTTTATTTTTTATTAAGTTTTTAGAGGAGGCCCAAAATTTACGCAATAATTACCAGCGGGGGTAGACAATATAAAGTCGAAGAAAATACAAATATAGTAATTGACAGAATAAATGGAAATGAAGGCGATAAAGTCAAACTGACAGAAGTTAATTTTCTTAGCGATGGCGATAAGGTTGAAATAGGAAAACCTGTTCTTAAAAATGTTGAAATTGAAGCAACAATAAAAAAGCAATTTAAAGGTGATAAAGTCATTGCTTATAAATACAAACCTAAAAAAAGATATCATAGAAAAGTAGGACATAGACAAAATCTGACTTTACTTAGCCTTGAAAAGATAACTGTTAAAAAATAATTAATGGTATAACTAAGAGAATGATTAAATAAAAAAACTAAGGGGTGAAATATGTCAAGTAAAAAAGGTGTAGGAAGTTCAAGAAATGGCAGAGACAGCAACCCTAAATATTTAGGTGTTAAGATGTATGGCGGTCAGGTAATAAAAGCCGGTAATATAATTGTTAGACAAAGAGGAACTAAATTTAAACCAGGTACTAATGTTGGTATGGGTAAAGATTTCACTTTGTTTGCAAAAGCAGATGGAGTACTTGAATTTATAAAGAATAGTAAAAAAGGTAAAGTAATTAATATTATTTCACAATCATAAATAAATAAATATTTAAAATAAATAAAATATTAAAATAAATAACAAATATTAAAAATAATAATAATTTTATATTTCATATTTTGATAAATATTAAAAGTCTGGCTGATTATTTTAAGCCAGATTTTTTATTTATTGCATTAGTATATCAATATTTTATATTTTCAATGTTATAATAAAAAAATTATGTTTTTAGATGAAGCAAAAATTAATATAAAAGCAGGAAATGGCGGAGCCGGGAGTGTGTCATTTTTTTATTTAAAAGACAGGGTAAAAAAAATTGCTTGTGGTGGTAATGGCGGCAAAGGTGGTGACATAATCATTGAAGCCAGCAGCAATTTAAGCACCTTGTATGTTTTTAAGGATAAGGTTCATTATAAGGCACAGGATGGACAAAGAGGTTCTTCAAATAAAAAAGCTGGAAAAAATGGTGAGGATCTTTATATTCAGGTTCCTGTGGGGACTGTAATTAAAAATCAAAAAGGCGAAGTTTTAATAGATTTAGATAAAGAGGGAGATAAATTCATTGCTGCAAAAGGTGGTAGAGGTGGACGCGGAAATGCAAGTTTTGTCTCACAAAGGTTTAAGTTTCCTTCTTTTGCGGAAAAAGGCGAAGAAACTGAAGAAATATGGCTGAATTTAGAATTACGTCTTGTTGCCGATGTTGCTCTTGTGGGGTTTCCTAATGCAGGAAAGTCAACTTTAATAAGCATGGTATCAAATGCAAAACCTAAAATTGCAGATTATCCATTTACAACATTAACACCAAATCTTGGAGTAGTTTATTTTAAAGATGATTGTTTTACAATTGCTGATATTCCAGGATTAATTAAAGGAGCACATCTTGGGGTAGGTCCTGGTGATAAATTTCTAAGGCATATTATGCGAACTATCCTTATTGTCATAGTTTTGGATTGTCAGGAAATTGTTAAGGATATAAACATATTAAAAAGGAATTTTCTTGAACTTCGTGAAGAGTTAAAGCAATATAATCAAAGCTTATATGACAAAAAATACATAATAGCTATTAATAAAATAGATTTAATTTCTGATAGAAAACTCATTGATAAAGCAAAAAATGAATTATTAAAAATTACTGATGCTAAGATAATTAATATTTCTGCAAAAACAGGTGAAAATATAAATGAATTTATAAAAATATTAAGTGAAAATCTAAAAAGTGAAAAAAATATTTATCAGAAAAAACAATTACAAAAAAGTTTTGAAGATAAATCAGATATAAGAATATATGAATTAGATAAGGATGATTTAAAAGAAGAAAGTATTAAAATAACATTAAAAAATAATGAATACTTTATTGAAAATAAGCTTTTAGAACGTATGGTTGCAATGACTGATTTGGATAATGTAGAAGCACTTGATTATTTAAAGAATAAATTAAAAAAAATGGGCATTGGTGATAAACTTAAAAAAATGGGTGTAAAGGAAGGCTCTACTGTAATTATTGGCAAACTTGTATTTGAATTAATTGATTAATAAAATGGAGAATTTAAGAAAAAAATATCTTAAAAAAGTAAAAAGAATTGTAGTTAAAATTGGTTCAAGTAGTTTAACTTCACCAGTTGGCGGGTTAGACATGGAGAATCTTCAAAAGTTTACGAGTGAGATTTCTAAAATAAAAGATAATAATCTTGAAGTAATAATTGTAACAAGTGGAGCTATAGCAGCAGGATTAAAATATTTAAATATTAATGAAAAGCCAAAAAAATATTCATTGCTTCAGGCAATAGCTGCTGTAGGGCAACATGATTTAATGAGGGTTTACAGCAGTTTTTTTTATAAAAACAACAAAAAAGTTGGTCAGATACTTGTTACACGGGAAGATACTACAAAAAGAGAACAGTATCTTAATATAAAAAATACAATAATCAGTCTTCTTGAGCTTGATGTTATACCAATTATAAATGAAAATGACAGCGTTGCTCTTGATGAAATCAAATTTGGTGATAATGATACCCTTGCAGCTCTTATTGCGGGGCTTATTGAAGCTGATTTATTAATTATTTTATCTGATATTGATGGTTTATTTGATAAAAATCCTAAAACTGATGCAAATGCAAAATTAATACCTCTTGTTTATAATATAAATGAAGAAATAGAAAAAGTTGCAGGAGGAATAGGTTCAAGTTTTGGTTCAGGAGGAATGGTTACAAAGATAAGGTCAGCAAAAATATGCTCTTTTTCTGGTATACCAATGGCAATTGCAAACAGCAGAGAAGAAAATGTTATTCAAAGAATTTTATCTGGAGAAGAAATAGGAACATTCTTTATTCCTGAAGAAACTCGAAGATTAAAAAGCATAAAAAGATGGATTGCTTATGGAATGTTAACTAAAGGAAGTATTAAAATTGATGAAGGTGCAGAAGAGGCAATTGTAAATAATGGAAAAAGTTTGCTGCCTGTTGGAGTTACTGAAGTTGATGGCTATTTTATAAAAGGCGATAATATAGTAGTAATATCTGCAGATAACAGAATAATTGCAAAGGGTATTTCAAATCTTGCCAGTGATAAAATCAAAATGATTCAAGGCAAACATGAAAAAGAAATTCTTGAAGAATTTGGGCCAGAGTTATGTTGTGAAATAATACATAGAGATAACCTTGTTGTTTTTTAAATTATTTTTTAATATATTTTTTTAAATAATTTTTTAAATAATTTTTTAAAATAAAAAAAATTTTTAAAGGGAAAAAATGGGTATTGTTTTTGAAATAGCAAAAAAAGCTAAATCAGCTTCATATTTTTTGGCAAATACAGGAACGAAAGCAAAAAACCAGGTATTAAAAGATATTTCTGATTCTTTAATTGAAAATTATAAAATAATAATAGATGCAAATAATTCAGATTGCGAAAATGCAATAAGAAATAAAATAAGTGAAAGTCTTTTAGACAGGTTAAGATTAAATAAGGAAAGAATTCAAGCTATTTCAGAAAGCATAAAAGAAGTAATAAATTTTACTGATCCTGTAGGCGAGGTTATTTTTGGGTATAATTTGCCTAATGGCTTATCACTTAAAAACATTAGAGTTCCTTTTGGTGTAATTGGCATTATTTATGAAGCAAGACCAAATGTTACAATTGATTGTGCAGTTCTTTGCCTTAAAGCTGGAAGTGCAGTCATATTAAGGGGAAGTTCTCATGCAATTAATACAAATATGAAGCTTGTAGAAATAATGAGAAGTACTTTAATGAAAAATTTTTTTCCTGCTGATTTAATTCAAATAATTCCTTCTGTTTCAAGGGAAGATACTGAAGAAATGATGATGCTTCGTGATTATATAGATGTTCTAATTCCAAGAGGAGGAAAAAGTTTAATTGACAGTATTGTTAATAACTCAAAAGTTCCTGTTATTGAAACAGGGATAGGTAATTGCCATATTTATATAGATAATAAATTCAATCTTTCAGTAAATAAAATAATTGATATTGTAATTAATGCTAAAACTCAAAGACCAGCTGTATGTAATGCTGCAGAAAAGCTCCTTATTCATTCAGAAGTTGCCGGTAAACTTTTACCTGAAATTTTAAAAGCCCTTGAAAATAAAAAAGTTAAGTTAAAAGGGTGTCCGCGTGTTAAAGAAATTTATCCTTCAGTTGAAGAAGCAAACGAAGATGACTGGTATACCGAATATCTGGATCTTATAATGGCAGTAAAGATAGTTGACAGTATTGAGGAAGCTGTAAATCATATTAATAAATATGGTTCCCATCATTCAGAAGCAATAATTACTTCTGATTACGAAAATTCAAGATATTTTACTTCAAGAGTTGATTCTTCAACAGTTTATGTTAATGCTTCTACAAGATTTACAGACGGGGGGCAGTTTGGAATGGGTGCAGAAATAGGGATAAGCACTCAAAAAATGCACTGGAGAGGTCCAATGGGTTTAAGACAGCTTACCACAAATAAATTTGTTGTTTTTGGGGATGGGCAAATAAGGCAATAATCTTAAATAATTTTAAAAATTATTTATAAATTATTTATAAATTATTTTACAAATTTTTAAAAGGCAGTCATGAAAGAAAAATTAAAAATAGGAATTATGGGCGGTACTTTTAACCCTATTCATCATGGCCATCTTGTTACTGCCGGAGAAGCTTTAAATCAATTTTGTCTGGATAAGGTAATATTTATTCCTTCAGGGGATCCCCCACATAAAAATTCAAAAGAAGAAAAAATTGCTGAACATAGATATCTTATGACTGTAATAGCAACTTCTTCAAATAAAAATTTTTTTGTTTCAAGAATTGAAATTGACCGTAAGGGGAAATCCTATACGGTAGATACTATGAGAGAATTAAAAAAATTATATGGTGAAGATACTGATTTATTCTTTATTACTGGGGCAGATGCAATTCTTGAGATATTAACCTGGAAAAAAACTGAAGAAATAATCGGGTTATGTAGCTTTATAGCAGCTACAAGACCAGGATATAATATTTCAAAAATTCAGGATTTAAAAGCAAGACTTTTTAAAAAAACTGGCAATAATACTCAAAAGATATTTGTTATGGAAATTCCTGCTCTTGCTATTTCATCTACAGATATAAGAAAGAGAGTTAAAGAAAACAGGCCAATTGATTACCTGGTGCCAGAAGGAGTGAGTAATTACATATTAAAGCATGGACTTTATAAATAATTTAAAATTAACTTTAGAGCAAAAAGAATATATTTCAAAAATTAATGATAAAATTCATAAAGAATTTCCTTCAGATTTATATGATCATACAATATCAACCCTTCTTTGTTGTGTGAAACTTGCTAATAAATACATTTTAAATGATGATGTGATTATAAATAATGATGAAAGTAATGATTCTATAAGATTACTTGATAGCAATATTTTAAATAATAATATAAATAATAATAAAAATAATAATATAAATAATAATAATAATAATGATGATAATAATGATAATGAAATTTATTACAAACTTTGTATTTCAGCAATGCTTCATGACTATGGTAAGATTTTTAGTCTTGAAAAGCTTAAAGAAATTGCCTTAAAAAATAAAAATGAGCTTAATGCCACAGAAGAGGATTTAGATATTATTTCTATTCTTCATGGATTTGCAGGAGCTTTTATTATAAGAGATGAATTTAATATAAATGATGAAGAAATTTTAAATTCTGTTAAATATCATACCATTGGATATTGCAATATGAGTATTTTAGATAAAATAATTTATATTTCTGATAAAATAGAAGAAAGAAGAAATTATAAGGAAGTATTTTATTTAAGAGAATTATCATTAAAAAATATTAATTTATGTTTACTGGAAGTTTATAAAAATAATATAATCTATATAATAAGAAATAATAAAAAAATATATAGTTATACTTGTAAGATCTGGAATAATATTTGCGAACTTTATGGAGGTTTATAGATGGCCCCAGAAGATAATAAGTTTGATGATGAAGATTATTTTTTAAAGAAAAAAGAAGATAAATATTTCTTTAAAAATGATGATGATTATTTTAATTCGGAAAGTAATACCGGAAGATATTCCCGTTATGAAAAAAATAAGGATAAATATTATCAAAATCATGATGAAGAAGATAAAGAAATTCATATTAGACGTGAGCGTGAAGATAAAGAAAAATATTCTTTTTATGAGAGAGAAGAAAACGGCTTTGATGAAGAAAAGGATACAAAAGATAACGAGCCTGAAGTAAAAAAATATAAAGATAGATTTGCAGATGATTTCTTTAAAGATGAGGATTTTGATTATAGTGATGATGAAGTAGTCCCAACAGGGGAAGATCCAGAAGAATATTCTTTAAGAACAAAAAGAATAAAGCAAAGAAGAAAACGCCGAAAAATAATTACGTCAAGCATATTAATTA
>JAMDEN010000097.1 GCA_023487035.1 Actinomycetota bacterium
TTTTTTCTAACTAATTAAATATTTTAACTTGGAGGTAGTGTTTTATCTACTAAGATCATATACTTTTATTTGTTTTTCAAAGAGCTATTTATCTTAATAGTTGTAAACAGATCTTTTAGATAGTGCAATTATTTAATAATCATATGTATTAAATATATTTAAATTAGCTTTATTTTTTTAAAAATTATTTAAATTTTTCATAGTAAACGTGGTATAAAAGGAGATTTTATTAATGAGTAATGATTCATACGATATTGCTAAAAGAAAGTATGCTGAATTTGGCATAAATACTGATGAAGTTATTGATAAAATTAAAAATATTCCAATCTCAATACATTCATGGCAGCTTGATGATGTTATGGGATTTGAAGATAAAAATGCAGGGCGTCCAAGCGGAGGAGTTATATCAATAGGTGATTATCCAGGCAGATGCCGAAACATTGATGAATACAGAATGGACCTTGAGAAGGTATTATCTCTTGTTCCGGGATCTAAAAAGAAAATAGGACTTCAGTCTAATGAAGGTGATTATAAGGGTGAACTAAAAGACAGAAACGATATGTCAAAGGAACATTTTGATTCCTGGATAGAATGGGCAAAAGCAAATAAGGTTGGCCTTGATATGAGTCCATCATTTTACTCGCATAAATATGTAAAAGATGGCTATACCCTTGCTTCAAAGGAGAAATTTATAAGGCAGTACTGGATTGAATATGGGAAGATAAATAGAGAAGTTGCAAGCTATATTGGTGAAAAAATGCAAATTCCCTGTATAAGTAATTTATGGATTCCTGATGGATCCAAAGATATTACTCCTTCAAGAAATGAACACAGAAAAATTTTAAAGGAAGCTCTTGATGAAGTTTATGAAAAAAAATATCCGAAAGAAACATTAATAGATTGTGTGGAAAGTAAGTTATTTGGCATAGGTTTCGAATTTTATAATGTTGGTACAATTGAATTTTATATTGCTTATGCGATGACAAAAAAGATTGGTCTTACACTTGATTCAGGGCATTTTCATCCTACTGAAGCTGTATCTGATAAAATATCATCATTACTTCCTTTTTTAGATAATATTTTTCTTCACCTGTCAAGAGGACTTCGATGGGACAGTGACCACGTAACTACTTTAACTGATGAACTGATTGCAATAATGCAGGAGATTGTAAGAGCAAATGCTTTTAATAGGGTGCATATTGGAACTGATTATTTTGATGCTTCGATGAATAGAGTTGGGGCGCTTTCACTTGGAGCAAGAGCAGTCAGCAAAGCTTTACTTATTGCTTTGCTTGAACCTGTGAAAATGATAAAGGAAGCTGAGGATAATGGGGATTATTTCTCAAGGCTTGCTTATATAGAAGATTTAAAACTAATACCATTTGGGGACGTATGGGAGCATTACTGTGAAGTAAGTGGCGTTCCAAATGACTTTGAATGGATAAAAGAAGTTTTAAAATATGAAAAAGAAGTTCTTGTGAAAAGAAAATAAGAGATAAGATAAGTATTAATAATATATGTCAAATTATACGTCCCTGTGACAATCCCCGTGACAAGATTTACTGAAGACCCAGAAGCTTTACGTAGCCAGCAGGGTCATTATAACCGTTTATAGTTACTCTTTTAATTTTTCTTAAATCTATTGACCTTACGTCTTCTATTCCACCTCCATAAACAACTCCTCCTCTGTAACCGGCTTTTGGTAAAAGGGTGGCTGCATAAGCGGAGTAGTTATCATAAGGCCATGCAAAAAGTAAGCAAGGTTTTTTAATGTGTGACTCAATAGCATTTTTTGATACAACCAGCTCATTTATAATCTGATCTGCTGAAGCTCCTCCCATTCTTAAGTGACTGGCTGTATGAGACAGGAATTCACACCCGTATTTACTCATTTCCTGAACTTCAGGCCATATAAGTATTGGTCTGACTGGTACACCTGATCTGTTTTTATCAAAACTGTTCGTCTGCCTGTCTTTTTCTGAGTTACCTATATAATTTGTTATAAGAAATACTGTCATTTTATAGCCATATTTTTTTAAAATCGGGAATGCGTAAGTATATATATCCTGATATCCGTCATCTGATGATAAAATTACTGGTTTTTCCGGTAAAGTCTTGCCGTAATCAAGGTAATCAAGTAAATCCTGGAAAATAATTGTCTGATATCCATAATTTTTTAAAGTTGCACAAAGTGCATCAAAACAGCCTGTTGGAAGTTCTATCGGATTTTGAATATAAGGTTCAACTTCATGAAATCCTACTATTGGAATAACAAATCTTGTAAAAGGTTTTGCTCCTGTTACTTTAATTATATAATTATTGCTTGTAAAATCTGCTCCTTCATCAGAAGTTATTGATAAATTGCAATATGAATTTGAATCTTTTGTTATTCCATCCGCAATTTTTAAGGCACAATTAAATGTTACTTGCGCCCCTACTTCCAGCTTTTTTATCTCCCAGTTTTTTTGCCCCTCTGCTAACTTAAATAAGTTACTTAAATTTAAATTTATCTTAATATTGTTTGCAGCTAACTGACCGGTATTTTTTACTGTAATAAGCACGTCAATAATATCCCCGGGATAAGCGCCTCCGCCATTTCTGTCAGTTAACTTAATAGTTGAATTTAAAAAAGAAGGATATAATTTTACAATTGTTTTTGGAGCTGTTTTAAAAATAGTTTGAAAACCTTCACTGCTTATCTGTAATTTTGGAATTATTTCTGCATTATTTAATGCTTCTTTGCTGATGCTGGCATATAAATATAATATTTTTTGCTGTCCAACATTAAGTTCCGGAATAAAAGCTGAAACAGTATCATTACTTATGTTATTTATATTAAAATCATTATTTTTATTACTGGAAAGATTTAAATTTTTAAGATCAGTTAATTTAATCTCAATATTTTTTGCATTCATATTTCCTTTATTGGTTAATCTTATTTTATATACGAGCTCTTCTTCGCGTGTTTTGTAATTAATATCACTGCTTGAACCGTCAATAATAATATAGGATTTTGTTAAATCAGGAGCACTTTTTACTAATAAGTAACCATCACTTTTAATGATACTGTTATTAATGCAGCTTTTATTAATTATTTTATTTTCTTTGAAATATTTTAATTTAATTACGGGATAAAAAATCTTTATACCATTGTCTGAAGAATAATTTGCCTGTAAAGTTAAATTTATTTTACCGCCATCTGCGACTTCCAAGTTTCCTATTTGGATAATAAGCTTGTTGTTAATAATGCTGTAATTTAAATTTTCAAGATTTCTTTCAGTTAATGAACAATTCTCTGGAATGAGTATCTCTATATTTAAATCCTGGATTTCCTGCTTGCCTGTATTTTTATAATAAATTTCATAATTTATAAAATGAGCAGGTTCAATCTCGCTATTTCCCGAAAATTTTATGTAATTATATTTAGCATCATCGAAATTAGGAGTATTAAATTTATCTGTCTCATTTTTTATTAAATTCTGATATTGAACCTTTTTTCTGTAATTTAAAAATCCGTTTATTGTAAAATAAATACCAGCACAAATAATCACAGGAATTAAAATAAATAAAAAAATTCTTAAAATTTTATTTTTAAAAGTTTTCAAATTATGGTAAATAGCATTAAAAATCATTTTTATAATTTTTATAAAATAGTTCTTTTATATTGGTTACAAAATATTATAATTCTAAATAATTAAAGTATTAATATTAATTATTATAAGAGTTTTTAAAAGATTTTTTCATAAGATTTTTTAAATTTTTTATTAAAAATTTACAAATAAAGGTTGAATAGAATATGAAGATATTATTTGTATATCCTGATATTAATGTAAGAGGCGGAGCACTTAGCTATCATTATGGACTTGGCTCATTATCTTCCATGTTAAAAAAAAGTGGGCACCAAACAGCTTTGCAATATTTATATGGAAATTATGATCCAAAGCCATTAATACAAAAAATAGAAGAATTTAAGCCTGATTTAATCGGAATTACTACTGTAAGTTTTCAATATAAATATATAAAAAGATTATTAAAAGATATAAGTAACTATGGCATTTTTACAATTTGCGGAGGCCCTCATATCTCTCTTGCTCCTTATGAACTTGAAAAAACTGATCATTTAAATGCTATCTGTGTTGGTGAAGGTGAATATGCACTTTTTGAGCTGGTCAATGCACTTGAAAAGAATGAAGATATAACAAATATAAAAAATATATGGGTTAAAAAAGATGGCAAAATATACTCAAATCCAGGCAGACCATTTATTGAAAATTTAGATGAACTTCCTTTTGTTGATAGAGAGCTTTTTGATTTTCAGGAAATAATTTATTCTGACTATGATAGAGCTGAGTTTATGGCTTCAAGAGGGTGTCCTTATAGTTGTACTTATTGTTCCAATAGTGGCCTTAGAAAAGTAGCTGATGGAAAATATGTCAGATTTAGAAGTATTGAAAATGTAATTGCTGAAATAAAGGATGTTGTTACACGATATAAGGTAAAATCCATATATCTTAATGATGACGTATTTACCATAAATAAAGAATATGTAGAAAATTTCTGCAAGCTATATAAAAAAGAAATAGGATATCCTTTTGAAATTAATACAAGAGTTGAGAATCTTACTCTTGATATGCTTGAAATTTTAAAAGATGCAGGCTGTTACAGAGTTGCAATGGGCCTGGAGCAGGGGGATGAAAAATTCAGAAGGGAAGTTTTAAACAGGCCCATGAGCAATAAAAAAATTCTGGAAGCTTTTTCTCTTGCAAAACAGGTTGGGCTAAAAACTAAAACTTTTAATATTGTAGGTTTCCCTTTTGAAACTGTTGAAAATCATATGGAAACTGTGAGAATGAATAGAGAAATTCAACCATCAAGTATAGTAATATATATTTTTGAGCCTTATCCTGGTACTCCTTTATATGATGTTTGTATTGAAAATAATTTTATTGAAAAGGAAAGAGAAGAAGAGGAATTTGTATCAAGAACTGATACCTTTTTAAAACTTCCGATGTTTCCTAGAAAAGAAATTTTAAAATGTTACAGAAGATTTCCCTGGAGAGTATATAGGGGCAAATCACTTAAAAGGGCTTTATTATTTAAAATTTATTATTCAAAATATGGTGAATTGTTAATAAGACTAATGTCACCTTTTAAGAAGAAAATTCAAAGATTTGCAATTAATTAATTTATTTTATATAATTTTTTAACTCCATTGCGCTGTGAAAGACACCAAGAATATCTATTCTCTGCGGGTCAGCAATTAAGTAAGCAATTCTATAATGTGTATAGTATATTACTCTCACATTTTCTTTGTCTATATCCTGGTACATCCCGCCAATTTCAGGGAAAAGTTTTAATATTTGTGCCTTCTCACGTATTTTTGCTACGACATTTTTGCCGCTATAGGATTGTCCAGTGTAATGTAATCATGAATGTTCTTTAAGCAGGATTTTGCCTCATCAGTCCAATTCAACTTTACCATTTTTCAATTTCTCTACCCAATTCTTCATCGGATGTAATTTTATTTAATTGAGAATCCCTGATTCCTCTTTCAAGCCTCTTAATTACATAATTGGCTCCTGGTGATTAACTCAATCATAAAATTACATTAAATTAAGCTTTTATAAATCTCTTTCTTAAATAAGCCTTTCTTTTTCTTTTTTTGCCAGAAATGGTCTTATGGCATAAATAAGACCGCCTGCTATTCCTATAATTAATAGCATTGCAAATAATAAAAGGGAGCACATTGCAGCTTTTGCATTTTGAGCCCCAAGAGAAACCATAAGAAATACAAGTGATCCCTCTCTTACCCCAATTCCTCCAAGAGAAATTGGAAGCATTGCTATTATGGATACTACAGGAACTATAAATATAAAAGCTGTTAAATCAAGAGGAATTCCTAAAGCTTTTGATGCTAACCAGTAATTTATTATTACAGCAAATTGAAGAGTAAGGCTATAAAAAATTACCTTTACAAGAGTCCATTTATATTTTTTAAAAGTTAAAAAAGTGTTATAAACATTTCTAAGCCTGGAAAGAATTTTTTCTAAAAATTTAATTTTTTTTGCAACCTTATTTAATCCGAATATATTGGGATTTAAAATTAAAAAAAAGATAATTATACTTACTGCAAGAAAAATTACTATTGGAATTATTATTGACTTACCTCCAATAGCTGTAAATCCTAAAAACAATGCTGCAGCTGCAAATACTGCTGACGCAATAATTCCTGAAAGCCTTTCAACAACAATAACTGAAATAGAAGAGCTCATCGGGAAGTCGCTTTTTTTTACTACATCATAAGCTCTATATACATCCCCGCCAATGCTTGTTGGAAGAAAATTATTAAAAAACTGTCCTATAAGTGTAGATGAAGTAAGTGATAATATTGAAAGATTAACATTTTGAGTTTTAAGTAGTGTCTGCCATCTGTAAGCAGTAATCCAGATGCCATAAATGTGAGTTGAAAATGATAATAATAAAAATAAAATATTTAAATCTTTTAATGTGCCTGAAATAGTTTTGAAGTCTTTAAATTGTGAAATTACAAGATAAGTAATTAAGCCTGTACTAATTATTATTCTAAGCGCAGTATTTATAATTTTTTTATATTTTCTATAGAAATTTCTTATTTTATTTAGAACTTTTTTCATATCTTATATGTTTAGCAGATTCTTATCTTTTTATTAGATTTTTTAAAAAAAATAAATTTAATATTTTTATAAATAAAAAAAAATTTATTTCCAAAAAATTTTTAACTTTTTTGAAACTATACTATAAAAACAATAAAAACTTAATATCATTTATAAATTAACTTTAAAAAAATTTTTTAAGATATTGATTCTAATTTAAATATATGATATATTGATTGCGTTGTCTGATAACGTAATCATAATAAAAGGACAAATAATTTGAAAAGGGTTACCATAAAGGATATTTCTAAAATAGCAGGTGTTTCTCCAAAAACAGTTTCCAGAATAATTAATAATGAGATTTATGTAAAAGAAGAAACTAAAAAAAAAGTATTGGAAATAATAAAAAATTATAATTATGTCCCAAATATTGCTGCAAGAAGCTTGGTAATTAATAGAACTAATACCTTGGGACTGATAGTTCCTAATCTTGAAAACCCGTTTTATTCTAGACTTTCAAGAGGTGTAATACAAACTGCTGAACAAAACAATTATAGCGTCATAGTATGTGAATCTAAATTTGATAGAGAAATTGGTGAGAAATATTTACGGATGCTTATCGAACGTGGAGTTGATGGATTGTTGATCGCTACTCTCGACTTGGATAATATTTTTATTAATAAATTACTAAGTATTAAAAAACCTTTTGTATTATTAACATGTAGATTAGATATGCCTGGTATAAATTATGTTATAGCTGATGATTTTAAAGCAGGAAGTGAAGTTGTTGAATATTTAATCAAATTAGGCCACAAAAATATAGCATTTTTAAAAGGTCCTGATGTGTATTCTTCAAATGAAAGATTTATGGCATATAAAGCAATAATGGAAAAACATGGATTAAAAATAAAGGATTATTTTATTACAGAGGCTGCCTTAGATAAAAAAGATGCTTATAAAATAACTCTTGGATTATTGAAAGAGCATAGAGATATAACTGCAATTATAGGAAATAATGATTATGCAGCAATTGGTATAATTAAGGCTGTTAACGAACTTAATTTAAAAATTCCTGAAGATATTTCTGTTATTGGTTATGATGATATTGATATTGCGGAATTACTTGCGGTACCACTTACAACTATTCATTACCCTAAATATACATGCGGGGTTGCTGCAACTCAAAGACTAATTTCAATATTAAAAAAAGATAATATTGATAAAGTTAAAAGTAAAAAAATTATATTAGAAACTTCATTTATTGAAAGAAATTCTTGTGGTCCACCAAAAAAAATATCTAATTAAATCTGATTAAACTCATTAATTTAAAAAAAATAATTATTTTTACAGGTGATTAAATTGGTAGATTTTAAAGATATCGAATTTATAAAAAATCATGTGCTTGGTTTAATAGAATTTTATAAAAAAAATGTTAAAGATGAAGAATACGGTGGTTACTATTGTGCTTTTTTAGATAATGGCAAAGTTTACGATAAAGAAATTAAAGATTTAATTTCTATTACTAGATTTATACTTAATTTTTGCTTTGGAATATTTTTAGATGGGCCAAAAGATTATAAAGATTATATAAGACATGGTTTGGAATTTTTAGAGATAATACATAAAGATGCAGAAAATGATGGCTATCATCAAATAGCTAGAAAAAATATAGCTATTATTGGTAATAAAATGACTTATGGTCAGGCGTTTTGCCTATGTGCAGTTAGCAATGCTTACAAAGCTGGAATAAAAGAAGCCTATCCTTTGATTGAACGTATTTATAATTTTTTAGAAAATAAATTGTGGGATCAAAAATATAATTTATATGTTGATGAATGTTCCAATGATTTTAAAGAAATTAATAGATATAGAGGACAAAATTGCAATATGCATATGACTGAAGCGATGTTGGCAGCATATGAAGCTACAAAAGATAAAAAATATTTAAATAGGGCATATGAACTAGCATATACAATAACTGTAAAATTAGCAGAAAAAACTAATGGGATGATATGGGAACATTATGATGAAAATTGGGAAATAGATTGGGAATATAATAAAAATGATCCTAAAAATTTATATAAACCCTATGGTTTTCTACCAGGTCATTTTACTGAGTGGAGTAAATTATTATTAATACTTGAGAGATATAAACCAGAAGAGTGGCAATTATCAGTTGCTGAATCTCTTTTTATGAAAGCATTGGAATATGCTTGGGATGAGAAAAATGGGGGAATCAATTATACATTTGATAAAAATGGTAACATATTAGATACAGACAGATATTACTGGGTTTTGGCAGAAACTATAGCTGCCTCTGCTATTTTAGGATTAAGAACTGGAAAAAATTTTTATTGGGATATATATAAAAAATGTTGGGAATATTCTTACAATTATTTTTTTGATAAAAGATATGGGGGCTGGTATAGAATAGTATCTCAAGATAAAAAACCTCTAAGTGAAAAAAAATCACCTCCTGGAAAAACTGATTATCATGTTATTGGCGCATGTTATGAAGTAATAAGATCAATGGACTATTATAAATAATTTTAATATTAATATTGAATGAAAAAGGAATTATAGTGAAATCACGTGAAAGAGTAAAATTAGCTTTAGAGCACAAAGAAGCTGATAGAATTCCAATAGACTTAGGAGCTATGCGCTCAACAGGCATTGCTACAATTGCATATAACAATCTTAGAAAAAAATTAAAAATAACTAAAGGTCTTGCCAGAATGTATGATTTTATTCAACAACTTGCTTACCCTGAAAAAGAAATAAGAGATTTATTTCATATAGATGTTATAGATGCCGGACAGGCTTTTTTAAATGATGATAGCGACTGGAGAGAATGGACGTTAAATGATAATTCAAAATGTTTAATACCCAAATATTTAAATGTTGAAATTGACAGTGAAGGAACAGTTTTATTAAAAAACAGTGACAATGTTATTTTAGGTAAAAAGCCCAAAAGTTCCTTATATGTTGATCAGTGCTACTGGGTTTATAAAGATCTTCCTGGTATTCCTGATACTTTTAATGAAAAAGATCTGGTAAAGCAGTTATGGGCAATCCCGTCTCCACCATGGCATTTAGATATTTTCAATGATAATGATTATAAAATATTTATTAATAATATAAAGAAACTGCATGATGAAACTGATTATGCAATAATGCTGGCAGTAGGATGTAACTTATTTGAAACCGGAAATTTCTTAAGAGGAATGGAAAATTTTCTTGTTGATATTTATCTGGACAAAGCCGGGACTCAAAGACTTTTAGATAAATTAGTTGAAAAAAATATGAAATTTTTGGATAGGGTACTAAAAGGAGCAGGAGAATACGTTGATTTACTTCAGTTTGGTGATGATCTTGGCTCACAAAACGGGCCTTTTATGTCTCCTGATATATTTAAGGAGATATTTAAACCAAGATATAAAAAAATGTGGGATTTTGTTCATGATAATAGCAGTTGTAAAGTATTTCTACATTCCTGCGGCTCTGTATATGAATTACTTCCCCATCTTATTGATGCCGGGCTTGATGTTTTAAATCCTGTTCAAACCACTACTGCAAATATGGAACCTGAAAGGTTAAAAAAAGAATTTGGAAAATATGTAACTTTTTGGGGAGGAGGTTGTAATACACAGTACGTATTAGCAGCAAAATCTCCTGAAGAAGTAAAAGAAGATGTTAAAAGAAGAATTGAGATATTTGGTAAAGATGGAGGATTTGTATTTAATCAGATTCATAATGTATTAGCTAATGTTCCTCCGGAAAATGTTATTGCTATGCTTGAAGCAGCTTATGAATATGGAAAATATTAGTAATTTCAAGGGAGAAAATTAAATGAATGAAGAAAAAATATTTATAATGAAGAACATAACAAAAACTTTCCCTGGAGTTAAAGCTTTAGATAATGTAACTTTTGAAGTTAAAAAGGGTGAGATTCATGCTCTTGTTGGTGAAAATGGTGCAGGTAAATCTACATTAATTAAAATCTTATCAGGTCTTTATAAACCTGACGCTGGCCAAATTATTTATAAAGGTAAAGAAATTAAAATAAATTCACCAAAACAGGCAAAAGATTTAGGTATCAGTACTATTTATCAGGAATTAAATTTATGTCCTAATTTAACGGTAGCTGATAATATTTTTTTAGGAAATGAAAAAAGTAAAACTATTTTTCAATATATAGATGATGACACTCAAATTAATAAAAGTAGAGAATATTTTTTAAATTTATTAGATTCAGAAATTGATCCAAAAATAATTACTTCTAACTTAAGTATTGCCCAGCAGCAAATAGTTGAAATAGCTAAGGCATTATCATATAAAAGTGAATTAATTATTATGGATGAACCTACTTCATCATTATCTATTCATGAAACAGAAAAGTTGTTTGAAATAATAAATGGATTAAAAAATCAGGGCATTTCTGTTATTTATATCTCACATAGATTGGAAGAAATTTTTAAAATAGCTGATACTGCTACTATTTTAAGAGATGGAAAGCTTATAGGTACAAAAGCTATTGAAGATCTTGATTATTCAACAGTTGTTAAAATGATGGTTGGAAGAGAAATTGAAAACAAATACTATAAGACAAATATACAAGAATCCAGTAAGAAGCAGGAAGTATTATTAGAGGTAAAAAATTTATCTAAAAAAGGATTATTTGAAAATATTAGTTTTACTTTAAATGCTGGAGAAATAGTAGGTTTTTCTGGCTTAATTGGCGCAGGCAGAACAGATCTTATGAAAGCTTTATCCGGACAACTAAAATTTGATAAAGGAAAAATAATAATCAAGGGTGAGGAAAAAATATTTAATTCACCTATTGATGCTATAAAATCAGGGATAGTTATAACTTCAGAAGATAGAAAAAATGAAAGTTTATTTATGAATTTTAATGTTAGGGAGAATATAACAATTTCATTTTTAGATAAAATTAGTAAATATGGATATATATTTAGCAGTAAAGAAAAGAAATTTACAAATGAATTCATTTCCAGACTTAATATAAAACCTGCAAACTTAGAAACACCTGTAATAACAATGAGTGGAGGTAATCAACAAAAAGTAGCCATAGCTAAATGGCTTATAACGGAACCGGATATATTAATTATGGATGAACCAACCAGAGGTATAGACGTAGGTGCTAAGGCAGAAATTTATAAATTAATAAAAATTTTAGCTGAACAAGGTAAGGGTATAATTTTTGTGTCTTCAGAATTACCAGAAATATTATTAGTTTCCGATAAAATTTTAGTAATGAATAAGGGTAAATTGGCAGGAGAGTTTTTAAATAAAGATGCAACTGAAGAAAAAATATTAGAGCTAGCAGTATAAATTAGAATAAGTTAAATAAAAAGAAAGGATAGATAAATGGCATTAAAAGAAAATTTAGCAAATAGTAAAACTAAAAAAAAATTTGGATTATTCTCAGGTATTAGAATAAGAGACATGGGTGTTTTATTTGCATTAATTATTTTGATAATTTTTTTTGCTATTCTTTCTCATGGCCGATTTTTTACAATAAGTAATTTTTTAACAGTTTCCAGACAAGTTTCTTTAACAATAATTGTTGGTGTTGGAATGACTTTTATTATGATAACTGGGAATATCGATCTTGCCGTCGGTTCTTATTTAGCATTGTCCGGAGTATTAGTAGCTGCAATATTATATTATGGTGTTCCATGGTATTTAGCCGTGATAATTATAATGATATTTATGGGGTTGATAGGTGCTCTAGTTGGTACAGTAGTTGCTAAACAAAAATTAAATTCTTTAATTGTAACTTTAGCAATGTTAGGGATAGCAAGCGGTGCAGCATTAGCATATACAGGTGGAAAACCTATATTTATAAAAAATCAAGCATTTATTTCGATTGGCAATGGTTATTTTGGACCAATACCTATCCCAGTAGTTATAGCTTTTTTTATTTTAATAATTGGTCAATTTGTATTACGAAAAACTAAATTTGGCCGCTATGCTTATGCGGTAGGAGGAAATATGGAAGCAGCAATAACTTCTGGAATAAATGTTGATAGAATTATAATATATGCTTTTGCAATCACTGGAATGTTAAGCGGTCTTTCTGGTTCCATTATGGCTGGCAGGCTCTTTTCTGGAAATCCTACTGTTGGACAGGATTTCAATCTTGATGTTATAGCAGCTGTAGTTATTGGGGGTACAAGTTTAGCTGGTGGTGTTGGAAATATGTGGGGGCTTTTAATTGGAGCTTTTTTAGTAGGTATCATTGGGAATGGATTAACTATACTTGGTGTGCCTTACTTTTATCAAATAATTGCAAAGGGCTTGATAATATATATAGCTATACTTATTGATAGACAAACACGACAAGCAGGGTTAGGAAAAAGTAGAATATAAAATATTTTATCATAATAAATAGTTTAGAAAGGAGATGGATTCAAAAAATGACATGAAGATTTATTAGTTATATTTGATTAGAAATTTATCTTCTAATTAAAAGTAACTAAAATTTTTAAAAAAATTAGGGAAAGGGAGAGGTAAGAAAGAAATGATGAAGAAGATATTAATTATCGCTATGTCATTGAGTGTAGTTTTAATGTTAGCAGTAGGTGTTAGTTGTGCTCCAACTGGAGGGCAACAAGTAGGAGCAGTACAAGAAAGTACTACAACTGCCGCTGCTGAAACAACAGCTGCTGCTACTGAGACTACAACTGCCGCTGCTGAAACCACAGCTGCTGAGGGCGAAAAGAAACCTGTAAAGATTGGTGTAATTCAGATAACTTTGGAACATGAATATCAAGTAATGTTAAATAGAGGGTTTCTAGATCAGGCAAAAAAAATGGGACCGGCAGAAGTTGTTGTACAGGTAAATGATATGAATCCGGAAAAATGTGTTAAGGTAGCTGAAGATCTAATTGCAGCAGGAGTAAATGCTATAATATGTGCACCTGCTGATCCAGCTAGCTGGAAATCAGTTTTAGAGCTTTGTAAAAAAGCCGGTATCCCATTATTAAATGATGGATCACCTCAACCAATAGAACCCGGTATGGTACCTTTTATTGGTACTGATAGTTTGGGTGGTGGAGAAGAAGCTGGAAAATTTGCTGCTAATTGGATAAATGAAAATTTAGGTGGAAATGCAAAAGTAGTAGGTTTAACTTTACCTACCTTTACTGATTGCGTAGCAAGGAATGAAGGCTTTAATAAAGCTCTAAAAGAAAATGTTAAAGGCAAGATAACGCTAATAGAACAGAATGGTTCAGGACTTAGGGAAAAAGGTCTGGAAGCTATGGAAAATATATTACAGGGGAACCCTGATGTAGATGTTCTTTTTGGTTGTAATGATGATTCTGCCCTTGGTGGTATGAGTGCTATGCAAGCTGCAGGTTTAGACAAAAAGGATCATTTAGTTATTGGTTTTGATGGTACTTTAGGTGCTTTTAATGAAATAAAAAATGATACTATGATGCGTTTAGATATTGTACAGCAACCTTATTTATATGCATCAATGCATATGGAAAGAGCTATCAATTTAGCTAGAGGAGAAAAAACTATAGATTATTATCAATCACAAGGACCTATTTACATTAAAACACCAGTAGTAACAAAAGAAAACGTTGATGAATGGATAAAAAAAGTTTCTGAAATAATGCCTAAATAAGATATTGAGATATCTGGATCAAATAATAATTGGAAACTTTCCTATGTCATATATAGGAAAGTTTCCAATACGTGAGTATACTAAAACACATTTTATATTATAAATTAATGAGCAGTTTATGTAAAAGATTATTAACCATTTTTATTTATGTAATTTCAATAATTGCATTGGTTATAATCTTAATAGGTCTTATAAAAAATGAAAAACCTAACTATATAGATAATGATCAAATAGTGAAAATAGTACCAGATATATATAGTTTTATAGATGATGGGAAATTCGAAAAATTATATGATATTGTTCTAGAAGGTAAATGGAAATCAAATAGTGAAATAGGTAAGAAGAAAATTTATGTTTTAGATGGAATTTTAGATCGGGATAGTTTTTTAAAACAAAATATAGATGATTTTGGATATAATGGATGGCGTATAAATTTTAATTCTTTAGAAATATTAAACGTTGAAAATATAGAATTGCAAAAATTTAAAGAAGAATATTTTAAAGAATGGATAATTTTAAAAAAATATAATTCTGCAAATTCTGCAAATAATAATTTATATATAGTTACAGTAAAAGGATATACTATTGGGAGTTGTTCGATAGTTAATTGGGAGAAAAAATTACCAATTTTTTTTGATGGAAAGTATTGGAAAGCTATTGTTACAGGAACTCCAGAAGATCTTAAAGCAATTCATAAAGAACAGTGGTTAACTGAAATAAATTTTAATTCAAATTAAAAAAGTTAATAATGAAAGAAAATATTGTTTATTTTGATAATTCTGCAACATCTTGGCCAAAACCTAAAGAAGTTCTAGAGTCAATTAAATACTTTATAGATGAAATTGGCGGAAGTCCAGGTAGATCAGGACACAGGATGTCTATTGAAGCAAGTAGATTAGTAGAGGAAACCAGAGAAGTTATCGGGGAATTTTTTAATTATGATGATACTTCAAGGATAGTTTTTACAAAAAATATAACTGAGGCGTTGAATGTTTGTATTTTTAGTTTATTAAAACCAGGAGATCATGTTATTACCAGCTCAATTGAACATAATTCTGTTATGAGACCTTTAAGATTTTTAGAAAAAAAAGGTTTAGATATTTCTACTATATATTGCAGTCCCAAAGGAGATATAAATGTAAGTGATATAGAAAAAAATATTAATAATAATACAAAGTTGGTTATTCTTACTCATGCATCAAATGTTTTAGGAACAATACTCCCTATAGAAAAAGTTGCTGAAATTACTTATAAATATAAAATTCCTTTTGTTATAGATTGTGCTCAGACTGCAGGTTCAATACCTGTAAATATTAATTTAAAAAAGTATAAAAATTGTATTATTACATTTACTGGACATAAATCAATGCTAGGCCCAACAGGCACAGGGGGTATGTGTATTGGAGAAGATGTTGAACTTATGCCAATTATTTTTGGTGGGACAGGAAGTAAATCCGATAAGGATATTCAACCTGATTTTTTACCAGATTATCTTGAAAGTGGTACCTTAAATGTTATGGGATTAGCAGGATTAAAAGCTGCAGTGTCATATTTATTAAAAATAGGTTTAAATAATATAAGAAATCATGAAAAACTATTATTATCAAAATTTATAGAGGGCGCATCAGAAATAAAAAATGTAATTATATATGGTTCGAAAGATCCGGAAACTCAGGTTGGTTTAATATCTTTTAATTTTAAAAATATAAATTCTTCTACTGCCGGGTTAATATTGGATAAGAAATATTCTATTATGTGTAGAATAGGCTTACATTGTAATCCTAATGCTCATAAAGTAATTGGTACTTTTCCTGAAGGAACAATCAGATTCAGTTTCTCATATTTTAATTCCTTAGAAGAGATTAATTATTCAATAAATGCGTTAAACGAAATGAGTAAAATAAAATGATGAGCGGTGTGATTACTTTTTATTCTTCTCAGCAAGTTATGAAAGCGGAAAAAATACTAAAAAAATATAATTATGAAGAATTATTAATACCTGGTCCACGGGAAATTAGTCCAAATTGTGGCGTAGCTATTTGTTTTGATTATAATAAAGCAGAAGAAATTAAAGAATTATTTAAAAAAGAAAAAATATTGTATGAAAATATTTATTATTATCCGGAAGCAAAAAAAATTTCAAAATGGTTTTAGTTAAATTATTTTTCAATTAATTTTTATTTAAAAAATTTATTAAATGAATAAATCTAAAAAAGGGAAATCTAAATTATTATTTTTAACTTCTCCAATTTTTTTTGGATTTGTAGTTGGAAGTCTTGCCGTTTTAGCGCAACCGATTTTTAAAATTCAACCACCTCAAGCATATGGAATTTGCATTGTTTGTCATGCCAGGGACTTACTTAATTGGTTAAGCATATTATTATTTAAATTCAAACTTGATTCAGCTGAAGCTACTATAACATTACCTTTACTTACAACTATAGGTATCTTTTTGGGATCTGTTTTATCATCTAAATTAAATAATGAATATAAATTTATAAAAACAGAAAATTTAATAAAAATGTTTTTTTGGGGCTTGTTAGTATCAAATTTTGGATTAATTATCATGAGTTGTCCTACTAGACTGGTACTTAGATTTGCTTTTGGAGATCCTTTTGCACTACTTTCAATAATTGGTCTTTTAGCAGGTATTTCAATTGGAGTAATTTTTTTAAAGAAAGGAGTTTAAATAACATCGATGTTATTAGTAATTGGAAGTATTTTTATAGGTTTAATAATAGGATTTTTAGGTCAAAGATCAAGGATGTGCTTTATAGGTGGTTTTCGTGATTTTTTATTAGTAAAAGATAAAGAATTATTAAAAGGTACTATATCATTTTTTGTTTCAGCCTGGTTAACTATATATATTTTAAATTTTATAGGGTATTTATTCCCTGCATTAAAAGAGGTTACAACTGTTAAATTAAGCAGTTATCCTTCAATTTTGAATGCATTTTTAAGTAAGTTTGGAGTAATTAGTATTATTGGTGGATTTGGGGTAGGATTATTTTCAACTCTTTCTGGAGGTTGCCCTTTAAGGCAGCATGTTTTAGCAGGTCAGGGAAGGATTGGATCAATAATATATTTAGCAGGTTTTTATATCGGAATTATTATATATTATTTGTTTATAGCAAGATTCATAGGAAAATTATTTTAAGTTACGTAAAATAACAATAAAAATGAATCCTGATTATTATTTAAATTGTAATATTTTATTTTTATAAATAAATCTTTATTTTTAAAAATAGTATTAATTAATTTTATTTTCCGAATGTATAGAAATGAGAAAAAAACTCTTATGGCAGTAGACATGGGAGTTAGTTTTATAAAAGCAGGCATTTATGATTTAACTGGTCAATGTATTTGCTCATCTTTTGAAAGAGTACCAGGTGAATATCCTTCACCTGGAGTTTTTATTCAAAAAGCAGAGCAATATTTTAATCTTGTTTTAAAAGCAATAAAAGAAAGTATTTTGAAATTTACGCCAGGAATACCTGATATTCAAGCTATTTGTTTTTCTGCAGCAATGGGTGGTGCTTTAGGAATTGATGAAAATTGGAATATTACTGCTGATTGGTCAATAATATCTGATACAAGATTTAATTCATATGCATTAAAAATGCTAGATAAAAACAGTTTGGATTTACTAAAACTTTCAGGAACTAATTTCCCTGTATTTGCTGCTAAATTATTATGGTGGAAAAAAGAATTTAAACCAATTTATAAGAAAACAAAAAAATTTTTATTTCTAAATGGTTATATTGCAGGGAAAATGGGAAATATAAAAATCGATGATGTTTTTGTTGACAAATCGCATTTACAATGGACCGCCCTTGCAGATTTAAAAAATGGTATTTGGAGCGAAGATTTATGCAGTGAATTTGATATAGATAAAAATCTTCTTCCTAATATTGTTAATTCACATTATATTGTTGGTAAAATAAATAAAAATATTGCATCACAATGTGGGCTCAAAGACGGAATTCCAATTGTAGCTGGAGCTGGAGATAAACCTGCTGGTACTGTTGGTGCTGGTCTTGCTTCCAATGGACTTTTAATTGATGAATCTGCTTCTTTTGCTTCTTTAAGTCTTTGTATAGATAGATATATTCCAGATATAGAAAATCGAACTTTGGAAAATTCAATCTCACCTGTTGAAGGATTTTTCCTTTCAAATATCTTTATTAATGGCTCAGGAATAACACACGATTGGTTTGTTCAGGCATTTTGTGATGATGAAAAAAGGATAGCAAAAATTAAAAATACTAATCCATTTGTAATTTTAGATGAAAGGGCTAAAAATATAAAGCCAGGTTCTGATAAATTGTTAGCTGTAGGGCATTTAGGGGGTAGAGGATGTCCATTTGATCCTGATATTAGAGGAATGTGGATAAATTATAGTTGGGTACATCAAAAGGAACATTTTTGGAGATCTCTTCTTGAAAGTTTTGCTTATGAATTTGCAAATGCTATTAATATTATGAAAAAAAATTATAAGGATGTTAATTTAAATGAAATAAGAGTAATAGGTGGAGCTTCAAAATCTGATGTATGGAATCAAATTAAAAGCGATGTTACAGGAATTCCTTATGTAAGGCTTGATAGAGATGATCTTACCCTTCTTGGAGATGTATTAATAGCGGGTTATGGAATTGGTATATATGATAATCTAAAAGAAATATCCCAAAAATTTATAAATAAGACTGTAAAATATACTCCAAATAATGTTAATCACAAATATTATAAAAAACTTACAAAACTTTATATAGAAGTATTTGATAGAATAAGAAAAATTTATAAAGATTTAAAAAATATACCAAATTTTTAAGTAGATTTAATTATCTTCAAAATTGATAATAATCAAAATTAACTTTAATTAGATTAAAGGAGTTGTATTGAATTCAAAGGAAAGATTAATAAATGCAATTTTAAGAAAAGAAGTTGATAGGATACCTACATTTGAATGGTCTATTGATAAAAATGTAATAAATGGCATATTACCAGACGCTTCTGAGGAAGATTTTATATGTAAAATGAATATTGATGCTTTTGTAGTTGAAGTTGATTATAAAAAATATGAAATAGCTCCGGGTATTTTTAAAAATGAATGGGGTGTAATAGAAAGAACAACTTCCGAGACCCATACAATTTCTGCAGAAGGTTGTATTAAAAATTTTAATGATCTGAAAAAAATTAATCCACCGGATGTAAAAGCATCTTATAGATTTAATACTTTTGAAAAAATGATAAAAAAACATTCTGGTGAAAAAGCTATTATATTAAGACTTAATGACGTACTTTCTATTCCACGCAATCTTTTAGGTTATGAGAATCTTTTTATTAATATTGCTACTAACCCTGATTTTGTTAAAAATTTAGTAGATATATCAGCTGAATATAATATTGCTCTTGCTAAAGAAGCTGTTAAAAAGGGGGCTAAAATAGTATTTACAGGGGATGACTATGCTTATGATAAAGGATTATTAATTAGTCCCGAAGCATTTAATGAAATATTTTATCCAGGATTTAAGAAAGTAGTAAAAAATTTTAAAGATTTAGGCCTTCTTGTCATAAAACATACAGACGGAAATATTTGGGATATTATAGATAAACTTATAGAAGCCGGAATAGATTGTCTTGATCCGATAGATCCAACTAGTGGGATGGATATACTTTCAGTTAAAACAAAATATGGTGATAAAATATCAATCAAGGGTAATGTTAATTGTGCTTATACATTATCTTTAGGGACAATAGAAGAAACAATAGCAGAAACGAAAAAATGTATTAAAGATGGTACATATAAATATAAATATGGTTATATTTTGTCTTCATCTAATAGTATACACAGCTCAGTAAAACCTGAAAATTATAAAGCCATGCTTGATACACTTATGAAATATGGAAAATATCCAATATAAATATTAGATAATAGTAAAGATAATAGTAAATATAATTTTTTTGCCATTCCTTACTGGGTTATCTAAGCCCTGAAGAATTTGAAAATAAATTTAATAATAAAATAAAAGCTCATCAGAAGGTTTTAACTTAGATAAGTTTGTGCCCAGCTTTTAGGGTTTATATCAATCATTTTATTATTTATTATATAGTCTATGACAATTTTTTAGATATTTTTTCTATAAATAAAAATAAATTTTAAATTTTTATATATCCATTTTGAATGTACCACTGAGCAGTTAAATGAATTCCTGTTACTAAATCTATTTTAGGATTGTACCCTAAAAGTTTTTTAGCTTTTTCTATGCTAAATGCTCTATTTTTTTTAAAAAAAGAAACTCTTCTTTTATAAATTGGAGGCTGTTTTTTAATTTTTAAAAGTTTCCATATTTTTTCGACAATAACTGCCAGAGCTTCCATAGGTTTATAAGGAAGATGTATGCTTGGCGGTTTTACTTTGAATTCATTGGCAATAAGTGCTGAAAGTTTATTTAAAGTAACGTATTTTTCCCCACCGATAATAAATACTTCGCCGATTGCTTCTTGCTTCTCGCTGCAAAGTAAATAACCGTCTATGAGGTCATCAATATACACCATATGTAAAAACGCTTTTCCGTTTCCAAAGAAAATCCACTTTTTTTCTGCAATCATTTTAAACATCTTAAGCATCCTTAAATCACCTGGTCCGTAAATTGCAGCAGGTCTTACTATAGAAACTGGAAGTCCTTTTTCTCTTGCATATCTTAGCGCTTCCTTTTCTGCTTCACATTTTGAATTCTGGTAGACATCTCCAGGACTGTACGGCTCTTCCTCATTTGAAGGAGGATTTTTAACAGAACTTACAAGTCCTATTGTACTGGTATGAACTAATCTCTTTATGTTATATTCAAGACATGCATCAAAAATATATTTTGAACCATTATAATTTATATTCCAGTAATATGAATCATCTTTTCCAGCTTCTCTGTATGCAGCAGCTACATGAAATACTTTATCCATGCCTTTTACGGCATTAAAAACAGCTTCTTTATCAGTAATATCTGCAACTATAACTTCCACTCCAATTTCTTTTAGCCATTCAGCTTTTTTTTCGTTTCTTACAATAACTCTTATTTCATTATTCTTATCTTCAAGCAGTCTTTTTACAAGATGGCTGCCTGTAAAGCCGGTTGCCCCGGTTACAAGTATTTTCATAAATTTAAATACTCCTATTTATGATTTTAATATAATTAATAAATCAAGTAATTTACTAACATTTTATTTTAAAGAAAGATAAGCTACTTGAGATTAAAATTTAAGTAATAATTTCATTATTTATATAAAAAATTACTATTAGTACTATTTTGATTATATATCTTAAATTAAGTAAAATATTAGCAATCTGTTTTATAAAATAAAAAATTTCATTTATTTTAAATATTAAATATAATTATAATCTGTAATTAATTCATCTTAACTCACAAATTAAGATGAATTCTTAAGGCATCATTAATCTTTTCCTGAATTTCAATATTTTCAATACTACCAATCGGGACTAATAATCTTTTTTTTGAAATTGTTCTTATCTGATGAGCTAAAATAATAGAGTCAAAGGAAAGTCCTGTTTCTTTGTAATTTTGTTTTGTTATCAGAACCTCATTTGGATAAACTTTTCTTCCAGACTTAAGTGAAGTAAAAGGTAAAATGGTTACTAAAGGCATTACATTGCTGTAATCATCATCGCTTATGATTAAAACCGGTCTTGTACCTTTCTGTTCAGATCCAATTACAGGATTTAAGTCAGCTGAAAATATTTTCCATTTAAGATTCATGCTTAAATATTTCCTTTATTCAAAATCAGAATACTTGAAATCCTCTTCTATTTCATGAATATCAGATAAAAACATTGGATCTTTGCTTGCTTCAAGTATTTCTTTTTTAATCTTTTCTTTTTTTAAATTTTTTATTTTTTTTTTCTGGGCATTTTCAACAAAAGATGTCATGGATTTACAATAGCCATCTTTTACTATTTCTTTGATTTGATTTATTATCTCATCTTTAATAATAAATGTAGTTTTTATACCCATTATTAAAGCCCACCATTTTATTTATTTTACAAATATTATTTATTATTAGAAATTAAAACTTAATTTTATAAAATAATAGCAAAAATATTTATTTTTAACAATATAATTATAAGTTATAATTTATGGTTAAAATTATGGTAAATATTATATAAAAATAGCAATAATTATTTCTTTAATTTTATCAATAAAAATTAATTGTTGCACAAATATTTTATTTTTCTAATTGTCATTTTATTATTAATTATCAATTACTTAATAAAGGAATAATAAATCTTCATTGTTTTTAAAGCTGTTTGTTCCCATGAAAATTTATTTGCCATCTCCAGTGAAAATTTAATTAAGTTATTTTTTAAATTTTCATTTGTTAAAACAAGATTTATTTTTTTTGCCATCTCAACTTCATCAAAAGGATCCAGTAAAAATTCACTTTGGGGATAAATTTCAGGAATTGACGAAGTGTCAGTAGTAATTACGGGCAGTCCGCATGACATTGCTTCAAGGACAGGAAGTCCAAAACCTTCAAAAATAGAAGGATAAACAAAAAGTGAAGCCTGATTGTATAGTGTAACTAATTCTTCATCACTTACCTCTCCTGTAAAAATTATTTCTTCTTTAAAAGAACTTTTTTTATACTCCTCAAAAGTTTCTTCGCTTTTCCACCCGGTTTTTCCAGCTATAACAAGGCAGTAATTTCCAGATTCAGTAAAAGATTTTTTAAAAACATTAAATGCTTTAATTAAAGTCTTAAAATTTTTCCTTGGCTCAATTGTGCCGACACTAAAAATATATTTTTTTGGTATTTTAAACTTTTTTAAAGTGTCCTTTTTTAATTTTAATGTTTCAGGTGCCATAGCTTTAAATTTTTCATCAGCAGCAAGATAAACCACATTAATTTTTTGCGGACTTATTTTCATAAAATTTACAATATCCTGCTTTGTAGATTGTGAATCAGCTATGATTTTCTTTGCTCTTTGAGCATTTTTAAGTACAACTGACTGGTATTTTTTTATGAACCATTCAAAATTAAATTCAGGGAATCTGTAAAAAGACAGATCATGAATGGTAAGTATTATATTTTTATTTAAGGTTGGTAAAATAAGATAATCCGGACAATGAAGGACATCAGCTTTAAAGCCTTTAAATTCAATTGGCGGGAAACTCCTCCTGTTCCAATTATCAAATTTTTCTTGAGTTAATTTAAAGAAATTTAATTTTATTTTTGCAGTGGGATATTTTTCCTTTAATTCTATAATATATTGAAGGTTTTCATCTGAAGTATACCAGCCTGTTAATATAAAAGAGTTGTTTTTAAATAATTTGTCTTTAAATATTTTTTCTGATGCCTTCTCATTATTATCTTTTTCATCATATTTTTTTTTGTTTTCAACTTCATCGGCTTCATTTAATATGTCTTTTTGTAAATTGAATAATTTTTTTTCATTATTTTTTTGCTTATTAATTTTTTCATTAAGAGATAAAAGACCTTTTATTAGATTAATAATATATCTGCCTGAACCTACATTAACTCCAAAGTTTAAAATTGTTGAAACATCTATTCCGATTCTCACTATTTATCCTTGTTTTTAAAAGTTTATTTTAAAAAATTCTATTGAAGTTTTAGCCTAAGGTTTTATCTTGTCAATAAATTCATGGACACTTATTGGCTCATTTTCAAGTTTGCTGTGAAGTTTATGTCTTAAAATTTCAGGCTCAAATTTAAACTTGGTAAAATCAAGACTATGAAGATAACTGATATATTCCATATATTTGCTACTTCCTGTTATAACAAATAATCTTTGATAAGTTTTTTCAAGATTTGCAATTTCATATTTTGGTTCATTTTTTACAACATCAAAGAAATTCTGTTCTCCCCAGTAGTATTTTATTGCTTCAGCGTCACTTAAAATTTTTGAAAGCTTAATAATTTCTCTTTGTTTTAAAAGATATTTTTTTGATTTTTTTAAGTCTGAAAGTATTTTTTTTGAAACTTTTCTTAAGTTTTTATCTTTTAAATTGTTTTTCATTATTTTAATTTCTACGGGAAGTATGCGTTTTATAGTGCTGTCATCGGCATTTTTATACATCATTTTAAGAAGATTTAACCTTTTATAATAATACTTTGTTTCAAATGCGCTTGATTCTTCCCTAAAGCTATAAGAATATTTATGGTAAACAATTGCATTAGGACAGGATTTAAATTTATAACCCATAATATTAGCCCTAAAACAAAAATCAAAATCTTCATAAAATAAGAAAAATGTTTCATCAACTTTTCCTACGCAGTTTTCTTTAAATGCATCTGTTTTTATAAATGCTGAAGTAAAAGACACTCCAAAAATATCTTCGGGAACATCATATTGATGTAAATCAAGCTGCCCAAGCCCTTGATATCCATCATACAAAGAAGTATCAAGATAAGTTCCAACACTTTCGATGTAATCTTTTCTGTAAGCAAGTCTTATTTTAGGAGCAAGTCCTATAATATTTTCATTGCAACTTTTTATCATTAATACAAGCTCTTCAAGAGCATTTTTATCATAAATAACATCAAAGTTTGAAATTAAAACATAAGGAGTATTAATTTCGTTAATACTTAAATTAATTGCCCTGCCAAGTCCGACATTAGTTTCATTTTTTATAATCCTTAATTTTATATTTTCTGAATTAAATCCTTCATTTGAAACAAATCCTTCACTTGCATCAGAATTTTTAATATTTTCATTAAGGTTTATTTTTTTAAAGTTTATTTGTTCGTTAATAATATTAATTGCATCATTTGTACTTGCATTATCAAAAATCATTATCTCAAAATTTTTAAAGGTTTGATTTTTTAAAGAATTAAGACATTCCTGAAGGCAGGCAAGAGAAGAATTGTAATTTATAATAAGTACTGTTACTTCTGCTTTAGATGGTTTTTCTTTTTTATCCAGTAATTTATCTTGTTTAAGCCCATCATATAGTTCATTTTGGTCTTTATTATCCAAATTACTTACTGAAATATTTTCAAGTATTTCTAAACGGCTGGTAATATTTTCGTTTTTTACATAATCTTTTTTTAGATTATTTTTTAAATTCAACCTGGATTCTGCAGATTCAAAAGAGGAATATAAATTTGTGCTTTTAAATTCATATCTCTTATCGGTATATTTGGCATATTTATTTAAAACTTTTTTAATTTCATCATCATATTCTGAAATGGTTTTTTGCCATGAAAATTTCTTTGCGTTTTCCAGGCAGTTTAAACCCATTTCATTTCTAAGTTGTGTATTATAAGAAAGTTCTAAAATCTTCTGCGCAAATTCTTCTTTTGTATTTACAAGAAAGCCTGTTTTGTTATTTTGTGTTATTTCAGGATGAGCCCCAATATTATAGCAAATTGAAGGCTTACCAAAAGTTTGAGCTTCAACTATAGGGAGGTCAAACCCTTCCCACTTTGTGCAGGTTGTATAAATATCACATGCAGAGTAAATAACGGGCATCATTTCCCATGGAGCATTTGCAATTGCAATTACACCTTCATTTTTTATTGCAATTTCATCATTTTGGGATCCGAAACCTGCCATCATTAATTTAATTTTACTGTTCTTCCTGTTTATAAAATGAAATAATTCTATTAACTCTTTTGTACCCTTATAGGGTTGATTGATGGGATTAAGCCTTCCGGCATATAAAAGAAGAACGTCATCTTCACTCACACCATGCTTGTGCCTGAATTCATTTACCTTATTTTTATCAATTTTAATTTCAAGGTAATGATTTGTTCCTGGATAAATGCATCTTGATTTTTTTCTGATAAAGCCTGGCAATTTATTATTAAGATAATTTGAAATACTAATTACACTTGAAGATTTCCTGAAATACGAAAAGTTTTGAGAAAAATCCATGTATTTATAAAAAAGCTTTCTTTTAAATTGCATACCTTCAGTAGAAACAATCCCATAATTTATTGAGATTACTGGTTTATTTAAATGACCTGCGAGGCTGTAAAAGGGGAAGGAATTTATAATAAAAATATCTTCAGATCTGTTATTTAATAATAATTTAAATTTCTTTACTTTTGATTCAAGATCAAAAACATTGGATGCTGTTATTGAAGGAAGCCTGATTAAGTTATATGGTTTTTGTTTTTTAAAAGTTTCATCATAGTTATTACAGTAAATATCACATTCATAACCTGAATCAGAAAGACCGCAAGCAATTCTGTCAACTACCAGATCAACTCCATGGCCTAAAATCATTCTTTCAGTAACAAATGCAACTTTTATTTTGTCCGTCATTTACTTTAAAAAATTAATTATATTTAACAAATTTATTTAATAAATTTTTTAAACTTACTCTTTTTTAATATTTTATTAATATTATTAATATTAATAAAATTATCATTAATAATAAACAAATTAAACTTAAATAATTTAACTAAAATAATTTAAATAATATTATTAATATTTTTTTATTAATGTTTTCATTTTAACATTAATTGTTGTTTAAAATAAATTGTTTGTTATAATTTAAATAAGTTTTAATCCATAATTCTAAATTTTAAATATAATATATTAATATTTTAATTTTATTATCAGTTTTATTTTAAATTAAATATATTTTCATTATATTAGTGTATTAGTGAAATATTAAACATGTCAGAATTGAACATGTTGCTTTATTAAATATTTATTTTATTATTTTTTTATATATAAATATGAGTATCTGGTAAACAAATGACAGAATTTTTTTCATATCCTTTAATTACAATATCCATCGTAAATCTTGATGGAGAAAATTATTTAAATGACTGTTTAAATAGCATCAGGCAGCTTAATTATCCTAAAGATAAGATTGAAATTATTGTTGTTGATAATGGCTCTAAGGATAATTCAATTAAATTTATTGAAAGCAATTTTCCTGAAATAAAGCTAATAAAAAATCATCATAATCCTGGATTTGCAAAAGCAAATAATCAGGCTGCTGAAATTGCAAACGGTAAATACATTGCTTTTCTAAATAACGATACAAAGGTAGATGCAAACTGGCTTGAGGAACTTTTAAAACCTGTTTATGATTCGACTGAAGTGGTTTGCTCAGGTTCCAAAGTTTTATCATTTGATGGTAAAAATATTGATTTTGCAGGTGGAATGATTAATTTTGAAGGTAAGGGTTTTCAGATAGATTATGGTCTTCAGGTTGATAAGGATATTCATAATATTGAAAGATATCTGCCGTTTGTAAATGGCGGAGCCATGCTTATCAGGAAGGATGTTTTCCTTCAGGCAGGTGGATTTGATGAGGATTTTTTTGCTTATTATGAGGATGTTGATTTGGGATGGAGACTTTGGATATTAGGATATAAAGTTGTTTTTGCACCAAAATCAATTGTTTATCATATGCACCATGGTACTTCAAAAAATTTCAGCGATGACAAACTTCGATTTCTAAAAGAAAGAAATTCATTAATTTCAATATTTAAAAATTATGATGAAAACAATCTTGCAAACATTATGTCTGCAACCCTTGCAAGCATATTTGGCAGAATTTTTGTTGATTTGAAGTTTGATTATAAAAAATATTATAACTTTGATTTAAATGATGAAAGCAGCCAGGTACTTTCAAAAAAAATTGGAGAAGAAATTAATAGTTTGAAGATAAGTGCTCAACCTTTAAGCTCACTTATGGCTGTTAAGGATTTTCTGGATAATATTTCAAAACATAGAGAAAAAAGAGAAAAAATTCAAAATGCAAGAAAAAGAGATGATAAAGCAGTCTTTAATTATTTTAAAGGGCAGTTTCTTTCTGTATCAGAAGATAGAGACTATCAAAATCACCAGATTGAACTCTTAAAAACTCTTGGAATATATGAAACATTTACTAAAAAGCTGAAAAGAACAATTCTTTTAATTTCAGATGAGGTTGTTGCTCCTGAAATGGCTGGACCTGCAATAAGAGTGTGGAATTTTGCAAAAGTGTTATCAAAGTATATGAATGTAATTATTGCTGTTCCCAATAAGCCCGCTTTTCCTGATATGGAATTTAAGATTATACAGTATACTGATGATAATTCCATTAGAGAACTTGCATCAGAAGCTGATATTATTTTATGCGGAGGAATGGCTTTTAATAAGTTTAAAAGCTTAAAGCAAACAAATGCTTATCTTATTCTTGATATTTATGACCCTTATAATCTTGCAACTCTTGAAGAATACAGCAATAAGCCAATAAAAGAAAGAATTAATATTCATCAGGATGTCGTTAATACTATAAATGAGCAGCTTTATTTTGGAGATTTTTTTATTTGTGCTTCTGAAAGACAACGGGACTTCTGGCTCGGGATGCTTGCTGCATTAAACAGAATAAATCCTGTTACTTATTATGCTGATTCTACTTTAAAAAAGACAATTGATGTTGTTTCATTCGGATTACCTGAAAATAAACCTCTTCATACAAAAGATGTTCTTAAAGGTGTTATAAAGGGAATAGAAAAAAATGATTTTTTAGTTTTATGGGGAGGCGGTATTTATAATTGGTTTGATCCTTTAACTCTTATAAAAGCAATGTCAATTATCTGGCAGCAAAGAAAAGATATAAAGCTATTTTTCATGGGAGTAAAACATCCTAATCCTCTTGTAAAAGAGCTGGAACTGGTAAATGAAACAGTCAGTTTATCAAAAAGTCTTGGGGTTTTTGAAAAAAATGTATTTTTTAATTTTGGCTGGGTTGCTTATGATGAAAGACAGAATTATTTAACAGAAGCTGACGCCGGAATAATTACTCATCCTGTGCATATTGAAACACGCTTTTCTTTTAGGACAAGAGTACTTGACTACATCTGGGCTCAGTTACCTGTAATTTCAACTGAAGGAGATTTTTTTAGCGAACTTATTATAAAAAAGAATCTTGGTATAGTTGTTAAGGAAAAAGATCCTCATGATTTAGCAAATGCTATAATAAAACTTGCAAATGATAAAGGCTTCAGGGATGAATGTAGAAAAAATTTATCTTTAATATCAAATGATTATATATGGGAAAAGGTATGTGAGCCTATTTTAAGATATTGCTCTGATCCTGTAAGAAGCTCAAATAGAAATAATATCTTAAGCGACATAAAAGATGATTTTTCTTATAATAAAGCGATAAGTAATAATGCAGGTAATAGTTATAATCAAAAGAAAAACCTCGCAGGTAAATTTTTTTCCCACCTTTTTAGCAGCGGTCCTAAAAAAACCTTTAAATATGTTAGAAATTATTTAAGCGGTAAATAATCTAAGCATGTATATTGTAATTATATATTATTATATATTGCAACTTTGTTAAAAATAAGATTAAAGTGCGTTATAATGTCAAAAATAAATGTCAAGGGGACGTATAATTTGATAACATAAGCGCTAATTAACAAAAATTTGTTTTTTTATGTAATCATGTCAAATTATACGTCCCTATGACATAACATCCCCTTGACATAAAAATCTAAGGGAAATTTGTGTGGAAGATAAAATAAACATAGAAATAAAAAATAAAGATAAAAGTAAGAGCAAAAGCAAAAGTAATAGCAAAAAGAGTCTGATACTAAAAATAATAAATATTATAGTTGTTGTCGGTTTTGGAATATTTCTTGTAATTTTTCTTTTAAGGGGTATTAAACTTACTGATATTAAAAATGCTATTGTAAATTGTTATAAGCCTTCACTTATATCTGCGTTTATAATTATTCTAGTAAGCGACATATTCAGAGCTTATAGAAAACAGCTTCTTGTTGGGTTAGACAAAATAAGGTTTTTTGATATGTTTTTAATTGCATTAATAAGAAATGCATTTACCATGGTCCTTCCTGCAAGAACAGGGGAAATATCTTATATTTATGTACTGACCAGGAAGTTTAAATTTCCTGTTGAAATAGGTATTTCAACACTTGCATTGGTAATGGTTTTTGATCTTGCTATTGTTTTTTCTTTAATAGTTATAGGAGTAATAATAGTGTGGATTACCTTCGGGTTTGGGAGTCTTGCAATTTCTTCATGGCAGATAATTTTAATTGCCGCTATACTTTTAATTATTTCACTTCTTTTATTATTTTATCTTTCAGCAATAATTAAACTTTTTATTATAGCAATAAATAAATTAATGCTAAAAACTAAAATAGGCAGAAGTAAGGTTATTCAATATATTTATAAAAAACTTCAGGATATAAACATCAGTATTGAAGAAATCAAAAAACGGAAAGTATACGGTAAGGTTTATGTATATTCAGTTATTTGCAGGGTTCTTAAATTTGTGGCATATTATATGGTTATTCATGCAGTTTTAAAACCAATGGGTTACGGGTTTCCAAGTTTAAATTTTTGGGTAATATTTCTTGCCACTGTAGTAGCTGAAATTTCTGCTGTACTTCCTACACATGCACTTGCAGGCTTTGGCACTTATGAAGGTGCGTTTGCACTTGCTTTTGTTGCGCTTGGATTTCCGTTAGCTTTATCAAAAATAGTAGGATTCAGTTATCATATATTAACACTTTCATTTTCTGTAACTCTCGGGTTGCTTTCAATTATAATAATCAGCCTTCCTTTTTATAAAATAAAAAAGATTTACTAAATTACTGCTAAGTTACTAAATTATTTAGAGATATGTTATTTATCAGATACATTCAGATAAATAATGTGCAGGTAAACATATTAAGATAAATATATTATTATGTTAATTAAATTCAGATGGTTTATGTTGAGTGATTATAAAAAATATAAATTTAGCAGGATAATCTGAACTTAATAAGTTCTGATTAGATATTGAAAAATATCAGTTAGGTCAGTTAAGAAATTTTTAAGGTAAAATTAATCAAATCTGAAAATTAATCATTTATAATTATCTGTAATTCCTGTTTAAACATTATTATCAGCTAATCTTGCCGATCTTTTTTTATCAATATAAGGCCTTAATGCATAAACAATTCCACCTATTACACCAGGAACTAATATTATTATAAGTATTGCTATTGATACAATTGTAGCAATATTTTTCTCTCCACCAAGGGCACCAACCAGAACAACAAAAGTTCCTTCTCTTACCCCAATACCCCCTATAGATATAGGAATCATTGAAAGAATCCCACACAATTGAACAATAAAAATATATGAAAGAAGAGTTAACTTTGTTATTCCAAAACCTATGCCGGCGAAGGAATAGTTTAGTGTAAATGCAAACTGGAGTAACAAACTTAATAAGATTGTAAGAAATAAAATTAATTTATACTTTCTGAAGCTTTTAAAAGTATCATACATTTGCTTTAATTTTGATTCCCATCTGTGAAGAAATTTAAGTTTTCTAAAAAGCTTATTTAGCCTGAAAGTATCAGGAAAAAGCATAATAAGAATTACAAGAATTGAGATAATAAAAAAGACAATTATCAGAACGATTAAAAGATGATTTGAAACTTCCCATTTCCCAATCATTAATTCCACGTGAGATGATTTAACAAATCCGATAGCAAGAGCAAAAAATAAATAAATTATTGAACTTACAACCCCTGTAGTTCTTTCCATCAAAACAATAGAAGTTGCTTTCATTCCGGAGCTGTTTTTTAATTTTGAAGTATCATAAATTCTGTAAACATCACCACCGATAGATGTGGGAAGAAAATTATTAAAGAAATACCCTACCAGATAAGAGCCAAATAAAAATCCGAAAGTTGCATTTATCTTCTGAGTTTTAAGCATTACTTGCCATCTTATAACCAAAAGATAAATTCCTATCCAATACATTAAAAAAGAGGCAACAATATACCATACTTTTACATGAGAATGCCTGAAAAAATCTGCAACTTCGGAGAAGTTTTTAAATTGAGTTTTGAATAAGAAGATAAGGATGCCAGCGCTAATTACAATTCTTAAGATTGTAAATAATGTATTTTTTAATTTTTTTTTATCAATTGCCACTAAATTTTATATTTTATAAATTCTATCTTTGATTTTGTTCGTAAGTAAAAAAGTAATTTTTAAATTATAAATCAAAAATTTTTTTTATTAAATATTTATATTTGCCGGATTTTTATTATATATTTTTACAATTTTTATTAAATCTTATTTTTTATGTTTATATTGTTCTTATTTTCTTATTTATTTTACTTATTCCTGTTTTTTATTTTTATTTATTTCTTACATTTATTTTTTATATTTTTTTTCTTTATTTTTTTATTTTTACTCTTCTTTTTCTTTCTGAAGCCTGTTTTTTACAATTCTTGCAGGTATCCCGGCAGCTACAGAGTATGCCGGCACATCACTGTTAACAACTGCAGAAGCGCCAACAATTACATCATTTCCAATAGAAACGCTATCAAATATAGTTGATCTTGCACCTAACCAGCAATTTTCCCCGATTATAATTCCTTTGCTTATTCCCCCTAATAAACTAATTGGTTTATTTACAACATCATGAATATGATCTCCTGCTATGACATAAACATAAGCAGCAATTAAAGTATTTTTTCCAATCTTAACATAACTTGAACTATGTATTTCACAATTAAATCCTATGTTAACATTTTCATCTAAAAATATATCTCCATTTTTACAGCTTAAAATAGTGTTACGGCCGATATAGCAATTTCTACTTATTTCTATTCCTTTGTTTTCACTGCCTTTAGCATCAAGCATGCAATTTTCATCAATAACAACATTATCTCCAATAAAAATCTTATTGGGATGTCGTATGGTTATGTTTTGGCCAAAAATAACGCCTTTACCAACTTTTTTAAATAATAATCTATAAAAAATACCTCTTAAGAATATCCCCAAAGCGCCCGGCCAGTTGGAAAAGATGCCTGTTATAATTTCATATTTTAATAATGCCCAAATTCTTTTTTCACCTATAACCAGTTCAAGATATTTACTTGTTTTTGAACCACTTTTTGTAATGTAGGAAGTCCTTACATTTTCCTCAATGATTTTATATTCCTGTTCTGATTTTTCTGATTTTATTTCAGGTTGTTGTTTTTTGTAATCTTCCTGGTTTATTTTTTCCATTTTCAGTTGTTTTAACCAACCTTTCAGATAAAAATTAATATTATTTAAATTTACTAAAACAGTATAATAAATACTATTACAATAATATGAATGTTTTATTAAACTTATTAAAAACAAAATTTAATCAAATTTTACTTTAAAGCATCTTTATTTATTTAAAATAACAGGTAAAATATTGATTTTAAGAAAATCATACTTGAATAATTTTAATTATTCAAATTATTATCATTTCGGTTGTTATAAAAATTTTAATTTTCAGTCATTTCCGGTATTTTTATGTTTTTTTGTGTTCAATTTTATATATTTTTAAAGTAAATTTTATAAAATATGTCAAAAGTTAAAATTTTTTTTAAAAAAACAGGCTGCGGACTGATTTCTCCTGAAATAATTAATGACAGGAAATCACTTAAATTATTTTATAAATATTTTCTTGGTGGATTGCTGGTAAGACTTATTTTTATGCCTTTTTTATTTCAAAGAGATTTACTTTCAACATATCAAAGAGCGGCAGATACTGTATTTAATAAAAATATCGGCTCAGACTTTCAGCAACTGCTTACAAACATAATTCATTCAACTTATTTTTTTATCTTAAAAACAATTTTTCCTGTAGTATCAAACTATAAATCAATTTTATTAAATACTGACACATGGAGTTCCTGGGTTCAATTTATTTCAAGTGATAATGTTTTTGTTGTCCTTTTTTTATTTAAGCTTTTATATTTCTTTTTTGATATAGGATGTATTTTTTTAATTTTAAGACTTTTTTATGACAATGATGCAGAAAAGAAATTAAAAATATTTAAATACTGGATGTTTAGCCCTGTAGTAATTTTTGTTTTATATATTTTTGCAAGGCATGACATAATCGGATTATTTATTACTTTAATTGCATTTCTTCTGGCAAAAAAGCAAAGAAAGTACTGGGCAATACTTATCCTTGCCTTAGCTGTAGCAGTCAGATTTTTCCCGATTATGTTACTTCCTTTTTTCATAATATTTTTAGTTCAAAAAAGAAGAGATTATATTATCCTGATTGCAATAGGGCTTTCAGGTCTTCTGGCAATTGAAGCTTTTTCAAATCTTTATTTTGGAAGGAGTGTAATATTTTCACTCTTGAATGCTGAACATTTTAATTACATAATATCAGCAAAACTTGATTTAATAATTCATGATAAAGTATTTATTTATATTGCAGCATATACAATCATTGTCTTAAGCTTTATCAGACAAAAAGTTAAAACTTTTGAACTTTTAATTACTTATAGTGGTATAGTTTATCTTCTTTATGTAGCAATTTCGTATTTTCATCCGCAATATTTGTTATGGTCTGTACCTTTTGTGCTATATATTAGTGTAAAAGATAAAAGCTTATATTATTTGCATTGGGCACAATTTATTTTTCTTTTGGTGATTCTTGTTTATTGGGGCGATCTTGTTACAACTTTTGTTTTAGCACCTTTAGATTACAGATTTTTCATTTTTTTAACAGGCCCAATTCCATTAATTAGCAGATTTTATGATGCTGCAA
>JAMDEN010000067.1 GCA_023487035.1 Actinomycetota bacterium
AAGGAATTGCCTTTATTCCCTCGTCGAAATTAAAGTAATTGTGGACATCTATATCAGGTATATCCTTTAGCGAAGCCCATAACTCTGCTGCTATTCCTTGTGAATATTTTTCTTCTCTAAACAAAACTGAATTTTTTCTTGGAAGACCTTCTTTATACCATCTTAGTATTGTATCTTCCCAATATCCTAATTCCCAATTAAGAGTTCTATAATTTTTATTATTTTCAAATATGTTTAAAAATAATTCCCTTGAATTTTGCATTGTTTTATAAAAATCAATATATATAACTTTTACTGATTTAACAATTTTAGAAACTTATCGTCTTATCTATTTAAATGTTTTGTTTAGATGTATTATAAATTTTCTATTCTTTCAAAGCACCTGCAGCAAGCCCACTTATAAACCATCTCTGAGATATCACAAAAAAGATTATCAATGGAATTATTACAACCATTATAGTGGCAGTATAAACACCAAATGGAATAGGGACTTTACCTCCACCCATCCTTGCAAGCACTGCGGGAATAGTTTGCATTTTATAATCACGAATAAACAAAAAAGCAAATAAAAACTCATTCCAGAACTCTAAAAAAGCAAATATTGAAACAGTTGCTATACCAGGTCTTGAAATAGGTAAAACCACTCTTAAAAAATAATAAAAATCACTTGAACCATCTATCCTTGCTGCATCTCTTAATTCTAATGGTACCTGTTCAAAAAAACCTCTTAAGACAAAAATAGAAAATGGTAAATTAAAAGTTACATATGCAAATACTAGCGAATAATATGTTCCTAATAATTTAATTTTGCTAAATAATAAATACAATGGAATTATTAATGCATATTGGGGTATCATTAAAATTCCTAAAACCATCAGGAATAATAATTCCTTTCCTTTAAAAATATAATTACTGAACCCAAATCCTGCTAACGATGCTACAATAATTGCAATAATTATTGAAGAAATTGTAACAATTAAACTATTTAAAAACATTCTTGGAATGCTTATTTCTAAAAACTCTGTTAAATATTTAACAGCAATCCCGTAATTCTCAACAGATAAGTGTCTTGGAAAGAAAAACAAATAAGACATATACATTTCATCCGGTCTTTTAAGAGATATAGAAAAAATCCACAAAAGTGGAACTATTACTATTATTATAGTTAAAAATAAAATTATGCGAGTTAATATAAATTGACCTTTAGTTAGATTTCCTCTTGATAACATAAATTTTCCTAACCTCTCATAGACCTAATCCTAAAAGCTGAAATAGCCATAACAATAATTATTAAAACCATAGAAATAGCGGCTGCATAACCCATCTTGTTTGGACCAACAGAACTGAAACTCAAATGGTAGATATAACTTGTAATTACTTCAGTCTGATGTGCAGGACCACCTCTTGTCATAACATAAACTAAATCAAATAATTTAAAGCCTCCTATAACATTTAAAATTACATTTATTGCTATTATAGGTTGAAGTAGAGGAACTATAATTTTCATAATAGTCTGCCAGAAGTTTGCTCCATCTATGTATGCTGCTTCAATTAGTTCCATCCTAACAGATTGGAGGCCAGCATAAAAAAGTACAAAATTGAAACCTGTGCCTTGCCATATAGATGCTAATATAATTATAAGCATAGGAGTAACAGGTGCCGAGAACCAGTTATATGATTGTAATCCTATTAATCTTAAAAATTCATTTATCATTCCATCATCTAAAAATAATCTACGCCAGATTAGTCCAACTAATACACTCGACATCAAGACTGGAAAAAAGATTATGCTTCTAATTAATGTTGAATTTTTAAATTTACCCAGAAAAATAATGATGGACAAAAAAAGAGCAATTATATTTTGAAGAACTACCACACCAATAACATAATAAATTGTGTTAATCAGGCTTTTCCAGAATAAAGGATCAAAAAACATATCCTTATAATTTGAAATACCAATAAAATTTGCAAAAACATATTTTGAATATCCATTCCACTGGAAAAAGCTTATTAAAATTGTAAATATAATCGGAAAAAGAAGAAAAATTAAAAAAAATATTAAGGAAGGTGAAATAAAAGTAGCAGGTAAAATAAAATTATTTTTCTTTCTAACCAATTTTCCCATTTTGGTGTTGGCTGGATGCTATTTTCATTATTAATAACATCCAGCCCGAAATTATAGACTATTATTTCTTATAAGTTAATGAATCCATATCTTCAAGTACCTTTTCAGGAGCCATGCTTCCAGAAAACATTTTTGTCATATTATCCATCAATCTTGAGTAAGCATCAGGATTATAGAAAAATAATGTTACATATTGTTTTGGATGTGACTTGACAACTTGCATTGCATTCAAGAATATAGGATCCTTAACTATTTCACTAGCATCAAAATTATAATTTACAGCAGGAGGTATTGAATATTTAAGCAATATTTTACTAACATCATCTGTAGCAAAAAATTTTAGGAAATTTATTACTTCATCAATATGTTTTGATTTTGCGTTAACAGTAAAATCTGCACCTGGACCACCTGCCATAACCTGATTATTAGCACCTTCCACAGGTAAAGGCCAAGCAGAAATTACAACATTATTGTTTTTAACATCCTCTGCTTTTTGTGTTCCTAATTCCGTAAACATCTGTTCATAACCCTGTAACATACCCCAGTATTTTTTACTATAAAATCTGGTATGACCATCTGTTGTATCTTCAACAGAAAGTGCATCTTTTGAAAAGCATGGAATTAACTTCTGAAATGCCTTTAAAGCTGTCAAAAAGGATTCATTTTGCCAAGAAATTTCACCCTTCTCTGCCTGATGTACCTTTGAGGTATCTCCATCAATCATAGCAACAAATGTAACCCATAAATCTATCATAAAACCTGGGTATTGAAAACCAGTGGCAAAAGATGTTATCCCATTTGCCTTAAGAATTTCATTATTTTCTACAACTATATCAACAGTTGTTGGCTCCTTTAATTTGTACTGGTCAGATAAATCCTTGTAATAAATCATGTACAAATGCCATGATTGGCTGCTTACAGCACATAAAACATTTCCATTATCTATAGAAACAACCGGGTCATTTAAAGGAAACATTTCAAGTGCTTTTTTCCAATTAGGATCTGCATCAACATAAGGCTTTAAATTAAGAACATTACCTTCTTTATAAAGGGTATTAAAATCTGTCATCCACATACTATAAATATCGGGCAAATCCCCTGCTAAAGTGGCAGATTTTAAAAGTTCTGCATAATCCCCTGCAGGTTGCCCTTTTCTGTCAAACGATACATTAGAGTGATCCTTTTGATATAGTGCAAAAACCTCATCCAACATGGCTTTATATTCTGGTGCAGTCTGAAGATCCCACCAGCTAATTGTAATTGGTTCCGCTGAAGTAGTTTCTGCTGCTGTTGTTTCCGCTACCGTAGTTTCAGCAGATATAGCTTGAGTAGTTGTCTCTTCGGCTTTAGCTGTAGTTTCTACAGATGTTGTTTTTTTACAGCTTATACCAATAAACAACATTGAAATTGCAATAATAACCACAAGAACAATTATAAGTATTTTTTTCATTTCCCCTCCTTTAAAAGTTTTTTAAAATTTTAATTTGATAATTTAAAAAAATCACCTCCTAAAATCATTTCTTATTACCCTTTAATAAATTATGTAAATACTTTTTATTATAGGTTGTAATTAACTCAGGTCCTTTATTCCTGATAATAAATGTATCCTCTATTCTAAATGATCCCCAAGGTAAACCCTTAAAATAAACATCTATTGCAACTCCCATACTTTCAAGTATAACAATATCCCTTTTAGCCGAAAAAAACGGAGTCTCACATTCGAGCATGCCAATAGAATGAACAGATCCATAAGGACTATATTGTCTATATCCTTTTGTATTTAAAAAATCTGTATAGATTTCATAAAGTTTGGTTGACTTTGTGCCAATTTTTAAATTTGACGCAACAAGGTTTAATGCATCATATGCAACAATTATTGCCTTTTTTATATCTTCAGATATACTGCCCAAAACAAAAGGGGAGCAGATAACAGCATTATAACCTTCATAAAGAGCACCTGCTCCTAAATCTATAATTTCCCCTTCTCGTACCTTTCGTAGAGTATTTCTGTTCATGCAGAGTTGAGTATTTTCGTGGCCAGACGAAACCATTGGGCTGAAAGCAAGGCAATGATCTTCGGCACCTAATTTAAGTATTTTACTTTCAAGGTCAGCTTGTATATCAAGTTCTGTAATACCAGGTTTAATATTAGAAACAGCAAATTCAAAAGATTTTGAAATAATTTCTCCTGCTTTTTTCATGCATATAATTTCATTTTCTGATTTTTGCATTCTTAGCTCGTACATTAAATTTTCAGCACTGACTATTTTTATATTGTTAAATATTTCAATTAATTTTTTATATATTGAATGAGGAAAAATTAAATCCCCAATTACACCTATTTTTCTTATTTTATATTTATTTTTTATTTCAAGAAATAAATCTCTAAAATCGTATTGTCCTTTTATTTCATATTCAACTCCAGAAACCTCTCCAACTTCTGGTAAAATCCTTAATTCTCCCTTTACTTTTGATTTATATTTAGACCATTCATGACATGCTTGACCTGAGCATAAAATAGGCGCTCCATTTATTGGAATCAGCATTGCAGAACTTTCATTTATTGGGGAAAAATCTGAAAAATATCTTACTGCTGAAGGATCCAACAAGTTTGAGAAAATTATTGTTAAATCAATATTATTTTGATCCATTTTTTTCTTAAAATTTATGATTCTTTGTTGGAATTCTGTTTTTGGAATTGTTGGAAAATTATTCATTTTGATTATTTCCAGCTAATGCTATTATTAAATAAAGAAACAAATAAGTTTAAAATAATTAAAAATTCAATCGATTGCATTTTAACATCATCAAAATAATTTGTCAATAATGCGAATTAAGATGCAGCAATTCTGCATCTTCTGCCTATTTTACTTAAATTAAGATTAATAATATCCTTTTTTATCATTATTTCCGGACGGCAATTTCACATAAGATAAAATTTCTTTAAAGAATAGATGATTTTTCCGATTTTGCAGTGCTTTAGACAGTAATTATTTATATAATTGTATCAGTGGTTATGTGTTTGGTTTGAAAAAATATGATAGAGTAGGTAGATTACACCGGTATGGGCCGGACCCATCTTGCAAGCAGGTACTCTGCTTTGATAAGGTCAATTAGCAGTGTCTTTGACCTTATCCTTTTATCTTTTATGTTTCTTGCAAAAAATATGTTGAAGATATTTAAAGCAATAAACAGAAAGAGCATAAAAGCGGAAATTGCATTGCCGCTGTGCCTGTATACGTGATCAGCATTCCAGGTAGAAACTATTTCGTTAAAGCACTTGTTTTCTATCTGCCACCGGCTGTGGCAGGCCGATATGATATTTTTTAAATCAACAACTGGGGGCAGGTTGGTAACCCACATCCATTCTGCCCTCTCTTCTTGTACATCCCATTTTCCTAATTCTTGGCAGTGATGCCTGACTGTTTTAGTCTCTTCCGATCTTACTGTCCTTACAGGTTTATTGTAACCATCCCACAGTCCGGAGATTGTATGGTCCCATGCTCTGTAGGTTATGCCTTCATCTTCATAAACTAAAGGTTTGGTTGTTTTTGACAAGGCCAGTGCTTCAGTGTAGAGTTCTCTTGTCTCATCTTTAAGGACTGCTATGGTATATTTATGATGAGATTCTAAAAGGCCAAAAGTAGCTCCGTTTAAGTAAAGGCCGTCACCTGCAACTGCTTCAAACGCTTTGGGATAGTTTATGCACACCCTGTCAAGAAGTCTTAAAGCGCTTGTAGTCTCTCCCTCAAGCGGATATATGGGTTCTATATCAAGCATAAAGGCAAACTTTTGCCCTGCTAAGATAAATGCGGTATATTTGTGATAGTAGTTAAGTTTTACCACCCCTTCAATCTTGGAAACATTTCTGACACTGCAGAGACTGCACCTGTGTAAATCGCTTGAACAAATCTCATGGCCGTCAATTATGCCTATATATCTTCCATTAAACGGTTGTGTCATCTTAGATCTTTTTGCTTTAAGGTAAATGGATTTTAATATTTCTCTTAGGCGGTTAAGATCAATAGTGTCTGCTGATCTTGCAACAGTTGAAGTTGATGGAATCCTGCCAGCTATATTGCCAACAGATGAAATGTTTCTTGCCTGATTGAACCTGTTAAGTGAACCAAGGTTAGATAGTAGTATGGAAAGAATAGAAGTAGAGATATCCGCAGATGATATCTGGGGCTTTTGCCTTAAGTCGGTAATATCTTCTATACTTTTAAATAAAGAAAAATGTTTATTTGAGTATTTTATTACTCTTTTAAACATTTACTTCTTTTTAGATAATGCTCTCTCAAGATTAATATCTGATACTGTCTCTATCATATCCCTTATCTTAAAGTATCTTGCTACCATCACTCTTACTTCCTCTTCAAGTTTGTTAGGAATATATATCATCTTTCTTACTCCATATTTTCTTGTTGTAGTCAAGTAAAGCGATATGTGTTTTTCTCCCTTTATTTTGCACCTGCAGTTTTTATTTCCACACGTTCTTGCAACATCTACAAGGTTGGCATGGATGTATTCAGAGTAATTAATCATGCCTGAAAGCTTGGACAGCAGATCTTTTTCCTGCCTTGTTCTACCTACTCTCTTCATTATGTGCCTTTCATTAATAATGATATACCTTAGTATTTCATATTTTCTTAAAAAAGTAAAGTATATATCGAATGCGAATTTGCTTTTTAAATAGATAGGTTAAATCAGGCTTAGTTTAAGCTTGATTTTAATGATAGAGAAATCAAGATGCAGAATTGCTGCCCGGGAAAAGTGATATTAAACCAAATTTAGGGAAAATAATAGTAAGGAATCTTACATCTTAATATATATTTAGAACTACTTTATTTTTTCACCCATATATAACTTATTTGAAATATATATATCCAAAACAAAATTAATAATTTTCTTCACATATTTCAAAGCTTCTTTTGCGTCTATTATCTCTGGCTCAGAATAATCACCAGGATATCTGAAAACTGTAGCATAAGGTGTTAATATTTCTGCCGCTGAATAAAATCTATTAAATGATTTATCAATCTCAGAACATTTATCTATTAAATAAACTATACTGTGTATTCTTTCAAACCTTATATTTTTATAGACTAAAAAGGATTTAAGTATTTTTTCTGCAGCCTGCTGACTGTGAAAAACTGATGTATCAAGATATTTATTCTTTCCTGTAATTAATTTTTTTGCGGATTTATAATCATTTATAGCCCTTTTAATCCAGTTAAGCCATTCTTTTTTAGTATTTTCATTCATCAAGTCTAAAACCCTTTTCCAAAATTGTGGATACTAAAGATGTTTTTACATTCCTAAACTTTTTAACCTCGTCTTCAGTAAATACCAAAAGCTCTACAGGAAATCCAATACCCCTGATTTTTGAATACCCAATTCTGCTTCTTTTATATTGTGGTAATTCTGATCTTTTTACAATTACTGCAATATCAATATCGCTGTCCTTATATGGAGTTCCATATGCATATGAACCAAATAAAAATATTTTCTTGGATTTATAAGTATCACTGAGAATCTTAAATAATCTTCTTTTTAAATCAGCTTTGATATAATTCATCACTAAATCTCATTACACAATTATAATAAATTAATTTTTATTTATAAAAATTTTAAATCTATTATGATTACAACCCATGCGAACCTTCACAGTTGTGATTTTATTTTTCATATAGGACTTTTCCTTTTCCTACAATTTCCTTAATGAAACCATCACCTATGTCAAGTCTTTTCTGCAATTCGTCTTTGGTCAAAACAATAGGAGATACAGGAATTTTTAATTTAGGATTATAGATAATTTTTTTAACTTCAACAAATCTGTCAATCCTATTCTTTTTCTCAGTATCTTTTATCACCAGAAGATCAATATCGCTGTCTTTTTTAAAACTTTCATTAGCATAAGAACCCAAAAGGATAATTTTATCCGGTTCATATTTTTTTACTAACACAAATGTTATTTTCTCAATTATATTTTTTGTTTTGATATCCATATTATTCACAATTAAAACATAAAAAGAATAATTAATTCTTTTTACCAGCTCTGTTGTTCTTTCAAAAATAAGTTTACTAAAGCATAACTAATCTATCAATAATTTCATATAAAATTTGTTAAAGCCAATCAGAACCAAGATTTTCAGACGATTTAAAAATTTTAATTAAGAGCACTTGGAAAATCCGCAAGTTCTGCAGATATAACAGCCGCCTTCAGGTTCCATAATTCCGCCGCATCCTTCTTCGGGGCAGATCATCAGAGATTTAGGCCCGCTTGCAAAATCAAGATCAAATTTGT